>DASYMJ010000303.1:0-15057 GCA_036009105.1 Thermoanaerobaculia bacterium | reverse complement strand
GTTGTTGATCGTCTGGCCGAGCGCCGCGACCTCGCCCTTCGCCTCGACCGTCAGCTTCTGCTGGAGGTCGCCGTTCGCGACGGCGGTCACGACCTTCACGATGCCGCGCACCTGGTTCGTCAGGTTGCCGGCCATCGAGTTGACGTTGTCCGTCAGGTCCTTCCAGGTGCCGGCGACGCCCTTCACGACCGCCTGGCCGCCGAGCTTGCCGTCCGTGCCGACCTCGCGCGCGACGCGCGTCACCTCGGACGCGAAGCCGTTCAGCTGATCGACCATGGTGTTGATCGTGTTCTTGAGCTCGAGGATCTCGCCCCGGACGTCGACCGTGATCTTCTTCGACAGGTCGCCGTTCGCGACGGCCGTCGTCACCTGCGCGATGTTGCGGACCTGGGCGGTGAGATTGGACGCCATCATGTTGACGGAGTCGGTGAGGTCTTTCCAGGTGCCGGCCACGCCCTTGACGTCGGCTTGGCCGCCGAGCTTGCCTTCGGTGCCGACCTCGCGCGCCACGCGGGTGACTTCCGAGGCGAAGGAGCCGAGCTGGTCGACCATGGTGTTGACCGTTTTCGCCGTCCGCAAAAACTCACCCTTGAGGGGGCGGCCGTCGAATTCGATGGCCATGGTGCGGGAGAGGTCGCCCCGGGCCACCGCGCCGATGACGCGGGCGATCTCGTTGGTCGGCTGGACCAGGTCGCCGATGAGCGAGTTGACCGACTCGGCGAGGATGGCCCACTGGCCGCCCGCGGTCGGGATCTGGGCGCGCTGGTTGAGCTTTCCTTCCTTGCCGACCACGTTCGAGATGCGCTCGATCTCGGAGGCCATCCGGTCGTTGAGCTCGAGGATGTCGTTCAGTGTGTCGGCAATCTTGCCTTGAGTGCCCGTGAACTCGACCGGCATGCGGATGCTGAAGTCGCCTTTCTTCATGGCGGCCAGCGTCCGGAGCAACAGGCGGTCGAAGTCCTTCGGCGAAAGCTCGGTCGCTTTATCGACGCCGATTCCAGTAGTCATCGCGCGCGTCTCCTCCCTGGGGTGTGACGAATGAATTTGTGCTGAAACGGTTTGGGGCGGTTTGCCGCCTTTGGGCGGAGGGCGGATGCAAGCCGGGCGCCAGACGGTTGAGGGCGGTTTTGGAGGGAACGCCTTCAGTGCACCCACACGTCCAGCGCCGCGGGCCCACCCTGGCAGCGCGGGCACTTCCGCTGGAAGATCTCGATTCCGTTGCAACCATATTCGTGGGCGCAGCGGAGGCAGCGCATGACGTACATCTTCTGATCGCGTTCGCTGCCGGGAAGGTCGGTCTTGCGGACGACCTGCTGTTCGTTGCGGTTGATTGCCTCTCCGCCGCCGCCTAGCAGCATCCGATTGTCCTCGCGCAATGCGGCCTCGTAGTCGATCGGCCGGGTCAGCCTCTCGAGCGTTTCCCGTCCCAGCTCCTCCGCGTGCAGGCGCCGGTCGTCGGTCGCGCCGATGGCCTCGATCACTCCGGCCAGCCTCTCCCAATGCTCGGGACGGGCGACGATCAGGAACATCGTGTCCATAGTGTGGATGGCGATGCCTCGCTCGGCCGGGAAAAAGCGGAACAGCTCCTCGAGCCGCCCACGCAGAAAGCTGCGCCGCGTCACGCGGGCAAAGTGCTGGTGGACGACGACCGAATGCCCGCGGTTCCAGAGCTCCACGATCTCGCGCCAGTAGACGTACTTTGATGACTTGCCCTTGCCGCGGGGATGGGAACGAACTTCCAGACCGTTGTCCGGATCGAGAAAGACGACGTCAGAGCCGGCAGCCACCTCGTACAGCGCCGCGAACCACGCATCGCGCGCGGCCGCGTCATCGGTCAGCAGCGCACGATGGAAGCGGGCCTCCCCAAGCAGACCGCTGCGCTCGATCTGCTGCACTTCGCGCGGCGCGCCCGACTCCTGCCATTGCAGCAGCCACTGGTAAAGCTCCGGATCGACCCGACGGTTGACCGGTTGTCCCTGCAGATACCCGCGCAGCTCACCGTCGCCGCTGCTGTCTTCCTCGGTTAGCATCCAGCCTGCGGTGAGGGTCAGCCCTTTGCGCAGCAGCACGCGCAGCACGACATATTTGAACCAGTCGCGGATGTCGCCGAAGTACTGGTCCTTCATCGGCTCACCGCCGCCAGTCCAGGCCTCTTCGCCCCCCGCCCGTCCCCCGACGACTTGCCGCGCGCATGCCGCCACAGCCACGGCGCGAAGTGGCGGCGCGTCCACCACCACTCGGCGCGCAGCGTGTCGGCGAGGGTGGGAGGCGGGGGCGGGGGGAGGGGCGCGGACCACGAGGCATCCGAGGGGATGCCCAGGAGCTCGGCGAGGGCGGCGGCGATGCGCTCGTGGCCGAGGGAGTTCGCGTGCAGGCGGTCGTCCGACCAGAAGCGGGGGTCGGCCGCGATGTCGTAGGCGGCCAGGTCCAGCAGGCGCGCGCCGGTGCGGGAGCAGACGGCGCGCAGCTCGTCGTTCAAGGCGAAGACGCGGTCGATGAAGAAGCGGGTTAGCGGCATCACCCGTCGCATGTCGGGAAGGGTGAAGGTCATGACCGCGGCGCCCGCATCGAGAAGAGCGCGTTGCATGACCTCCAGCTCCGAGGCGACGGCGCGCGCATCGAAGCGGGGGCGGAGGAAGTCGTTTGTCCCGCCGCTGACCGTGGCGATGTCGGGGCGCATGGCCAAGGCGGCCGCGAGCTGCTCCTCGCGGATGTGGCGCGTGGTCCGCCCGCGGACGGCGAGGTTCGCGTAGAGCAGCGGCTCCGGCTGCGACGCGGCGATCCGTTCCGCCAGGCGGTCCGCCCAGCCGCGGTACCCGCCGCGGCCGTCCGGATCGTCCAGGCCCTCCGAGGTCGAGTCGCCGATGGCGACGTAGCGATGGAACGTCATCGCAGTTTCCAGTAGACGGCCAGGAACGCGGCCACGCCGAGCATGGTCCAGAACACCAGCTCGTTCGGGGGGAGCATGAAAATGATGGTGATCACCACGATCCAGACGATGGCGATCCAGTTGATGAGCGGCGACCACTTGCCCAGGTTCCAGGGCGCCAGCTCCGGCGTCACCTGCCGGTTGCGCGCGTTCAGCCAGATGGGGATACCGTACGCGAGGTAGAGGCAGATCGTGCTGATGGAGGTGATCACCGCAAACGCGGCGGCGTAGAGGCAGATCAGCACGGAGAGCACCGCCGTGACGATGATCGCCACATGCGGCGTGCGATGCCGCCCGCTCACGAGTTTCAGCCAGCGCGAGCCGGGCATGCCGTCGTCGCGGGCGAAGGCGTACCACATCCGTCCCATCGAAGTGACCGAGGCCACCCCGCACAGCCACATCGCCACGCCGATCACGATGGCGATGGCATGCGCCATCGGCAGCGGCAGATTCGCGTACACGATCTGCAGCACCGGATACGGATCGTTCGCCGTCGCGGTGACGTCGCCATGCGGGATGCACCAGGTGAGCACCATCAGCATCGCGTAGCCGGCGACCGCCGACACGGCCACCGAAAGCACGATGCCCCACGCGCTGTTGCGCCGCGCCATCACCGTCTCCTCCGCCATGTGCGCCGAGGCGTCGTAGCCGGTGTACGTCCACTGCGCCTGCAGCAGCGCGAGCACGAAGAGCAGCACCGCCGGCGCACCGGCATACCACCGCGACACCGAGGCGGCCGTCACGGAAGGTCGAAACTGGAAGAGGAAGGAGAGCGAGCTGTGATGGCGCCCGAAGAAGGCGAGCAGCGCGATGATGAGCAGCACGCCGCCGATGTGCCACCAGACGCTCAGGTCGCTCAGGCGCGCGGTGAGGCGGATGCCCCACAGGTTGATGACCACCTGCGGCAGCAGGATCACCATCATGACCGCGACCTGGAAGCTCCACGGCGTCTCGGCCGGCGGCCGCCCGGCGATGCGCGTCACGGCGCCGATCAGATAGATGGCCGCCGCGATGTTGATGCCGGCGGTGATCGTGACCTGCCCCAGCATGTTCAGCCACGCCGTGGTCCAGCCCCACCCCTTGCCGCCGAGGCGCGTGGCCCAGAAATAGAGGCCCCCGGCGGTCGGATAAGCGGAGGCGATCTCCGCCATGGAGGCGGCCACGCACATGGTCAACAGGCTGACCAGAGGCCAGCCGACGGAGTTGACGATGGGGCCGGCGAACTTCAGGCCGTAGCCGTACAGCAGCACGGCGCCGGTCAGGATGGAGATGATGGAAAAGGAGACGGCGAAGTTGGAGAAGCCGCCCATCTCGCGGAAGAGCTGCTGGGCGTAGCCGAGGCGCTCCAGGTCGCGGGCGTCATCGAGCGCGACTTCTTCGCGCGTGCGGTTCGGGGCCAAGCGGGGCCGGAGTATGCCACGGCGCTTGCGCGCGCCGCGCATTCGCGGCACTCTTGCCTCACCATTCGCCTTCCCACCACTATCCCGGCGCTCATCCTGACGCTCGCCGCCGCCTTCGGCGCGGCCGCGAACGCGCCCCTCGGCTATCCGCAGCTCACCCACTTCGACCAGCAGCAGCACCGCGGCGGCAGCCAGAACTTCGCCGTCGCGCAGGACAGCCGCGGCATCCTCTACTTCGCGAACCTGCGCGGCGTGGTGACCTACGACGGCGCCTGGTGGAGCGTGGTCGAGCTGCCCCGCAGCGCGCCGGCGCTCTCCCTCTTCGTCGACGGGAAGGACCGCATCGACGTCGGCAGCGTGGACGACTTCGGCGTGCTCGAGCCCGACGCGCAGGGCAACCTGCACTACCGCTCGCTGCTCCAGACGCTCCCGCCCGCCCAACGCGCGAGCCTCGGCGAGTTCGACTACGTCATCGCGGACGGCGCGGGCCTCGTCTTCGTCTCCCAGAAGATCGTCGTCGCCTGGAACGGGCGGACGAGCAAGGTGCTGCTCGACGCGCGCGAGCATCCGGCCCCCCATCGCCCCTTCTTCTCGCGCGGCAAGCTGCTCTTCGGCACGCGCGACGGACTGCAGGACCTCGGCGGCGGCAAATCGTTCGCCGGCCGGCGCGTCGATGCCGTCACCGACACCTTCGTCAACGTGCGCGACGTCGGTCTTTTCACGAGAGACGGCAAAGCGGTCGCCGGCAGCGGCGCCGCATGGATCAAAGGCAAGCTGGTGATGGATTCCTGCACGTTGCGCGATGGCCGCAGCGTCTTCACCACCCTGCGGGACGGGGTGGCCATCATCGATGCGGCGGGCAATCTCGACACGGTGATCAATCGCGAGGCCGGCCTCCCCGAGGCGCTCGCGTATGCGGCGCGCGAGGACCGGGAGGGCTCGCTCTGGATCGTGCACGACCTGGGGATGACGCGCGTCGACCTGGCGTCGCCGCTGACCGTGATCGACAGCCGCAGCGGCCTGCGCGGCTCGACGCACGACGTGCTGCGTCACGGGGGCCGTTTGTACGCCGCGTCCTCGCATGGACTCTTCGCGATCGATGACCGCGTGGCCGCCATCGCCGGCGTCGACTCGCCATGGTGCATCGTGCCGGTCGATGACGAGCTGCTGGTCGGCACCGACGCCGGCGCGTATCGCATCCGCGGCAACGAGAAGCCGCGGCGGATCGCCGGCACCGAACAGCTCCTCATCTACGCCATAGCGGTTGCTCCGGGCGACCGCAATCTGGTCTACCTCGGCCTCACCGACGGCCTCGGGCTGCTCCGCCGCAACGGCGAAGGGTGGCGCTACGCCGGCCTCGCGCCGCACGGCAAGGCGTATGTGCGGACGTTCCTCGAGCAGGGCGGCGCGCTCTGGTGCGGCACCTCGTACGACGGCGCGCTGCGCATCGACCGCGACGGCTCGATGCATCCGTTCGGCGGCGGCGACCTCACCCCGTTCCTGATCGGCAACCGCGTCGTGTTCACGACCGGCGAAGGGGGAGGCCGTTTCCTGCAACTGGGCCCCTCACCCGGCCTCCGGCCACCCTCTCCCCCCGGCGGCGGGAGAGGGGCTGGGGGCGAGGGGCTCGTGGCCGATCCTCTCCTCGGCGGCACGCGCGCGCCGGGGCGCTGGGACACGGCGGCCGCCGATGCGGCGGGCAACGTGTGGATCAACACCGCGCCGCCGAGCGTGATCCGCAAGCTGGCGAACGGCCGCTACGAGCTCGCCGCGCGCTCGCCCATCTCCATGCCGGCGGGCGACATCGAGACGATGCGCCTCGACGAGGACGGCACCATCCTCATCGCCGGCGATCACGGTCTTTTCCGCATCTCCCCCGCCGCGGCGCAACGGATCGCCCCGCCGCCCGCGCCGGTCATCCGCCGCATCACCCGCGGCAACGGGCGCATGCTCTTCGGCGGCTACGGCGCGGCGCATGCGGTCGAGCTGCCGCACGCCTTCCAGCGCCTGCGCATCGAAGTGGGACCGGCCTCGTTCCTCCCCGGCGTCCGCTATCAGTACCGGCTCGATCCGATCGACGAGGCGTGGAGCGAGTGGCGCGATGAGCCGCTGCTGGAGTACACGAACCTCGGCGAAGGGAGCTACACCTTCCGCGTCCGCGCGCGCGGCGCCTCGGGCGAGACGGGGCCGGAGACGACGTGGCGCTTCGCCGTCCTCCCGCCGTGGTACCGCACCGCGTGGGCCATCGCGCTCTGGCTGCTGGTGGCGGCCGGGCTCGTCGCGCTGCTGGTGCGCATGCGGACGCGCGCCCTGTACGTGCAGGCGGAGAAGCTGCGGCTGCGCGTCGGCGAGCAGACCGTCGCGCTGACGGAAGCCAACGCGCGGCTGGCCCAGCTCGCGGTGAGCGACGCGCTGACCGGCATCCCCAACCGGCGCGAGTTCGAGCGCGTGCTGGAGGTGGAGTGGGAGCGCGCGCTGCGCCACGACGAGCCGCTCGCGCTGGTGCTGCTCGACCTCGATCACTTCAAGCTGCTCAACGACACCCACGGCCATCCGGCCGGCGACGAATGCCTGCGCCGCATCGGCCAGCTGCTCGCGGAGACGATCCGCACCAGCGGCGACGTCGCCGCGCGCTACGGCGGCGAGGAGTTCGCGCTCCTGCTCCCGAGCACCGATACCGCCAGCGCGGAAGTGGTCGCCGAGCGGCTGCGCAATCTGATCGAGCGCCTGGGCATTCACAACGTGACAGCCAGCTTCGGCGTCGCCGCCATGATCCCCGCCCGCCTCGGCGACCCGGCGTCGCTCGTGGCCGCCGCCGACCGCGCGCTGTACGCCGCGAAACGCGCGGGACGCAATTGCGTGCGTGTGGAAGGGGACGATCCGATCGCGGAGAGCTACGGCAGCGCGTAGGCCACGACGGCGTCGCCCATCGTCGTTCCCGCCTTCGCGTGGCCGCCGGCGCTGATCACGATGTACTGCCTGCCGCGATGGCGGTAGGTCATCGGCGCGGCCTGCCCGCCGGCGGGCAGCGGCGCGGACCAGAGCACGCGGCCGGTCTCGACGTCGTGCGCGTAGAGCGTGTCGTCTCGCAGCGCGCCGGCGATGAACACGAGGCCTCCGCCCGTCACCAGCGCGCCGCCGAATGCGGGCAGCCCTTCGATGGCCGCGCCGCCGGGCAGCTTGATCTTGCCGAGGGGGACTTGCCAGCGCTTCGAGCCGTCGCGAAGGTCGATCGCGGCGAGGACGCCCCACGGCGGCGCGATGCAGGGCAGCTCGTGCGGGGAGAGGAACGTCTCGCGATACATCCCGAACGGTGTGCCGCGCTGCCGCGCGAACTCGCCCTTCATCCGGTTGTCTTCGCCTTTGGTCAGCTCGCTGTCGTAGTCCGCGCGCGGGATCAGGCGCATGGCCACCGGCAGCCGGTTCACCGGCGCGATGAGCAGGCCGCGGGTCGGGTCGTAGGACGAGCCACTCCAGTTCACGCCGCCGACGTTGCTCGGATAGACGAGCGTACCGCCGACGCTCGGCGGCGTGAAGACGCCTTCGTAGCGCAGCGACGCCAGCCGCTTGCCGCACCACTCCTTGTCCTCCGCCGTCACGCCCCACGCCTCGAGCTTTTCCTGCCCCAGCGCCGGGTTCAGCGGGAAGGGCTGGGTGGGCGATGCGAGCTCGCCCGCGATGTCGCTCTTCGGCACGGCGCGCTCTTCGATGGGCAGCAGCGGCTTGCCGGTCCGCCGGTCGAGGAGGAAGAGGTGCCCCATCTTCGTCGTGATCGCGATGGCCGGCGTGCCTTTGAAGTCGACCAGGGTCGGCTGCGAGGCGACGTCGTAGTCCCACAGATCGTGATGCACGACCTGGAAGTGCCAGATCACTTTGCCGCTCTTCGCCGCGACGGCGACCACCGAGTTCGCGTAGCGATCGTCGCCCGGCCGCAGACCGCCGAAGTAGTCGGGGCTGGGGCTGGAGGTGGGGATGAAGACCAGGCCGCGGTCGACATCCGCCGCGATCGGCGCCCACGCGTTGGCGGCGCCGGCGCGCGAGCCGTCGCTCATCGGCAGCAGCGGATCGAAGGCCCAGCGCAGCTTGCCGCTGCGCGCGTCGAACGCGCGGACGACGCCGCGGCCGGTGTCGACGTTGGAGTTGTCGCCGATGGAGGAGCCGACCACGACCAGGTCGCCGACGATCGCCGGCGGCGAAGTCACCGCGTAATCCGGCGCCCAGAAGGTGCCGACGTCGCGCTTCAAGTCAATCTCGAAGCGCCGTTGCCCCGTCTTCCCATCGACGGCGATCAGCCGCCCATCGAGCGTGCCGAGGAAGACGCTCGTCTCCCCTCCCCTCCGCCACACGCTCACCCCGCGCGACGTCACCTCGGAGTACGAGTACGAGCGGTCGACGCGCGGGTCGTACGTCCACCGCTCCGCGCCGGTCGCCGGGTCGAGGGCGATCAGCTTGTTGAACGGGGTGATGACGTAGAGCGTGCCGTCCACCATCACCGGCGTCGCCTCGAAAGCGGCCTTGCGGTTGAGGTCCGTCACCGGGGAGAGGGCGCCGGTGTGATACGTCCACGCCGGCTGCAGGCGCGTGACGTTCTCGCGCGTGATGTCCACCGCCGAGGAGTAGTGCGTGCCGCCCGCGTCATTCGCGAAGGCGGGCCATTCGGTCTCGCTGTTGGAGACGTGCGCGCTGGCGCAGGAGAGGGAGAGGAGTGCCAGCAACGCGAAGCGCATGCTCAGCGGCCGACGAACTCCGAGGACTTCAACCAGTTCTGGTCCGGGTAGTAGGCGAAGATCGGGCTGCCGCCGCGCAGGGTGTCGATCATCCTGCGCGCCACTTCCTTGCGCACGGCCGGGCACCCCCAGCTGCGCCCCAGGCGGCCGAGCGCTTTGACGGCCGCTCGGCTGACGTAGGAAGCGCCGTGCATCACGATGGCGCGGTCCCACGCCATGTCGTTGATCCCTTCCTCCAGCCCCTTCAGGCGCAGCGAGTAGCCGTTGCTGCCGATGTAGGTGTCGGCGGTGACGAAGAGGCCGAGGCTGGTGGCCAGGCTGCCGGAGCTGTTGGAGAAGAAGCGGGCCCGGTCATCGCCGCTGTTCTTGCCGTGCGCCACGAGCTCGCGGAAGAGGATGCGCCTGGCGGCGAGGTCGAATACGAAGAGGCGGGGCTGGGAGGAGGGGAGGGAGTAGTCGATGACGGTGAGCAGGTCGCGCCGCTTCACCAGCCCCTTCTCCTCGGCGCACGCGGTGGCGTCCATGGCCAGCTCCAGCACCTCGGAGCGCAGTCCCGGCGCCTGGCGGAGGAGGGACGTCATGAGCGACTCGGGCGGCTTGGGGCCGCATTGCGAGGACTTCGCGGCGCGCGCTTGCGGCGCGGCGGCGATCAACAGGACAACGGCCGAAGCGAGAAAAAGTCGGTTCATGGGCTTCCGAGGTCTCGAAGGGATTGTAGACGACGGCGCATGATAGCAAATAAGTAGTCAGTGCATATTCCGAAATGCGCACGCAGGGCCGGCTCTCCAGCCGGCCCATAACATGGCGGATCCGGTATGCCGCGATTGGGCCGGCTGGAGAGCCGGCCCTACGTTGCCGGTGCTACCATCTCCCCCTCACCCGATCGGAGGCTTTCATGGCGCTCGTTGCTGCCGAGCACGATCCGTCCTCGCGGCGGAAGGTGTTCGGCGTCTACCTGCAGCATGGGGTGGCGGGGGCGGTGGTCCTGCTGGCCGTGACGCTCGTGCGGCGCGGCGAGCCGGCGGCCATCATCGGCGCGCTCGGCGCCGGCGCGGTGATCCTCATCGCCCTCTTCTCCCTCCTCGCACTGACGCTGGCCCACCTCAAATTCAACTTGACCGAGGAGATCTTCGTCTCGCTGGCGGTGACGGCTTACATCGCCATGTTCCCGCTGCTGGGGATGGTCATGAGCGCGTGGATCGCGGTCAGCGCGGCGGCCATCCAGCGCATCGTCAACGGCAACCGCAAGGACGCGCCGCTGGAGTCGGCCCGCACGTTCGCTCTCTTCGCCACGTACGGCGTCCCGCTCATCCTCGCCACGCGCGTGTACGAGGCGCTCGGCGGCTCCATTCCGCAACTGCAGGCGAGCGCCGGCGCGGCGGCCAGGATCGCCGTGTGCGGCATCCTCCTCATCGTTACCAACAACCTCATCGTCGCGCGGGTGGAGCGGGCGTACGGCTACTCGTGGGGCACCACGTTCAAGACGGCGGCGGTCGACACCTCCATCTACCTGGTCACCATCCCCTACGCCATCCTCACCACCTTCGCCTACGGCTCCATCGGCTGGGGCGGCATCCTCGCCTCGGCCTTCACCATCGTCATCGCCAACCTGGTGGGGAGAAAGCTGGCCCAGATCAGGGGCGACCGGGAGCAGCTCATCCAGCGCCTCACCTCTCTCACCAACATCGGCAAGACGATCTCCGTCGACTGCTCCATCGACGAGCTGCTCGGGCGCATCTACGAAGAATGCCGCGCCGTGATGGACGCACCGGTCTTCAGCATCGCCCTGCACGACGCCTCCACGAACGAGCTCTCCTTCGAGCTGAACGTCGTGCGCGGCGCGGTCGAGCAGAAGGCGCGCCTGCCCCAGGGCGGAGGGCTGAACTGGTGGGTGATGACCAACGCCCGCCCGCTGCTCATCGGCAGCGTGCAGGACGAGCGCCGCCTCGGCATCAACGCGCATGACGACGGCGTGGCCAGCCAGGCCTGGCTCGGCGTGCCGATGACGGTGCGCGACCACGTCATCGGGGTGATCTCCGTGCAGAGCTTCGAGAAGCACGCCTTCACCCAGGGCGATGTGATGCTGATGACGGCCATCGCCAACCAGGCCGCGGCCGCCATCGAGAACGCGCACCTCTACAACGACCTCGGCGCGCTGAACATCGCCCTGGAGCACCGGGTGGCGGAGCGGACGAACGAGCTGCGCGAGACCAACCTCCGCCTCATCGCCGCCGACCGCTCCAAGAACCAGTTCCTGGCCAGCATGTCCCATGAGCTGCGCACGCCGCTGAACGCCATCATCGGCTTCTCGGCCATCCTGCTGGAGACCTCGCGCGAGCTGCTGCCGGCGCGCCTCTACAAGTTCCTGGACAACATCAAGACCGCGGGCAGTCACCTCCTCGAGCTGATCAACGAGATCCTCGATCTGGCCAAGATCGAGGCCGGCAAGCTGGAGATCCAGCCGCAGCGCTTCGAGCTGGCGGAGACCGTGGCCGCGGTCGACCGGGTGATCAAAGGGATGGCCGCGGAGCGCGGGGTGACCATCGTGACGCGCATCGATCCGGAGGTGACGGACGTCTTCCTCGACGAGTCGCGGGTGAAGCAGATCCTGCTCAACCTGCTCTCCAACGCGGTGAAGTTCTCGCACGAGAACGGCTCGGTGCAGCTGAACGTGGGGACGGTGGCGGAGCGGGATTCGCCGCTGGCCTGCGAGGCGGTGCGCATCGAGGTGGCGGACAGCGGGATCGGCATCGCGGAGGGCGACCGCCTGCGCATCTTCGACCAGTTCTACCAGGTCGGCGGACGCCCCCAGCGCGGCGGCACCGGCCTGGGGCTGTCGTTGACCAGGAACTTCGTCGAGCTGCACCGCGGGACGATCGACGTGGAATCGGAGCAGGGCCGCGGCTCGACCTTCCGCATCCACCTGCCGCGCTACTACGACCGCGCCGCGCACGTGTCGGAGTGATACCTTGACGGGCGCATGCCGTTGACCGACGCCGACCTGCTGCGCCGCCTCGTCGCCATCGATTCCACCAGCGCGGTCAGCAACCTCCCCATCGCCGACTTCATCGCCGACTACCTCGGCGCGCCCGCGACCGAGTACCTCCGCGCCGGCGACAAGACCAACCTCCTGATCCGCTTCGGGCCGGACGCCGACGGCGGCCTGATCCTCTCCGGCCACATGGACGCCGTGCCCGCTGGCGAGACGAACTGGGAGAGCGATCCCTTCACGCTGACCGAGCATGAGGACCGCTACGTGGGGCGGGGGGCGGCGGACATGAAGGGCTTCCTCGCCGTGGCCATGAATGCGGCGCTGGCCAGCTCGAACTTGCGCAGACCGCTCTACCTGCTCTTCACCTACGACGAGGAAGTGGGCACCCTCGGCGCGAAGCAGTTCGCCGAGACGTACCAGGGCCCGCTGCCGAAGTACTGCATCATCGGCGAACCGACGTCGTTCCGGCCGGTGCGCGCGCACAAGGGTCACTTGAAATTGCGCGTTGCGACGACCGGCAAGTCCGCGCACAGCGGCTACCCGCACCTGGGCGACAACGCCATCGAGAAGGCGCGGCCGGTGCTGGACGGGCTGGTGTCACTGCGCCGCGCTTTGGAAGCGGAGCCCACCGAGCATCAGGAGCTCTTCGCCGACGCGCCTTACGTTCCGCTGAACATCGCTACCATCCGCGGCGGCACGGCGGTGAACATCGTCCCCGACCGCTGCGAGATCGAGCTCGGCATCCGCCTTCTGCCCGGCATGTCGGCGGACGAGATGCTGGCGCGCGTGCACAGCGTCATCGGAGAAACGAGCATCGAAGTGCTGAGCAACACCCCGCCCCTCCTCACCTCCCGCGACTCGGCCCTCTATCAAGCCGTCCTGCCCCATGCGGCGAAGGGCATGGAGTCCGTCTCCTTCGCCAGCGATGCAGGCTGGCTGCAGACGCTGGGCATGGAGTGCCTGCTCTTCGGCCCCGGCGCCATCGAAGTGGCGCACAAGGCGAACGAGTTCACGTCGAAGGAGGAGCTCCACCGCGCCGGCGGCATCCTGCGCGAGCTCATCGCGAGGTTCTGCGCGTGATCCTGGAAGCGGACCTGACCTGGACCGGCGAGCGCTTCGAGCGCGGCGTGCAGGTGGCCGTCGAAGAGGGCCTCATCCAGGATGTGGGCGCGCTGGGCGGCGAAGCGCAAAGGCTGGAACGCCAGGCGCTGCTGCCCGGCTTCATCAGCGCGCACTCCCACGCCTTCCAGCGCGCGCTGCGCGGCCGCGGCGAGACGTTCCCCCAAGGCGCCGGCTCGTTCTGGAGCTGGCGGGAGGCGATGTACGGCCTGGTGCAGCAGCTCGATGAACAGCGCTTCTACGACGCCGTCCACGCCACCTTCGCGGAGATGCTCGCCGCCGGCATCACCACCGTCGGCGAGTTCCACTACCTCCACCATTCGCCGCAAGGCCGCGATCACGCCTTCGACGAGGTCGTGCTGCGCGCCGCGAAAGACGCCGGCATCCGCATCGTCCTGCTCCTCACCTACTACAAGACCGGCGGCATCGACCGGCCGCTCTCCGCCGCGCAGCAGCGCTTCGCCACCCCCTCCCTCGACGACTTCTGGCGGCAGGCCGACCGGCTCGGCAGCGCGAGTCTCGGCGTCGCGGCGCACAGCATCCGCGGCGTGCCGCCGGATGACCTCGCGCCGCTATACGAAGAGGCGCGCAGGCGCGGCCTGGTCATGCACATGCACGTGGAGGAGCAGCGTCGGGAGATCGAGGAGTGCCGCGCCGCGTACGGCGCCACACCGCTCCATCTGATCAACACGCGGCTGCCGTCGTGCGAGGGCTTCACCGCCGTCCACGCCACGCACAGCGAGCCGGAGGAGATGCAGCGCTTCCTCGACCGCGGCGGCATGGTCTGCATCACACCGCTGACCGAGGCGAACCTCGGCGACGGCATCCCCGACCTCTCCGCGCTGAGACACCCCTCCCTCGGCACCGACTCCAACGCGCGCATCTCCATGCTGGAGGAGATGCGCTGGCTCGAATACGCGCAGCGCCTGGAGAGCGAAACGCGCGGCGTCTTCCGCGGCGCGCTGCCGCTGCTGGAAGCCGCCACCATCAACGGCGCTCGGTCCCTCGGCGTCAACGCGGGCGAGATCAGGAAAGGCCGGCTGGCCGACTTCGTGAGCATCGATCTCGATGCGCGCAGCATCGCGGAAGTGGACGAAGAGCACCTGCTGGAGGCGCTGATCTTCGGCGCCGGCGAGGAAGTGATCAAAGGTACCATCGTCAGCCATGGAGCGAATCGACAGCCGTAGCAACCTGGCCGAATTCACCTTCCGCGCCGTGGCCGCGGGCATCGTCTTCGGCGCCCTCTTCGGCGCCGCCAACGCCTACCTCGGCCTGCACGTGGGGCTGACCGTCTCCACCTCCATCCCCATCGCCGTCCTCACCGTGGCCGTCTTCAAACTGTTCCGCAGCCGGCAGGACGTCATCCTCGAGGCGAACCTCTCCCAGACCATCGGCTCGGCCAGCTCCTCGCTCGCCACCGGCACCATCTTCACCATCCCCGCGCTCTTCCTGTGGGGCATGGCGCCGCCGCTCTGGCAGGTGGCGATCCTGGCCCTTCTCGGCGGCTGCCTCGGCATCGCGGCGATGATTCCGCTGCGCCGCTTGCTCATCGTCCGCTCCGCCGACGAGCTGCCCTATCCGGAAGGCACCGCCTGCGCCGAGGTGCTGCGCGCGACCACGGCCGCCTCGGCGGGCGCTCGCTGGATCTTCATCGGCCTCGCCACCGGCGCCCTCGTCAAGCTCGCCCTCGGCGCGTTCGTCCTCACCTCCTCCACGCTGGTGATGCAACTGCCGGTGCTGCCGAAGGCGGAGCTGGCGCTCGAGATCGCGCCGGCGCTGGTCGCCGTCGGCTACATCCTCGGCTACCACCAGTCCGCCATCATGGTGTCCGGCAGCCTCATCTCCGCGCTCGTGCTGATCCCGCTGATCGCGCTCGTCGGCGACGCGCTG
>DASYMJ010000302.1:0-12116 GCA_036009105.1 Thermoanaerobaculia bacterium | reverse complement strand
TGGCAGCCCTTACAAGATATGGATTGACTACCTTGAATCGAAGGACCCGCCGGTGAAGGAAGCTGAGCGTGTTCCGATCGCGTGGCTCGAAGGTGGGGCGGGTATGACGCCGACCCCCAACTCCGAGCCACCGTTTCAGATACCGCAACGTGCCACGGCAATCCTCGGTGCGCCCGGGAAGGGAAAATCGATCATAGCGTTCCATCTCCTTGCCCAGTATGTGAAGAGGCGTTTTACGGTAGTTTTTATTAACTACAAGAAGGCGACGAGCAGAAAGGGCAGACCTCGCGATCCAGGGCCGAGCGAACATTCTGAGTTGCTCGATTTCGCGGGAGTCATACAGCAGGCTACGGATACGAGAGTAGTCGCAAAGCCATGGCATGACCTTGCCAACGCAATCGAAGCCAATGAATCCGCACGAAAAAGCGCCAATAAGGAGCGGCTAGGTTCTGCGTATTACACGGAGTTTTCTCCGGGACCGGATGAAGCCGATCTCTCCAAGGTATGTTTGGACATCGTCGGATCGCTGGTTCGGAACGTAATTTTTTGTTTTGATGAAGCTCTGAACCAAGTCATGCTCGACAGTGCGCTGCGTCCCGAGTTAGAGAAAACCATGAATTATATATTTCATGAGTTGAGATCTTCTCACGGTTACGCTGTCCTCATTCATCAAGATCTCTCTCAGTTGGCGGATATTGACTGGCGGGGTTTTGGCGACGATTGCTGTTATCTAATAACGGCACTTGCAGGCGGGGAAGATGAGACGGATGGCAAGGCGTATGCCTCCCGCTTCTACCGAGGAACCCCTTTCCTCCAGTACGATGTACCGCTCAAACGATTAGAAAAATTCGCGGAGAGCAAATTCGCGTTTGTTCCTCCGAAAGACCTGCGAGGTCATTCGCCGATTCCGCTTGAAATTCCAAAGTATCGCCTGATCGAAAGAGGCAAAAAGCCGTTGTTGGAGGGTATGCTTCCCTGGGATACTATTGACTATCATCACTGGGAGAGACAGGCTAATCACGCAGTTTTAACCAAGGAATGACTAAGACGTGATCAAGATCGGAAACTTGTCGGGACAGGGTATGCCCTCCTTCTCCCTGTCGCCGGACAAGATCGAGTTCGGCAAGCAGTGTACCCCCAACTTCCTCGTCTGCGAGTACCGCGACGGCAGTTGGGGTGAGCCTCGAATAGAGGCGCTTCATAACTTTTCGATGCATCCTGCCTCAAATGTCTTTCAGTACGGGCAGGCGGTCTTCGAGGGTCTCAAGGCCTACCGGCAGCCGAATGATCGGGTGGTGCTCTTCCGTCCGGGGATGAACGCGCTGCGGTTCGAGAAATCGGCGATCCGCATGGGGATGCCGCCGATAGGGGCGGAGATGTTCCTCGAGGCTTCGCGGATGCTGGTGGATCTGGAGCGGCCTTTCATTCCCGAGCCGCCGGGAACGCTCTACCTGCGGCCCACCATGATCGGGACCGAGGCCTCTCTCGGTGTCCGTGCCGCCAACGAGTTTCTTTTCTACATCATCACCCTCCCATCCGGTGCTTACTTCAAGGAGATGCACGAAGGCACGGGCGCCGTCCGCGTGTTCGTGGAACAATCGATGTCGCGCGCCGCGTCAGGCGGAACCGGCGCGATCAAGGCTGCCGCAAACTACGCCGTGACCCTCAAGAGTATCCGCGACGCGAAGGCGCGGGGCTGCAGTCAAGTGCTGTTCCTCGACGCCGCGCGCCGGCAGCGTGTCGAGGAGCTCGGCGGAATGAATATCTTCTTCGTGCGGAATGGGGAATTGATCACGCCGCGGCTGAACGGCACGATCCTCCCCGGAGTGACGCGCGCCAGTCTCCTGACCCTCGGTTCGGATCTGGGGATTCCGGCGACCGAAGCCGACATCGACATCGATCAGGTCGTCGAGGAGGCACAGTCGGGAGTGATCACCGAGGCTTTAGCATGCGGCACCGCCGCGACCGTGGTGGGTATCAGCGACCTTCTGTTTGACGACGGCCGGCTGGTCCGGATCGGCGACGGAAAGGTCGGGCCGGCTACGACGGCGCTCTTCGAAGAAATTCAAGGTATCCAGTTCGGCCGTCTACCCGACCGTTTCAGCTGGATGGAAGATGTTTCTTCGCATGTTCACACGGCATCGCAAACGCGTGATGCAGCGTGGTAACCGTAAAGCCGCCACCACAATGCGTTCAGTCGAACTATTAGTCAGCTACGGGGCTGATACAGTCATGCCTGCGGTACTGTCAGTCCTCGAAAATGAATTCTCTTTGCCCACGACGGTAACGTCGGTGAATCATGCGTCTATGACCGATGCAGCAGCGGCATTGGTCGATGACTTCTTTAACTGGATGAACCAACTGCGACCGCAGGTCCAGTCGATGTTGGTTTTCCTGGTACCAGCCCGGCTTGAAACATCCTTTGGTTACGAAGTCGTGGCTGAGACGCGAGCGAGCAGGATCATCATAGCTACTCCGAAGCTGACGCCTAAAACGCTTCCTCGTGTACTCCGCCATGAGATTGGACGAGTCATGGGACTTGAAGATCATTGGGGTTGTGTAATGTCTCGTTACTACGTCGAGAATCCAACATTCTGCATTCACTGTCGTGCTGCCCTCCTCCAAAGCGGAATTGCGTGGAGAACTGATACGAGCCAAGATCGGAAGCAACACGGTCAAGCTGATGCGGACGAGGTTTGACGAAAGCCATTCGCTCGCTCGTTTAGGGATGACTCACTTTCGCCGTGCAAACCGGCGTGACCCGTCGCTTGTTTTCGCGCTCCGATCCGCGCCATGCTGGCCCGCCACAATTTTCGCCCTCGCGCGCTCGCATGAGTGCTCTGTGACACGTGGTTTCGTGGACATCCGCGCCAAACCGAAAAACCTTCCGGGTATTGGTCGCGGGTCAGCGCAGATTCCGCTCGCGAAAATTGGCGCCCTGCGAATGGCTTTGCAGCCTCCAATGTCTAGGCAACCCGAAGCCGCGAAGAGGCGGCGCATCATCGGTCTCGATTGGCGGGCCGATGGGACTCCAACTCGTGACCTCCCGCCTGCCAACCCGGCGTTCTAGCTAATGGCGGTCGTGTCGCGGTGACTTCCGTTTCCTGCATGCGCAACGTCCGAGTCGCGGGAGGGGTGTGGTCATCCCCACGACGCAAGAATTACACACCGGGATCCGCGACGTCGCCGCACGTACCTACCAATACACCGTCGTAATCGCGCACTCCCCCCGCACCACTGCCTGACAGGCTAGGCGCTCGTCCGCCGTTAGTCCGCGCTGCACTGCCGTCCGCAACTCGATCGACGTTGGGGGCGAGAGGTTCTCCGCCCCGCCCACCACCCGCACGCGGCAGCGCGCGCAGATGCCCGTGGCGCCGCACGAATTGCCGAGTGGCACGCCGGCGCGGCGGGCGGCGTCGAGCACTGTTTCGTTGGGGCGGGCCTCGGCGCGGGCGACGAGTGGGGGGAAAGAGACGTACATGAGTTAACGCGGCGTTCACCGAGAGTTCGCGCAACTTCGGAGCGCGTCTGACGTCTATTAGAGCAGACTGACAGTGACCTGGGAGGGCCGGATGAATACCAAGAACGAGATGAATGTCGCCGACGAGATCGTGAGCGTGCTGCCGAGCGGGAGTGTGGCTCGGGTCTGCTCCGACGACCGGGAGACCATCCGCTTCGCCGTCCGCTCCGCCGAACTGCCGCTGCGCGAGATCGTCCTCCGCCGCACCTCCCTCAAGCGCCTCATTGAAGACCCGGCGCGCAACATCAAGGTGGAGTACCTGCAGCGCGACCTTCTGCGCAGCGCCGGACGCCGCGCCCGCTTCGAGTACCCGCACGCCAGCCGCATCGTCGCCACCATCGCCCGGGTGCGCCGTTCGGTATCGCCCCTGCTGCCGTTATCGGTGGCTACCCGGTAGATTTGCCTACGATTCGCAAGCGAGTGACTTGATTTTCCGTCGATACGACACTACATTGAGTGCATGGCCGTCGCACTCGATGATCTTGACCTTCGCATCGTCGGGCTGCTTCTGAAGGATGGCCGCAGCCCGGCCGCCCAAATTGCAGAGCAGGTCGGCCTCTCCCGCCCGGCGGTGGCCGACCGCATCGCCAAGCTAGAGCAGCAGGGCGTCATCCGCGGCACGACCGTCGTCGTCCATCCCGAGTCGGTCGGCCGCGGCATCACGGCGTTCATCGCCGCGCGCGGCAACGCCAGCCTGAAGTCGAAAGGCTTCCGCGACTTCATCAACGACGACGAAGTGCTCGAGGTGCACACCGTCGCCGGCGAGGACTGCTATCTGATCAAAGTCCGCACCGGCTCCATCGCCATGCTCAACGACCTCGTCAACAAGTTGACCTCGCCGCCGCTCTCGCTTTCCACGCGCACCACCATCGTCATGCAGACGCACTGCGAAAAGATGGGCGGCATCGTCCTCGGAACCCTTGGAGAAGAGTCATGAAACACGAGCGCGCCGTTGCGTTCACCTCGTTCGCCATCGTCTGCGTCGTCTGGGGCACCACGTACCTCTTCATCCGCATCGCGGTGGAGACCATCCCGCCCCTGCTCCTCACCGGCATCCGCTACACCGTGGCCGGCCTGCTGCTGCTGGCCATCGCCCGCCTGCGCGGCGAGCGCATCCCGCGCGACTGGCGCGTGCTGGCCAACCTCGTCTTCATCGGCTTCCTCATGGTCGGGGTGGGCAACCTCTCCGTGGTGTGGGCCGAGCAGTGGGTGCCCAGCGGGATGGCCGCCCTCTTCGTCGCCACCGCGCCGTTCTGGGCGGCAATCATCGAGCTGTTCCGCCGCGACGGCGAGCGCGTCCACCTCCGCGCCGGCATCGGCATGGCCGTCGGCTTCCTCGGCGTCGCGATGCTCATGCTGCCGAACGGCTCCTCCGGCCAGTTCGACTCGAAGCTCCTCATCGGCGCCCTGGCCATCCAGCTCGGCTCCCTCGGCTGGCAGTACGGCACCGCGCGCGGCAAGTACAACGTGAAGGACGTGCCGCTCGTCACCAGCGCCGCGATCCAGACGCTGACCGGCGGCATCATCGTCGACGCCGCGGGTCTCGCCATCGGCGAAGCCTCCCGCTTCTACGTCACGCCGCGCACCTTCTGGGCGCTGGCGTACCTGACGGTGTTCGGCTGCGTTGCCTACATCGCGTATGTCTTTGCCCTACATCACATCCGCATGACGCAGATGTCGCTCTACGCCTACGTGAATCCGGTGGTGGCCGTGATCCTCGGCTGGCTCGTGCTGAACGAGCGCCTGACCTGGCTCTCCATCGTGGCCATGGTGGTGATCCTGGCCGGCGTCGCGCTCGTGCAGACGGCGGGGCGGATGAAGAAGCTGGAGGCGGTGCCGGAGGCGATCGTGGAGCGCTATGCGGCGTAGTTGCTGGTTGCTGGTTGTTGGTCTGATGTGCTGCCGGGTACGCGAAGGCGCATCGGACTAACAACCAGCAACGAACAACTTGCCGCTACGTGCGACGATTGCAGCATGCAAGTCGGCGAAGCCGGCGTCCTGCTCCAGCTGCTGCTCCTCGTCGTCATCTTCGCGGTCGTTGCGAGGCGGTTGCGGGTGCCGTATCCCATCGTGATGGTGGTGGCGGGCGTCGTCATCAGCCTGATCCCCGGGCTGCCGGAGATCGAGCTGGAGCCGGACGTCATCTTTTCCGTCTTCCTGCCGCTGCTGCTCTACCACGCGGCGTGGCATACCTCGTGGCCGACCATGCAGCGCAACGCGTGGAGCATCCTCGTCCTGGCCGTCGGCCTGGTCGTCTTCACCGTCTTCGGCATCGCCGTGGCGGCACCGGCCTTCCTGCCCGGCTTCGACTGGCGCACCGGCTTTCTCCTCGGCGCCGTGATCGCGCCGACGGATGCCATTGCGGCCACCTCCGTCGCACGGCGGATGAAGATGCGCAAGCAGCTCGTGGACATCATCGAAGGGGAGAGCCTGGTCAACGACGCGACGGGCCTGCTCGCCCTGCAGCTCGGCCTCACCATGCTCCTCGGCGGACGCGTTCCCACGCTGACGGAAAGCCTCGGCCGCTTTCTCTACGTGTCGATCGCCGGCGTCGCCATCGGCCTGGTCGTCGGCTTCCTCGCCCATCGAATCGAACGCTGGATCGACGACGCGCCGATCGTCGTCGCCACGACCGTGCTCGTGCCGTTCGC
The DNA here is from genome assembly GCA_036009105.1 of Thermoanaerobaculia bacterium. Classification (GTDB taxonomy): domain Bacteria; phylum Acidobacteriota; class Thermoanaerobaculia; order Gp7-AA8; family Gp7-AA8; genus JAFAVZ01. The sequence continues at coordinate 5,945 of DASYMJ010000302.1, read as the reverse complement.
GGCGTATCTGATCGCCGAGGAGCTGCGCGCTTCGGGGGTGCTGGCGGTGGTTGCGTGCGGACTGCTGCATAGCCGGCGCGCCGACGAGTCGCGCGCGCCGCGCATACGGCTGGAGACGGGCGTCGTCTGGAACACGCTCAACTTTATCCTGAACGGCCTGGTCTTCGTGTTGATCGGATTGCAGCTGCGGCATGTGCTGCGCGACATCGGCGGCGTGGCGAGCATCGCCTCGCTTGCGCTGTACAGCCTGATCTTCAGCTTCCTCCTGATCGGACTGCGCCTGTTCTGGGTCTTCCCGGCGATGGCGCTCGGGCCGTTCCTGGCGCGACGGCTGTTTCATCGGGACGAACAGCCGCTTCCGCCGAAAAGCATGTTCCTCATCGGGTGGTCGAGCATGCGCGGGGTGATCGCGCTCGCCGCGGCGATGTCGCTGCCGGCGACGTTGCCCCAGCGGCCGATGATCATCTTCCTCTCCTTCGGCGCGATCTTCCTCTCGCTCGTCTTCAAGGGGCTGACCCTGCCCATGCTCATCCGCCGCCTCGGATTGTCCGGCACCGAGGAGCCGGAGCATGAGGAGCAGGAGGCGCGGCGGCTGGTGGTGCAGGAGGCGCTGGCGCATCTCGAATCGCTGCATGACTCGGGGAGAGTGTTCGACGAGCACTACGACCATCTGCGGCAGCGCTACACCGGGCGCCTCGCCGCGCTGAACGAGGAGAGCGGCGACGAGCATGGGACCGCCTTGGAGCACGCGGAGCGCTACGTCGATGTGTCGCGCGCCTTGCTCCGCGCCGAGCGGCAGGCGGCCGTGCGCCTGCGCAACGAGCAGCGCCTGTCGGACGAGGTGCTGCGCTCGCTGCTCTCGGAACTGGACCTGGCGGAGACGCGGCTCAACCCGCGGACGGAGGAATGACCACCTTGTCATCCTGAGGCGCGAAGAGGGCGAATGGATCTCCTGGCAAGCGTCCGGGGGATCCTTCGGCCTCTGCGGGCCTCAGGATGACACAATGCTCCCATGCGCCGCCTCGCCGCCGCCCTCGCCGTTCTCGTACTTGCCGCCGTCGCGGCGGTGGCCATCCGCGCCAACGCGCCCCAGCCGGTGAAGCTCGGCAGCCATCCGGTGGTCGTAGAGCTCTTCACCTCCCAGGGCTGCTCCAGCTGCCCGCCCGCGGACGCGTTGCTGCGCGAATTGGCCAGGGATCCGGCGTACGCCAAGGCCATCGTGCCGCTCGCCTACCACGTCGACTACTGGGACCACCTCGGCTGGCGTGATCCTTTCAGCTCGAAGCAGTACACCATCCGCCAGATGATGTATCAGCGCGCCTTCGGCCTCACCAGCGCATACACGCCGCAGGCCGTGGTCGGCGGCGCGAAGGAGCTGGTCGGCTCGCACGCCGATGCGTTGCGCAAGCTCATCGCCGAGGAATCGATGCGCCAGCCGGAGGGGAAGGTCACGGTTGCGCTGAGCGGCGGCAACGCGGTGGTTCACGCCGAGTCGCCGGCCGGGCGCGACCTGGTCGTCGTCGCGTTTCAGGATGGGGCGAAGACGGAGGTCACGCGCGGCGAGAACAGCGGCATGACCATCGTCAACGACGCGATCGTCCGCCAGGTCACCCGGGCCGGCGCGGTGAACGAGGCGACCGTGCCGCTGCCGCCCGGCGCGACCGGCGCCGCCGCGTTCCTGCAGGACCGCAAGACCCTGAAGATCTACGCCGCGGCCGTCACCCGGCGGGCTTCATCACTACCTTGATGCACTCGTCTTCCTTGTTGCGGAAGGTCTCGTACATCTCCGGCGCCTCGTCGAGCGACACCCGGTGGGTGATGATGTAGGACGGATCGAGCACGCCGCTCTCGATCTTCTCCAGCAGCATGCGCGTGTAGTTGTGCACGTGCGTCTGCCCCATCTTCAGGGTCAGCCCTTTGCCGAACGCGGTGCCGAACGGCACCTTGTCGATGAAACCCGCGTAGACGCCGGGGATCGACACCGTCCCGCCTTTGCGGCAGCAGTGAATGGCCTGGCGCAGCGAGTGCGCCCGGTCGAAGGTCAGCTTCATGGCCTGCTTCACGCGGTCGAGCACCGCATCGGCGGTGTGGCCGTGGCCTTCCATGCCGACCGCGTCGATGCAGCGGTCCGGGCCCCGTCCGCCGGTCAGCTCCTTGAGCGCCGCGAAGACGTCGCCGGCCTCCTCGTAGTTCACGATCTCCGTGCGGCCGTCGCGTTGGGCCAGGCGCAAGCGCTCCGGCACGCGGTCGATGGCGATCACACGCGCGGCGCCGAGCATCCAGGCGCTGAGGATGGAGAAGAGGCCGACCGGGCCGCAGCCCCACACCGCCACCGTATCACCCGGCTGGATGCCGCAGTTCTCCGCCGCCATGTAGCCGGTGGGGAGGATGTCGGTGAGGAAGAGCGCCTTCTCATCGGGGATGCCGTTCGGAATCTTGGCCGGGTTCACGTCGGCGAACGGCACGCGGACGTACTGCGCCTGGCCGCCGGCGTAGCCGCCGTACATGTGCGAGTAGCCGTACATGCCGGCGCCGGAGAAGCCCATCAGCGCCTCCACCATCCAGGCGTTCGGGTTCGTGTTGTCGCAGGCGGCCCACATCTTCTCTTTGCAGAAGAAGCAGCGCCCGCAGGCGATGGGGAACGGCACGATGACCCGGTCGCCGGCGCGGAGGTTCTTGACCTCGCTGCCTACCTCGACCACCTCCCCCATGAACTCGTGCCCCAGGATGTCGCCTTTCATCATGGTGGGGACGTAGCCGTCGTAGAGATGGAGATCGGAGCCGCAGATGGCGGTGAGCGTCACGCGCACGATGGCGTCGCGCGGATTGAGGATCTTCGGATCGGGAACGTCGACGACCCGGACCTGCCCCTTGCCCCACCAGCAGACCGCCTTCATGCCTTTCTCCCCGTCGGCTGCCCCTCGATGGTGGGCGTCTCGCCGGTCTCCAGGATCTGCTTGAGGCGGCGGAGGTCTTCCTGCACCTGCAGCTCCGGGTCTTCGCCGAAGACGCGCGCCACCGCCGCGCCGAAGAGGCCGGCCGGCGGGTCGTAACGGAGCAGGACGCGGACCGTCGTGCCGCGTCCGCCGGCCGCCGGCGTGAAGTGCACCGACCCGGCGTTGTCCACCTGCGAGCCTTCCACCGAGCGCCAGCCGATCAGCTCGAACGGCACGTCGTTGATGATCTCCGCATCCCACTCCGCCTTCGTGCCGGCCGGCCCTTTCGTCTTCCAGTGCGAGCGGCCGCCGCCCGTCATCTCCACCGACTCGAGGTGGTCCATGAAGCGGGGGAGGTTGGTGAAGTCGTGCCAGAAGATGTAGAGCTGTTCCGGCTTCGCATCGATGGTGACGCTCTTCTCCACCCGGATGCCGCGGCCGTACGGCACGCTCACCGCGCGGCCGTCATCCTCCGTCTCGCCGCGAGTGGAGACCCCCATCGCTTCGTAGAACGCGCAATGGCCGCTCGCGCCGCGCCACACGAGCGCGCCGCCCAGGCTGGCCAGGACGAGGCCGCTGAGCGAGCGGCGGGTCAGGCCATAGGCCGCGATCGCGCTCCCCGCGACGACGGACAGCCAGCGCTCCGGTTCCGAGACGTTGTGGTGGGTTTCGGTTGCTGTATTCATGCGCCCGGATGGAGCAGGAGGCGTGCCGGAGAGCAGTTGCTGGTTGCTGGTTACTGGTTGCTGGTAGACACTCAAAGGCGCAAGCAACCAGCAACCAGCAACTGCTCCTACACTCCGGGCCGCTCGTCGTCGTCATCGTCCCCGTCCTTCGTGCTCGGATCGAAGCCGATGATGCTGATCTTGCCGTCGCCTTCCATGTAGGCGGCTTTCACGTCGCTCACATCTTCCATGCCGTGCTCCCGCACCCGGCCCAGCAGCTCCTCCGGCGTCACCCACGCCTTGCGCATGTTCTCCCGGATCATCTCCGCCTCGCGCACCAGCGGCATCGGCTCGGGATGCAGCTTCCTGTTGAGCCACTGCCAGCGGACGGCCAGCCAGTCGATGAAGATGTTCCAGAAGAGGAGCGTGGCGATGAGGATCAGTCCGTCCGGCAGCGACTTGTAATCGGCGGACATCGCGTTCTGCGCCGCGTCAGCGATGAGCACGAGCAGCAGCAGGTCGCCGACGCCGAGGCCGCCGGCGGGACGTTTGAACTTGACGAGGAGGAAGAAGAGGACCAGATAGATGACCGAGCCGCGGAGGATGATCTCCAGCGGCGAGACGGTCAGATGGAACGTGGTCGACCACGGCGGGTCCATGCCTTCGCTCATGCGAGCCCGGCAGTAGCAGGTTGCGTACCGGGACTACAATCCCGCTCCATGCCTGTCGCCGCTCCGCCCGTCCGCCCGGTCACCATCGACGAGATCCGCGCCGCGCGCGAGCGCATCCGCAACGTCATCACCCGCACGCCGCTGGTCCGCCTCCGCCACGGCTTGGGCGACGCGCCGGAGATCTGGCTCAAGCTGGAGAACCTGCAGCCCATCAACGCGTTCAAACTGCGCGGCGCGGCGAACGCCGTGGCGCTGCTCGCCCCGGAGCAGCGCAGCAAAGGCGTCTGGACCATCAGTGCCGGCAACGCCGGCCAGGGCGTGGCCTACGCCGCGCGCGAGGCGGGCGTGCCGTGCACGGTGGTGGTGATCGAGACGGCCCCCGACACCAAGGTCGAGCGGATGCGCGCCCTCGGCGCAAAGCTGGTCAAGGCGCCGTTCGACGCCTGCTGGAAGGCGATGGAAGCGCGCGAGTTCCCCGGCGTGGACGGCACGTTCATCCACCCTTTCGACGACGCCGATTTCATCGCCGGCAACGCCACCCTCGGCCTGGAGATCCTGGAAGACCTGCCCCACGTGAAGACCGTCGTGGCCGCGATCGGCGGCGGCGGCCTCATCTCCGGCATCGGCAGCGGCATCCGTCCCCTCGCCCCGCACGTGCGCATCCTCGGCGCGGAGCCGGAGACCGCGGCGCCCGGCGCGCGCTCGTTCGATGCCGGCGCGCCGCAGGAGTTCGCTGGCTGGCAGGCCTCGTTCGTGGATGGCGCCGGGGGCAAGAGCATCTTCCCCCGGATGTGGGAGCGGATGCAGGGCGTGGTGGACGGCTCGATCGTGGTGACGCTGGAGGAAGTGCGCGCCGCCATGCGGGTGGTGGCGGAGAAGGCCCGCGTGATCGCGGAAGGGGCGGGGGCGCTGGGGGTGGCGGCGGCGCTGTCGGGGAGGGCGGGGGAGGGGCCGATCGTGGCCGTGATCAGCGGTGGCAACATCGACCTGAAGAAGTTCGCGGAGCTGGTCAGCTCCTAGCCGCGCTTCTTCTTCCGCCGGTCTTCCTTGAACGCATGCCGCGCATCCGCTTCGTCGACGGAATGCGACTCGGTGACGCTCGAGTCGCGCTTGGCCATCTCCGCCAGCCGCTTGTAGTGGATGTGCAGCACCTTCAGCTCATCCTCGGAGAGGTCTTCCACCGAGATCAGCTTGTTGCTCGCCCCTTCCAGCGCGGCGACGATCTCGCTCAGCTTCAGCTGCACCGCCATCGCGTCCTTGTTCTGCGCGCGCTGGATCAGGAAGACCATGAGGAAGGTGATGATGGTCGTGCCGGTGTTGATCACCAGTTGCCAGGTATTCGAATAGTGAAAGATCGGCCCGGTGACGCCCCAGATCACGATGAGCAGCACCGCGGCGACGAAGGCCATGGTCGAGCCGGTCCACTCCGTGGCCGCGCTGGCGAAGCGGGAGAGAAAGCCTATGTTGTTCTTTGTGCGACGGTCGAGCATTGGCGCCTCCTGATTTGGCGATCAGCGATCAGCGATCAGCGATCAGTGCTGTCCAAATTAGCCGGGGACGGAACAAGACAGGTTTGAGAGATGAGGCAGTTACGAGGACGGATGGCACGGTGCAGGAAAGAGGTTGGGGTGGTCGTGTGCTATCCAAATTGGATGGCCATCTGGGGAGGGGGA
>DASYMJ010000301.1:0-28428 GCA_036009105.1 Thermoanaerobaculia bacterium | reverse complement strand
GACCGCGGCAACTATTAGACGTAGCCTCATGTCCGATCAATCCAGTAGCCAACTTCATCCCCTGCCGGTATTCGTCATGTAGCTACACTCACCCTTCGTCTTCAGCGTCACGGTATCGCACTGACAGCCGGCGGAATAGGGGACATGAGCGCACGCTTTCACCTGCCGTACTGTGCCGTCCGGATTGTTTCTATATGTGATGACGACTGCGATGCAGGTACCGCCGTCTGAAGGGTAAGCTCGACATGTGGCGTAGTTCCCGCTTACGGTCGCCATGCATTCGTCGGGCGTGCTGGTCCCATCGCACGGGTCGTTACCCGTATTGATCAACGGACCACTTGACGGCATGGCGAACGCGCTGGGCACAAGGGTGAGAAGAGATAAGAGTGCGGCCGCGACTACGATGTTCCTTTTCATGGTATAGCCTCTTTCCTGTCGTTCAGTATCTCGATGCGCCGGGCGACGTTCGCTGCACAAAAGTGGATGAAAAGCAACCTGCCACCGCCCGACTTCCTGATCGCAGCACGTATATTAGTAAGCAACAGGTAGGTGTGTCTACGACGCGAATATGCGGCATTTCGTTGATGCGGGAGACCCAACGACAGGAATGGTGGGCTCGGTCCAGGCCGACTCTTAAAGGGCGCGCGTTTAAGGTGAGAGCCAGCTGTGTGGTCGTAGAGGCGTTTGTAGAGTATCGGTCGCGGCGTGTTACCCGTGCGTCGAGTTGTCCCGCTCGGCACAGTGTCAGCCCTGACCAGAGCCCGCGGTCAATATAGAGACGGAATTCCCGGCTGTCTACGACACGAATATGCGGCATTTCCGTTCGGCAGACATCTAAGTCGCACACGTCGCTGGACTTCATTCGTCTTTGGGATCGAGGTCGAAAATCTCGTTCATTTCAACGGCCCGTCCTGCGACGCGACGAACGCCGCTCAGGATGCGGCGCATGGTGCTGAGACGCAGATCACCGCCCCGTTTGATTCTTGTCATGGTCTGACGCGATATAGGTACTTCTCTTTCCACCTGGGCCGATTTGAGACCGTTTGCCTTGAGAAATCTTCTTAATTGGGTGGCCTCACTACGGCGGGAACTGCCGCGACGTTTTGAAGTCGAGGTAGTCATGGATCATCCCTTCCTGCTTCGTCACTGGGGGATCATCGGATAGTGGCACTTGGGGCGCGCAGCAGACGGCAAGCGGGGCGGCGAGGCGCGAACCTCTTTTTCCCGAACGTTCCGCGTAGAATTGCGAACGGAACCGTCGGCGTTGCTCCGTAAACTGACGATGGCGGGTCACTCTCACGACCGACGAGCGTCCGGCTCGGGTTCCCACTCGGTGTCGGCCGGGTGGGAACTCGACGATTTCGACCGTCCGCCGCCGCTTGCACGCCCTGCTGTTTTCTACCGCGGCGCAGTCTAGCAGTACCGCCATCAGTATTGCAATGTTGGTGGCGGTGAGCCGCAGTTAATGCCGGGCGGAAATAGTTGCAGCCACCCGGCAATCCATCTACCATTCGCTCGGGTCACGGCATGCTATCGTCAGCCACAGTGTCATCCGCCCACGGTTCGCGCATGACCTCGGCGTTTCGTGCCACGCGGGTTCGCCGCGGTCTCACCCAGGCGCAAGTCGCCGAACGCGCCCGCGTGCACGTCAACACCATTCGCAAGATCGAGAACGGCACCACGCGAGAGGTGACGAAACAGAATGCCGCGCACTTCTCCCGCATCTTGAGGGCGTCGATTGAAGAGCTTGGGCTGAAGGTCCGTCAGCCGGTGCCACGCTCCATACGCGTGCGGCAGCTCTCGGTAGAGCAGCGTGAATTGCTCGACGACATCCTGTCGCTCCCGGCGGCGACTCTAGCGGCCGTGCGGGAGGCGGTTCGGGCGATCCGTGAAGAGCAGGCGGAGGGCAAGCATGGGAAGAAGCGGCGGTGACGATGTGCGATGCCTGACCCCGGATGTGCTGGCCGCAGTCGCTGAAGGCTACGGCAGCGACGCAGCACGGGAGCACGTCGCTTCGTGCGAGCGATGCACGAAGGTCGTCGATCTCGTTCGGCGCGTGAAGCTGGTTGGTCTACACGAGATCGGCGATGCTCTCGACGACATCGCGGCGTTGATCGGATCGATTCTGGCGGAGCCGCCGCACCGCTGGGAGTCTATCGCCACTGATCCCGAGTATCACCACGCCGAGATCGCACGCTGCCTGCTCGCCATCGCGATCGACGCGCGAACACACGACGGCCGGATCGCCGCATGTGCGTCGGCCGCAGCAACTGTGATCGTCGATGCCCTATCGGTCGATGCGCAGGCGACGAATGACCTACGGTTCGAGGTGTGGAAAACGCATGCGGCCCTCCTCCGCGAGGTGGGTGAGTTTTCGACTCTGCGTGTGGCGTTGGCGCGCGCGGATGAAGCTGCGGAGCGGACTAGCGATGTTGAGTTTGCACGCGCAATGATGCTTCTCAGTCGAGCACTCATCGCCGCGGACCCGGACGTGTGGGAACCCGACGAAGCGTTCGCGTTGCTGGACCGCGCCGAGGCTGTCTTCGAACGACGCAATGCCGATCGATTTCGCCGCGCCCGAACGACCCGAGGAATGCTCCTTTGGCGATGTGGACGTGCGGCTGAGGCCTACGCGATCTTCCGAGCGGTCGCTGCGGAGACGCCCGAGACCGACGTCGTAAATCATAACGACGCGCTGCGAAACCTCGCGTGGTCAGCTCATGACATCGGCAATCTAAAAGAGGCTGCCTCCATCATCCGCAAGGTGGAAGAGATCGACCGACACTACGGCCGAGGCCTGAATATCGCTCGCGACTTATGGCTCACGGCTCAAATCTGCCAGTCCGAGAACGATCACGAGATGGCGGTTGCACATGGCCAGGCATCGATGCTCGAGTTCGAACAGATAGGCATGCAAGCGGAGCGAATCCGCGTCGGGTTAACCGTCGTTCAGTCGTTTACCGCGCTTGAGAGCGGCTACGAAGCACTCGCGCTGTGTCAGGAACTCGCCACCATTGCCATCGCGCTTGACCGGCGTCAGCCCAGCCGCCGTCGACTTCTGACCGCTGAGGCACTTCAATATCTCCGCGAAGCCGCGGCGCGAGCGTGGCTGACCGGGCCGGCTGGAGTGGATCTCGTCTCAGCCGTGCGGTCGTATGTCGAACAGATTTCGGAGAGACCGCCGGTTCGCTTCATTCCGCCTGTCCCGCTGGAGCCGATGTGATGACCGAGTAGACTTCGATCGAGAGTGACCCGCCGATTCGGAGGGTCACACATGAAGAAGCTCGCGTCATCGCTCTTTCTGGCTGTTCTGCTGCTCTCACCGGTTGCCGCGCCGGCCTCCGCTGCCACGCGCGATCACGACGGCGGCGCGATCACGAAGTTCGTCCGCTTCGTGAACGCGTTCTTCGGCGCTCATTCACTCGGCGATCAGATGTCCCCGCCTCTGCCTTAGCGCCTCACCGGAGATGAATGAGGCCAACGAACCATTGCTTGCTCCCTGACGCCGACACGTCAGGGAGCAACGTCGCCAAGCCTTCCCCACGAGGCGGCCGGGAGCGACCGTGCACCCTGCCGCTTGGCTTCGTTCCAGAAGCGAGAGGGAACGGATATGCACGCTGTGATTTGACCGGCGCTGAATGAGGTCTCATCTACCGTGCGTGGTCGCGCTAACCAGGCAAGTCTTGACCCGCGCTACCTACCACCACAGCGCGTAGAAACAGACTCTTGTAAGCGTCAGACCGCTACGCTTCCGTGCGATGGAGGATGTGCGCGAACTGAAGGTACGGCTCAGGAACGCTCTGGTGCGCTACCGCGGCGGCAGATTTGAGACGGGAGACAGCGGCGGGGCCGGTGGAATGATGTTCTTCGTCGATCGCGACGGGAAGCAGTGGTACATCGGCGGGATGGCGAAAGATCACGCAGAGGCGGTCACCGCAGCGCTCAATCTGGTCCTCCGGTTGCTCCGGTGAACGTGCGGCGTTGACCGGACGCCCCTCCACGGCAAGCCAACGCGCTGGCGGTGGAAGGTTCAGCAGCGACGAAGACAAGTGATTGCCTCCGCTGCGTGCTCGCCCACCACGGTCCAAGTTTTATATTTTTTTTAAAGCCGGCTGTGACCGGCAGCGCTACCAGGAGGCTCCTACCTCCACCCCCTTGGAGAATTCGACCGTCGCACGCTGCTTGGTCGTAGCACCGGGACTCGGCGCGACCTTCATGCGGCTGCACGTGCTTTGCGTGCACGGCCCGTGTTCACGGCAGGCGTTCCGGCTCCTCGCGCTGTCGCATCGCAGCACACACAAGTCAGACCGGAGCGGGAACGATGTCGGTCGCCGTAGCATAGCCATGGCAACCGCTGCACCGGGCGAGCACCGAGTAGTCGATGAGAGGCCGTAAGGCGTCGGGAAATGCGGCTGCGGTTCCGGGTTGCTGTCAGAATTGCTGTCAAACTGCCCAAAACAGCAACGCCGACCCTCTCGGATCGGCGTAAGTAATTGATCTGGTTGGTGGAGCCAATCGGGATCGAACCGACGACCTCCTGAATGCCATTCAGGCGCTCTCCCAAACTGAGCTATGGCCCCGTGATACGCGAACCCTAACGCCGCGAGCGCGACAAAATTCCGCTCGCGGCGCGCGGCGGATTGTACGGAATCGGCTACCATCCCGCAATGCGAAAACCGTCGTTTGGCAAGCCGCGCGCGGCGAGCGGCGGGTTCTCCCTCTCCCGCAAGCTCCCCCGGCTGCGCATGCCTCTCTCCGCGGCCGAGGTGCCCGCGCAACGGCCCCGCCCGCAGATGGGCAAGCCGGGCGTGCCCGCCCCCGCCCCCCGCCCGCCGAAAGGCGGCGCACCCCCCACCACCGCCCCCCAGGCCGGCGAAGCCGCCTGCGCCCGCTGCGGCCATGGCGAGTCCGGCCACCCGGTGCGCTACGTCTGCGACAAGTATCCCCACCCCGACCCGCTGCAGATCTGCGGCTGCGAGTCCGAGCATCTCGACGACCCCTGCACCACCTGCGGCCACACCGCGCGCCATCACAAGCCGCGGCACCGCTGCCGCGCCGCGGGGGACGCCTGCCACTGCTGGGGCTTCACCGACCAGTAGGATGGGGGAGCCGGGAAGGCCCTTGCGGATGAATGTGTTAGCCTCGGCCGGAATGGATGGATCCGAGGAGCTGCATCCGGCGATTCGCGGTCTGAAGACCGTTTGCCGCTGCAACAACATCAAATACCGGACCATCGAGCGGGCCATCCGCGAAGGGGCGTATACCCTGTCGCAGGTTGCGCAGCGCACGACGGCGACGACCGGACATTGCGGCGGCAGCTGCACGCCGGACGTGCAGGAAATGCTGGCCCAGCTGGCTCCCAGGCAGCTCCTCGCCGCGCAGAACGCCGGCCCGAAATCCAACGATTGGTGGACGCGCAAGAAATGACCAGGAAACTGACTGTCTGGCTCAAGCCGACGTGAACGAGCTGCCGGAAGGCGGTCGCCTACCTCACCGACAAAGGATTCGAACTGGAGAAGCACGACCTGGCCAGGGAGCGCCCCACGCGCGAGCTGCTCTCGCAGCTGATCGATGAGCACGGACTGGAGAACGTCATCAGCGTGCGCAGCCCCGCCTTCAGGGCGCGCGGCCTCGACGCGGCGAAGCTGACCAGGAGCAAGGCCATCGATCTGATGCTGGAGGAGCCGAACCTGGTGCGCCGGCCGCTGGTGCTCTCCGGACGCGACGTCGTCTTCGGCTTCGACGCGGCGGCTTACGACCGGCTGGACAGGAAGAAATGATGTCCCCCGCAGCGATGGCCCTGGCCGCGATCACGGTGATGCTCTGGATCCTCTGGAGTGACAGCGTCCGCTCGCGGAAGCCGTCGCCGATCCTCTATACCATCCGCATCGGCCTCTTCCTGGTGGTGGCCGGAATCCTCATCCTCAACGTGCTCCGTTACCCGCGGTACTTCAATGCAACGGGGAGGGTGATGGCCGTCGCCGCCGCGCTTATTGGCGTCCTGGGGGCAGGATATTTCATCCGTAAACTCGTCCGGCGGGCCTGATAGGAGTCTTTACTTCGGGAAAGGTAGACAATCCTTCCGGAATGCATTATGATTCGCAGTGGGTCTGGTCAGGGTTGGCAGCTCTCCGAGCGGGAACTTGGATCTGACAACACAAAATAGTCGCGGGGCCTGCGAATCTCTCTCTCGATCTCCAGCGGCTTCTCTCACAGACGAGGCAAAGCCTTCTGCCTCGCAGCGTCGATCCTGCCGGACCCAACTTTTTTTCCTCCTCCCGGTTTAACCTCACCCCCATGAACCTGCACCATGAGGTCGCCGGCGAAGGCGAGCCGCTCTTCCTCCTCAACGGCATCATGATGACCACCGCCACCTGGGCCGAGACCACGCGCGCCCTGGCCCCGCACTTTCAATGCGTGCTGCACGACTTCCGCGGCCAGCTGCGCAGCGAGAAGCCGCCCGGGCCGTACTCGATGTCGATGCACGTCGAAGACCTCGCCGCGCTCATGGACCGGCTGGGCATCGAGAGCGCGCATCTGGTCGGCACCTCCTATGGCGGCGAGGTGGGGCTGATGTTCGCCGCCGCTCATCCCGAGCGCGTGCGCAGCCTCTCCGTGATCGCCAGCGTCGCCAAAGCGGACGACGCGCTGCGCAAGGGCGCCCTGCGCTGGGCCGCACTGGCGCGCCGCGCGCCCGAGCAGCTGTGGGACTCCGCGCTGCCGCTCTTCTACTCGCCGCGATTCATCGCCGCCAACCCGGCGTTCATCGAGGCCGGCCGCCAGCGCGTCTCGGCCCTGCCGCCGGACTGGTTCCGCGCCTTCGCCGACCTCTGCGAAGCGTTCGCCGCGCTCGACGCCGACCTGGCCGCCATCCGCTGCCCCACGCTCGTCGTCTGCGGGTCCGGCGACACGCTCAAGCCGCCGCACCGCAGCCGCGAGATCGCCGAAGGCATCGCCGGCGCGCAGCTCGTCATCATCGAAGATGCCGGCCACGCGGTGGTGGTGGAGAAGCCCGAGGCGGTGAACGAAGCGCTGCTGCGCTTCCTCCCTAAACCAATTCCTCCCACAACTCATCGAAGCTGATGCCGACCGGCGGCCGCAGCGCGGGGCCGGCCAGCAGGTCGCGCAGCTTGCGCGAGAGGGGGGAGTCGAAGCGGTAGGCGGAGCCGCTCTGCGCGATGTACACGGCGCTGGCCTGCTGCGCCAGCGCGCGGGTGACGTACAGCTTGCAGTCGCGCACCAGCTTCCGGTAGGCGCCGTCCGTCGGATCGGGCTCGCTCTCCACGCAGTGCCGCAGGAAGGCGCGGCAGGCCTGGAGGGTGAGGTGGAGGTCGACCGCGCCGCTGCGCTGAAGGATGCCGCTGCGCTCGTTCGTCACCTCGTCCAGCAGCGACTCGGCGATGCCGATGAAGACGGCGGTGAAGGAGAGCGTCGACCAGTGGCGGTTGTTCACCCCGTCGATGATGCCGTGATAGGCCAGCGGCCCCACCACCCGCGCTCCCTCGAAGCGCAAGGAGACGCTCTCGCTGCCCCGCATCCCCATCGCGTTCCACGGCGTGGCGACCCGCGTCGTCTCCGGATCGCTGGCCACGAGCCGGTAATCGACCGTGCCGTGCGCATCGCGCGCGGCGGCCATGTGATAGCTGGCCGCGGTGCCCATCGAGCAGAAGCTCTTCGTCCCGTAAAGCCGCCCCTCCCGCACCTCCGCCCGGGAAGCCTTCACCTCACCCCCCGCCCCCGCCTCGGAGTTCGCCACGCCGAAGAGACGGCCGCGCAGCGCCTCGCCGAAGGCCCAGTCGCGCTGCTCGAGGAACGCGGCGCGCTGCGCGGCGGGGATGTGGCGCGGATCGAGGAGCCAGTGTGCCAGCACGGAGGTGTGCATGCCGAGCATCAGGGCGGTGGAGGGCGAGCCGTGCGCGATCGTGCGCAGCGTCTCCAGGGTGCCGCCCAGGTTTTCGCCGAAGCCTTCCGGGACGTTGAGCCCGAGGAGGCCTTCGGAGCTGACGAGGTCGAGGGATTCGGCGGCGAAGCGGCCGGCCAGGTCGTGCTCGCGCTCAGCCGCGGCCAGCGGCGGGACGAGGGACTGCGCGGCGGCGACGGCGTTGCGGGTGGCGGTGATGCTCTCGCTCTGCATCGAGGATGTCCTCCAGGGTGGTTTGCTCGAGGATCGCGGCGATCGCATCGCGCACCTTGCGGAAGAGCTGGTGGTACGCGGGCGAGGCCTCGAGGGGACTCGGCTGATAGAAGTTCTCGCTGACGCTGCGGCTGGGGGCGAGGGGGCCGTCCATGGCGCGCATCACGTCCGCGATGACCACCTCCGCGGCCGGCCGGGCCAGGCGGAAGCCGCCCTCCGCGCCGCGGCGGGACACGACGAAGCCGCCCGCGGTCAACTTGCGCAGGATCTGCTCCAGGAACGCGCCGGGGACGCCGAAGCGGTCGATGATCTCCTGCCGCTTGCACCACCCCTCGCCCCGCTCGGCGATGGCGAGCAGCGCGAGGCATCCGTATTCGCTGGCGGCGGTGGTGCGCATCGCAGCGAATTCTGATGTTTGTCGATCGAGTTTGTCAACAATGCAGTTGTCGGTTATCAGTTGTCAGTTGCCGGTAGAACCGTTCTACTGACCACCGACAACTGACAACCGACCAACTCGCATGCACACCGCCCTCATCATCCCCGCCCTCGACGAAGAGCTCGCCCTCGGCGCCCTCCTCGCCGGGGTCGACCGCGCGCTCGTGCGCGACGTCATCGTCGGGGACAACGGGAGCCGGGACCGGACGGCGGCGGTGGCCAGGGAGGGGGGGGCGGAGGTGGTGCACGTCAAGGAGCGCGGCTATGGGGCGGCGTGCGCGGGGGCGCTCACCAGGCTGGCCCATGACGTCGAGGTCGTCCTCTTCATGGACGCCGACGGCTCCGACGATCCGGCCGAGATCGCGGCCGTGCTCGCGCCGATCCTGGAAGGGGGCGCTGACCTCGTCATCGGCGCGAGGCGGTTTCTGGAGCGGGGCGCGCTCACCCCGCAGCAGCGCTTCGGGAACTGGCTCGCCGTGAGGCTGATCCGCATCCTCTACCGGCACCGCTACACGGACCTGGGGCCGTTCCGCGCCATCCGGCGCGAGCTGCTCGACCGCATCCGCATGCGCGACCGCCGCTACGGCTGGACGGTGGAGATGCAGGTGCGGGCGCTGCAGCTCGGCGCGCGGGTGACCGAGGTGCCGGTGCATTACCGGAAGCGGGTGGGGCGGTCGAAGATCAGCGGCACGGTGACGGGCGTGCTCAAGGCCGGGTGGTGGATCATCTACACCATCTTCAAGTACGCTCGGCGGCGGTGAAGCTGGCCCTCCTCCTCGCTACCCTCCTGGTCGCCCCCGATGACGAAATGCTCCGCGCTGCGCAGGCGGTGGTGGTGGCCACCGCCGGGCCCTCGCACGTCCGCCGCGCGCCGGGCGGGTGGCTGGAAACGGTGACCACGATGCAGGTGGAGGAAGGGATCAAGGGGCCGTTGCACGCCGGTGATACGTTCGAGATCGTGGAGCTGGGCGGCGTGCTGGATGGCGTCGGTTTCTTCGCCGCCGGCGCGCCGCAATACCGGGAAGGCGAGCGCTCGCTGATCCTCCTGGCGCGCACCGACGGCGGCGACTGGACCACGATGAACATGGGCGCGGGCCGTTTCGCGTTCGAAGGCGATCTGCTGGTGAGGCATGACGTGAGCGGATGGGAGGGCGACGGTTCCGTACACCGCGAGGCGCCGCGCAACGCCGCTGATTTCCTCGACTACGTACGCGGCCGCCGGCTTCGGCCGGCGCCGGGCCGGCCGAAGAGCCGACCCTACGCTTCGGGCAATCCCAGCGTTGGCAGCTATCTCCTCAAGGCGCCGGGCGATCTCGGGATCCTGGCCATTCGGTGGGCCTCGTTCCCCGCGCCGGTGGTCTTCTTCAGCCGGGGCGTGCAGGCGGGGGCGGCGAACGGCGGGGTCACCTCCATCCAGCGCGGCGTCGTGGCGTGGACGAACGACCCCGCCTCCAACGTCAACCTGCAGTACGGCGGCGAGACGGCGGCGCCGACCGGACTGGCCCTGCCGGACGGCATCAACTCCATCCTTCTCGGCGACCCGGCGGGCGAGGTGCCCGGCTCCTACGGCGGCCGCATCGGCGGCGCGACGCTGGCCCTCGCCACCGGCTGGTTCTCTACGAAGAGCGCGCACAGCTACGGCGGCGAGCGTTTCTACTCCATCGACGAAGCCGATCTCGTCGTCCAGGACGGCATCGGCGGACGGGCCCTCGGCGGCAACGCGATGGACCACATCATCACTCATGAGCTCGGGCACTGCATCGGCCTCCGCCACTCCGACGAAGTGAGCGGCGACGGCGGCACGCTCTCCGCGCACGCGGTGATGAGCTCCACCCTCGATCTCGACAACGACTCCATCGGCTCCACGCTCCAATCGTGGGATCGTGAGGCGGTGGATGCGGTGTACGGCGCGACCGCGTCGTGCACGCCGCCGACGATCACCGGCCAGCCCCAGTCGCAACCCCTCGGCGCGACGGCCGTCGCGCTCAGCGTCACCATCACCGGCACGGGGCCGTTCCAGGTGCAATGGTTCGCCGGCGCGCGCGGCAGCACGACGCATCCGCTTCCCGGCGCCACCGGGATCTCGGTTGATGTGAAGCCGGCCACGACCACGCGCTATTGGGCGCGCGTGACGAACGGCTGCGCGCCGGCCGCGGACAGCGACGAGGCCACGGTCGCGGTGAACGGCTGCCCGGCGGTGCTCATCGGCGCCGCGTCGCGCGACACCACGCTCGTCCAGGGCCGCGGCGCATCGCTGTTCGTGATCGGGACGGGCGGCGGCGGGCTGCGCTACCGCTGGTTCCAGGGCCCCAGCGGCGACGAGTCGCGCCCTCTCTCCGAAGGGCCGTTCCTGAACGTGACGCCGCTCCAGACCACCGACTACTGGGCCCGCGTGACGAACGACTGCGAGGCGTTCATCGACAGCGAGACGATCCACGTCACGGTCACGCCGTGCATGCCGCCGCGCTTCGTTTACGAGCCGTCGGATGCCGATGTGCTGGAAGGCGAGACGGTGACGCTTTTCACGGCCGTCGACGGCACCGCGCCGATTGCGCTGGCGAACAACGTGGTCGGTCCGGGGAGCTACCGGGTCCATGCCTCGAACGAGTGCGGCTTCGCCGACTCGCGCCCCGTCACCGTGCACGCCGCGACCTCCTGCGTTGCGCCGACCATCGAGGAGGCGCCGCAATCGACCGCCGTGGCGCCCGGCACGGAGGCCATGCTGCAGGTGCACGCCCGCGGAACGTCGCTGGTCTACCAGTGGTACGAAGGCGAGACGCTCGACTTCACCAGGCCCCTCGGCAACAGCCCGCTATTCATGACCCCTCTGATCGACACGCCGAGGCGCTTCTGGGTGCGGGTGTCGAACGGCTGCGGGATCGCGAACAGCGCTGCGGTGACGGTGGCACCGGTCATCGGCAAGCGCCGAGTCTTGCGCTGAGAAATGTGGGGCCGGCTCTCAGCCGGCCCAGCATCAACGGGACAGATGGGCCGGCTGAGAGCCGGCCCTACATTTACATCCCCGCGAGTTTCTTCTCCAGGCTCGCGATCGTCCGCTCGTTCCGCTGCCCGGTGGGCAGCGACTTCGCGTAGGCCACCGCCTCGGCGATCGTCTTCTTCGCCGACTCCTTGTCCCCTTTCTCGGCATAGATGTCGGCGCGGGCGCGGAGCACGGTGATCTTGCGCGGGCCGTACACGTGCTGGAGCGCGCGGTCGGAGGCGGCCAGCGCCTGGTCGTACTGCTTCATCGCCTTGTAGGCGAGGGCGAGGCGGGCGGGCGGGTTGTAGTCGTCCGGGAAATCGCGCTCCGTCTGCTCCAGCATGGGGATCGCTTTCTCCGGCGTCTTCAGCTCCAGGTACGCGCTGAGGCGATGCGGGTCATACACCGAGCGCTGCTCGGGCGTCTTCGCCCGCGCGGCCTCGGCGTCGAGGAAGGAAGACCACTCCTGGGTCAGCCGTTGCGCCGCCGCTTCGTCCTTCGCATCGGCCCGGGCGCCGATCAGGGTCATGTAGAGGCCGGAGCGATCGTCGCCGGACATCGCGGCAGCGACCTTCGGATCATCGAACGACTCGCGCGCGGCCTTCTCCAGCAGCGAGACGAGCGCCGGCCGCTTCGGATCCTTTTCGTCCAATCCGAGGGCGCAGTCGAGGCCGGTGGCGGCGACGTTGGCGCCGGACGCGGTGCCCTTCAGCCGAGGATAGAGATCGCGCGCCACGTCGGCGCACTGCGGCGACTTGCCGGCCAGGGAGAGCGCCACCGCGTACGACTCGGCGGCGCGGTTGAAGAGCTTCCAGTTCTTCGGCGCCCTGGCCAGCGCCTGCGCATAGAGAGCGATGGCCTCATCGCTCTTGCCTTCGCCGGCCAGCTTGTCGGCGGAAGCGAGGAGCGTGTCGGCGGAGCTGGAGGTGCGGCCGCGGAACGAGCGCTCGCCGTCGTCGAGGATCTTCGACAGCTGCGGCACCGTCGCGCCGCCGACGTAGCGCAGCGCGACCGATTCCTTGCGCGGATCGAGCACCAGCAGCGTCGGCAGGGCAGGGATGGGGTACTTCGTCAGGAACGCGGCGTTCTTCGCGTTCTCAGTATCGACGGCGAGCCAGACGAACCGTCCGGCATACCGCTCGAGCGCCTTGTCGGTGAAGACGAAGGCGCGCATCGAGCGGCACGTGTGTCACCACGGTGCCCACGCCTCGACGAAGATGGGCAGGTTCTTCGCCCGCGCCCTGGAAAGCGCGGTGGCGTAGTCGTTCTCGATGAAGGGGACCGTTTCCTTTGCCTGGGCGGTTGCCGCTAACGCGAGCAGTGTGAGGGCGAGGGTGAGGCGTTTCATGGGATGAGTATAGCGATGAAAATGTAGGGCCGGCTCTCAGCCGGCCCATCGTTCTTTACTGCGGCCGGCTGAGAGCCGGCCCTACATTTCTACTTCACCCACCTGGCCAGCCAATCCTTCACTTCCCCGTACCAGTGGCGGCTGTTTTCCGCGTTGAGGATCCAGTGGTTCTCGTCCGGCCACACCAGCAGGCGCGACGGTACCTGCAGGCGCTGCAGGATGGACCAGTTCTCCAGCGTGTTGTTCATCGGCACGCGGAAGTCGCGCTCGCCGACCGAGAGCAGGATCGGCGTCTTGAAGTTCCTGGCGAAGCGGATCGGGTTCTGCTCCTTCCACACCGAGCCCTGCTCCCACACCGGCCCGAGGTTCATCAGCTCGCGGTGATAGATCGTGTCGGAGGTCGCGTACTGCGACTCGGCGTTCACCAGGCCGGCGTGGCTGATCAGCGCCTTGTAGCGCGTGGTCGAGGCCTGCATCCAGTTCGCCAGATGGCCGCCGTAACTCGCGCCGGCCGCGGCCTGGCGCGTGGCGTCGATGAAGGGAAAGCGCCTGATGGCTTCGTCGGCCCCTTCGTTGATCTCCTCCGCCGGCCCCTTGAGCGGATCGCCCTGGATGTCCTGCGCGAACTTCTCGCCGTAGCCGGTCGAGCCGACGTAGTCCGTCGTCACGATCACATAGGGGCCGAGGTTGGCCAGGAGGTGGTAGTTCCAGCGCAACGAGATCGAGTCGCGCCAGGCCGACGCCGGCCCGCCGTGCAACAGCACGAGCAGCGGGTACTTTTTCGTCTCGTCGAAGCCGGCCGGGAGGAAGAGCATGTTGTGGATCTTGCGGCCGCGGGTGGAGGTGAACCAGAAATGGCGCGGCGGCTGCCAGTCGATCTGTGCCGCCTTGGCGATGTTGAGCTCGGTGATGTTCCGCCGCGCCCTGGTCACCGGATCGATGCTCACCACCTCGGCCGGATTGACCGAGGAGCCCCAGCGGCCGATGAGCATCAGCGACGGCGCCTTGCTCGGGATCACCAGGTCGGTGTACGTGCCGCTGGCCGGATCGACCACGAGCTTCGCCTCGCCGCCCGCCGCCGGCACGGAGTAGATCTTCTCCAGCCCCGCATCCTCGGCCGTGAACCAGATCGTCCTGCCGTCCGGCGACGGCGCGAACGAATTCACCGAGCGGTCCAGCGAGGCGGTCAGCACGCGCCGGTTCTGCATAGCCGGCCAGTCGTACGCGACGAGGTTGTCGTTGTTGTAGAGCTTCGCGTTGTTCGGATTGAAGATGACGTAGAGCGTCCTGCCGTCCGGACTGAAGCGCGGGCGGCTGTAGCTCCCTTCCGCGTGGGCGATCACTTCCGGCTCGCCGCCGCCAGCGGCGATGCGATAGAGATCGGTGCCGAACTCCTGATAGGCGGCCGTATTGCGCTTCGTGGTGGCGGCGAAGACGATGGACGAGCCGTCCGGCGACCAGGCGGCATCGATCTCATCGCGCGAGCCTTCCGTGGTCCGCCCGGCGAACCCCGCCTCGGCCACCAGCTTCGTGCCGGCCAGGATGTCCTTCGCCTTCGCGCCGGCCTCCAGCGGCTGGATGACGAGGTGCACCTGCGTGTCATCCAGCCAGCGGTCCCAGTTGCGGACGGGGAAGGAGTCGAACGTGCGGACTTTGTACTTTTGATCCTTGCGCTCCTTGGCGATCTTCTTGTTTGCCTCGTCGTCGAGAGCGCCGGGATAGACGACGCTGGAGAAAAGGAGCGCCTTGCCGTCCGGCCGGAACTGCGGCGTGCGCGCGCCGGTGGAGAGGCTCGTGACGCGCTGCGCCTCGCCGCCCGACCCGAGGTCGAGGAGGTAGAGCTGATTCGCTTCGTCCCCTTCGCGCTTCGCGGAGAAGGCGACGCGCTTCGAGTCGGCCGACCAGGTGACGTCGCTCTCGCCCGGTTTGGAGAAGGTGATCTGGCGCGGCTTTGCGCTGCCGTCGGCCGGCGCGACCCAGAGGTCGGAGGTCTGCTCTTTCTCGTCGTACGCCGGCTGGGTGACGGAGAAGATGACCCATCTGCCGTCCGGGCTCACCGCCGGCGCGCCGACCCGCGGCATGAGCCACATCGACTCGTGCGTGAGCGCCTGCTTCGGCTGTGCGGTGAGGGCGGTGGCGAGGAGGAGGGAGAGGAGGAGTGTCGCTCTGCTCGTCATGGCGCGCAGAAGGATAACGTAGGGCCGGCTCTCCAGCCGGCCGCGATCACGCGAGGGGGGCCGGCTGGAGAGCCGGCCCTACATTTACTTCGAGGCCACCGTCTTCGCCGGCGCCAGCTGGAACGACGGCTTGCTCGCCCCCTCGTAGATGTCCACCTTGGTCACCTCGATGGCGCCCGTCGGCATGCCGTGCTCGTCGCGCGGTGCGGCGGCGATGGCGCGGATGACCTCCGAGCCCGGGCCGATGCGCCCGAACGCGGAGCAGCGGCCGTCGCGGTCGGCGGACGCATTGCCGTACACGATGGCGAACGCGTTGTCGCCGGGGCAGAGCGAGAGCGTGCCGGCCTGGTGGGAGACGCTGCGCTCCACCGGGATGGGCCGCATCAAAGCGCGCTGGGCGGCGGTCGGCGCGCCGTTGAAAAGCTCGATCGTGCTGTTGCTCACCCGGGCGATGCGCGCGTGGTCGAACACGCCGCCGCGGGCGAAGCGGAGGAACTGGCGCACCGCGTCCGGCGCCTCGTTGCGCAGCAGCTCGACGCCGAAGTCGCCCATTGAAGTGCGGATCACCACCACCAGGTTCGGGGCCTCCAGGAGCAGGTCGGCCGCGCGGGCGGTGAGCGTCGCCGAGTCGGGCTTGACGAACTCCGGATCCTGCAGGCCGAGGAAGGCTGAGGCCATCGAGTCGCTGTTTTCCCTGGTCGGGTTGTCGTACTCGGAGATCAGCTCGTACTTGTGGTCCTTGTAGAGCGGCACGCCGTCCAGGCTGGTGAAGGTATCGACGTGGGTCAGCCCGATGCCTTCCTTCGGCCCGCGCGCCTTCGACTCGAACACCGTCTTGCCGGTGGTGGTGTCCTTGATGATCAGCGCCTTGGCGAACGGATGGAGGTGCACCGCGGCGTAGTGCAGCCGCGTGTTGTACGGCAGGCTCATGAACCAGGTGATGTCGCTGTGGTTCACCTGCTTGCCCGGCGGCACCACCCAGTGGCCGGTGAGATGGCGTCCCTGCGGATCGACGTAGTCCGCCGCCGAGCCGGTGGCGTTCGGCGCGCGCGGCGCGATGAGGCAGCTCGTGCCGTGCGCGGAGGAGGAGGCACCTTTGTTGTCGATGGTGATCGAAGAGGTGTCGGGCGTGGCCATCGACGTCGTCAGCGCCAGCGGGTTGTTGTTCAGCAGCACCATGCCCGAGGCGCCGACGTTGAACAGCGGCTTGAGCGGCGTCTTGAGGTCCTTGTCGCGGATGTACTCGAAGGTCACCCGGTGGCGGACCTTCATGTTCTTCGGCTCGGCGATGTTGTGGTTGAGGACCTGGGTGAAGAGGATGAGCGGCTCGTTCGAGGCGATGGGGAAGCCGAAGCCGGGCGGCAGCGAAGCGTCGATCATCCCCTGCGAGAGGGTGACGAGGCGGGAGGCGGTGGGGCGCTGCAGGTTGAAGAGGGCCTGATGGCGCACCGGATCGAGGTCGATGTTGACGTGGCACATCAGCTCGGGCAGCTGCGGCGTCGAGCCGTCCTCGCCGACCATCTCCGTATGCACGCCGACCACCCACAGCAACTCGGGCTTCTCCTGATCGCCGAGGTAGACCCGCTGCAGGCTGCCCGGCCCTTCCATCGAGCGGTACTTTTTGTCGATGGTGTAGGTCTGGGAAAGGATCTGCTTGCGCATGACCGTCGGCGCCTCCTCGGCGCGGACGGTGGCGGCGGCAACGGTGGCGAGGGCAAGGAGACCGAGCAGAGTGCGCTTCATCGCGATGGTACGAACGCGGGCAATGGGTCGTCTATTGCGATGTAGGGCCGGCTCTCCAGCCGGCCCTACATCAACGGATCGCTGGGCCGGCTGGAGAGCCGGCCCCACATTCAAAACGAGATCCGCACCCCCACCCGCGCGCTCGTCGGCGCCGTGCGCAGCACCGGCTTCCCGTAGTTCGGGTTCGTCGGCGTCGGGTTGGCGTTGTCGGACTCCTGGAAGGCCCAGCGCTGGTCCAGCAGGATCGGGCGCTGGGCGTTGAGCACGTTGAACACATCCAGCAGCAGGTTCACCTGCATGCGGCCGGCGCCGATCGGGTAGCCGAGATGCACGTCCGCCTCGTAGCTGGAAGGCATTCGCCCCTCGGCGCCGCGCTCGGTGAGGAAGAACTCGTAGCGGCCGTACGCGTCCGAGTAGCCGTAGCGCGTGCGGGGCGTGCCGCTCCGCCAGTAGGCCGAGGCGCCGATGGAAAGCTTCCACGGCGTCTCGTAAATCCCGGAGGCCTTGAACTGGTGCCGGCGGTCGTTGGAGAGCGGGCCCTTGTTCGTGATGCGGGTCAGGTCGATGCCGTTGGTGAAGAAATCGAAGTAGTCGTACGCGGCGGAGATGTTCGGATCGGCGCCGACGTTCGTGAACGGCGCGTACTCGCCGTCGTAGTTCCCCTCCAGCCGCGAATACAGGTATGACGCGATGCCCGACCAGTGATTCGAGAAGCTCTTCGTCGCGTCCAGCTGCACGCCCTTGAACGTCCGCTTCGCGCGCGGCGCGGCGAACGTCGACTGGTTGTCCAGGCCGATGATCGTGCTCATGATCCCTTTGCCCGGATTGCCGATGCAGTACGTCCCGTCGAAGTCGCACTGGAAGTCCTCGATCACCTCGCCGTAATTGCGGTAGATGCCCTTCACGCCGACGGCCAGCGCCGGCATCACCTCCCGCTCGTAGCCGAGGAGGTACTCGGTCAGGTACTGATTGCGGATGTCCGGGTCGGACGGCTCGGTGAAGCCGCCCAGGATCACCGAGGGGGTCTCGAAATCCCCCTCCGCGCCCGCGTCCGGCACCACGCTGGTGGGGCTGTAATTGATGATGCGGGGCTGCCTTTCGTACGAGAACGAGCGGATGACGAGATCCATCGGGATCTCCTCGTAGAAGCGGCCGTACGAGCCGTACAGCTTGGCGTGATGTCCGCCGCCGCTCGGGTCCCAGGTGAAGCCGAGGCGAGGCGCGTAGTCCTTCTTCAGGTCGATCTGGGTTGCCCCCGAGGCGTCGATGATGCGCTGGCGGTCCCAGCGGACGCCGAAGGTGAGCACGAGATCCTTGAACGACCAGCGGTCCTGCAGGTACGCCGTCGTGTTCTTGTGCTCCGGCGACGCCACCAGCGCGGAGGTCGGCGCATTGGCCACCGTCGCATCAGGCGTGGTCCAGTAGAAGTGGCTGTAGATCGGCTTGGCCGGGTTGAGCGGATTGGCGAACACGGTGACCAGCTGCCCGCCCGACATCCGCTTGGTCACCTCGGCGCGCTCGGTCTGGTACTCGAGGCCGCCCTTGATCTCGTGCGCGCCGAGGAAACGCAGCGCCGAGCCGCCGTAGAACTTGCGGTCGAAGTTCTTGTCCTGGATCAAACCGAAGCCGCCGGTCTGGAAGAAGTCCTTCGACGCGTCGCGCTGCGAGATGGCGTTCCCGGCCTCGGTGGCCGGGCCGACGGAGTTCTGCTCGCGATGCCGCGCGCCCTGCGCGGTGAAGACCCAGTTCGAGCCTTGCACGCCGTCGTAGCGCAGCGCGTAGTCGCGGCCGCCGAAGTCCTGCCGCCCGAGGTACGTGGTCGGCTCGCCGTTCAGCGTGTGGTCGCTGTCGTTGATGGCGCCGGTGTCGACGCGCGGGTCCTGCATGAACGTGGCGACGACCGACTGCGCCGGGCCGAAGTTCCAGGTGAGCTTGCCCGAGCCGAGGTTGCGCCGGCTGTTCGAGGAGACCACGTCGCCCGCGGCCGGCCCTTCCGGCAGCGAGCTGCTGATGGAGTTGCGCACCTGGTCGAAGGCGCCGAAGAACCAGAGCTTGTCCTTGAGCAGATAGCCGCCCAGGTCCAGGCCGAAGTCGCGGCGGGTGAAGCCTGCCGAGGTGCCGGCGGTAGAGACGACGGCGTCCGCGTTCGACTGCAGCGAGTCGTTATCGTAGTAGCCGAACACGTCGCCGGTCAGCTGGTTCCCGCCGGACTTGGTGATCACGTTGATGATGCCGCCGGTGGAGCGGCCGTACTCCGCCTCATAGCCGCCGGTCTTGACCTCCACCTCCCGGATGAACTCGAAGTTCAGCTCCTTCCCCTGGAAGCCGTACTCCATGTTCGTGGTGTTGACGCCGTCCACATAGAACGAGTTCTCGGCGCCGGAGGAGCCGTAGACGGTGATGGTGGACTGGCCGCCGTTGAGCGGGTTCGCATCGGAGGAGACGCCGGGGACCACCTGCGCGATGGAGGAGTAGTTGCGGCCGGTGGGCAGCGTCTCGATGGCCCGCTGGTCGAGGTTCGCGCCGACCGAGGCCGAGTTGACGTCGATGGTCGGCGCCGCGGCGGTGACGGTCAGCGTCTCGCGCAGGCCGACCGCCGATTGCAGCGTGACGGAGAGGTCGGTGTTCCGCCCCAGGTTCACGACCACGTTCGGCCGGGTGTACGGCGAGAAGCCTTCCAGCTGCGCGTTCAACCGGTAGCTGCCCGGCGGGAGGTTGAGGAACCGGGCGCGCCCCTGCCCGTCGGTGACGTGCACCTGCGGCACGCCGCCTTCCAGCGTCACGGTGACGCCGGGCAGCCCGGTGCCCTGATTGTCCGCCACCGTGACGAAGAGGTTGCCGCTGGTCAGCTGCGCGTGGAGATACGAGGAGAAAAGGAGAAGGAACGCGAAAAGGATACGGCGCATGCGTGGACTCCTTATTTTTGAACCGATGTATGGCCCATCTTATCCCGGCCCGGCCCCTATAATTCGCCGCCGTGCCGAATGCACATTTGACCATCCACCAACCCAACCTCCCGCCCCGGCAGCTTTCCTTTCCGCCTCCCGCCGTGATCCTGGGGCGGGCCGCGGAGTGCACCCTGCCCATCCGCGACCGCTTCCTCTCCCGCCACCACGCGGAGATTGCGTACGACGACGGGCGCTGGATGGTGCGCGATCTGGGGAGCGTCAACGGCACCCTGCTCAACGGCATCCGCCTCTCCACGCCCGCCACGCTCAGCCCCGGCGACCGCATCGGCCTGGGCGACACGGAAGTCGTCTTCGAGGGCGGCGCGACCGCACAGTCGCAGCTGATCCCGATCGACAGCTCCTCGCAGGCGAAGTCCATCGCCATCCGGGCCCGCGACGTGGACGAGACGATCATGGGCCGCCCCCGCGAGCGGACCAGCGTGCTGACCGACCTGGCCATCGAGTTCATCGAGGACCGCCCGCTGGAGGAGCTGTTCGATTTCATCCTGGACCGGGTGGTCGAGGTGTTCGATCCCTCCCGCGCCGCGCTCGCCCTGCTCGACGCGAACGGCCAGTTCGCCACCGTCCATCTCCGCCGCCGCGATGCCAGCGACTCGACGGACCTCATCATCAGCAGAACCCTGCTCGGCGAGGTGATCGAAGGGCGCAGCGTCGTCTCCTTCGTCGACACCGGCGCCGACGAGAAGCTCGCCCGCGCCGAGTCGCTCATCGGCCAGCAGATCCGCTCCGCCGTCTGCGCCCCGCTCCTCGTCCGCGACACCGTCCTCGGCGTGCTCTATCTCGACTTCCTGGCCCAGAAGGGGATGGTGACGGCCGATGACCTGAAGCTCATCGCCCAGATCGCCCTCTTCGCCGCGGCCAAGCTGGAGACGACGCGGCTGCGCGAGGAGGCGACGGCGAAGGCGCGCATGGACGAGGAGCTGCGGACGGCCTACACCATCCAGAGCCGCCTGCTGCCCACCGAGCTGCCGGCCGTGGACGGCTATCTCTTCGCCGCCCGCAACAAGCCTTGCCGCACGGTGAGCGGCGACTACTACGACGTGGTGGTGCGGCCGAGCGGCCGGATCTATTTCGTGATCGCGGACGTGAGCGGGAAGGGGATCACCGCCGCCCTGGTGATGGCGTCACTGGCCACGGCATTCGACATCTTCAGCCAGGCCGATCCGACGCCGGCGGAGCTGGTGCGCCGCATCAACGAGACCCTGGCGCCGCGCACCGCGCCGACGAAGTTCGCCACGCTGTTCGCCGGCGTGCTCGATCCGGCCACGGGCGTGGTCGACTACGCGAACGCCGGGCACGTGCCGCCGCTCGTGGTGTCGAGGGACGGCGCCCGGCCCCTGACCATCACCGACATGGTGGTGGGACTCTTCCCGACGGCGAAGTATCGCGATCAGCAGGTGCGCCTGCTGCGCGGCGACTCGCTGGTGCTGTTCACGGACGGGGTGACCGAGGCGGAGAACGCGGAGGAGGAGCAGCTGGGGCTCGCCGCCGTGACGCGCCTGCTCGAGGAGGCGCAGGGAGCGTCCGCGCCGGAGCTGATGGAACGGATCGAGACGCACGTGCAGACCTGGAGCGGCGGCGCGCCGGCCGGGGACGACATCACGATGCTGGCCCTGACCCGGACCTGATGATGCTCAATACCGCCCACCTGCTTCCGTCCCAGTAGAGGGTTGCGGTGGCCTGCTGCTCCTTTTCATCGAACCGGAGCGCCTTGCCGATCTCGTTCGGGACCCAGCGCCAGGTGAAGTCGACCTTCTCGCCGTTCACCGCCTTGACGGCGCCCAGCTCCTTCTTCGCCAGCGGCACCACGTCCAGCGTCCCGTTCGGCCTCACCAGGAAGCGCTTGTCGTCCGTCTTCTTCACCACGAGCCGGCCGCCGCTCCACCCCAGCCACCCGCCCTTGACCAGCGCTTCGGCGATCTTGCGCGCCGGCTCGTTCATGGCGCCGCGGGTTATGGGGATGGTGACCGCCGCGTCGGTGAACTGGTAGTCGCCGAACTCGGGCGAGCTCGCGATCAGCTCTTTCGCCGCCGCGGCGGCCGGCGTGGGCGGCGTGCTCGGCTTCGCCGGTGGCTTCCGCTCGTTGTTGCCGCCACACGCCACGGCCAGCAGCACGATCACGATCAGCTTCTTCATCCCTTCAATCGTCTCACTTCCTCTTCCGTCAGCTCGCGGGTCTGCCCGCTCTGCAGCTCGCCGATGCCGACCGGGCCGATGGCGATGCGCACCAGTTTCTCCACTCTCGCGTCCAGCGCCTCCACCATCCGCCGCACCTGCCGGTTCCGCCCCTCGGTGATGGTGATCTCGAACGCCGCCACCCCGGTGCGCTCCACCGCCGCCGGCCTGGTCGGCCCATCCCGCAGTTCGAGGCCATTGCGCAGCCGCTCGAGGTCGACGTCGCTCAATGGCCGCGACGCCTTGACCCGGTAGGTCTTCGGCACGTGATACTCCGGATTGGTCAGCCTCTCCGCGAATTGCGTGTCGTTGGTCAGCAATAAGAGGCCGCTCGTGTCGAGATCGAGCCGCCCGACCGGAAACAAATAGCGCTCCCGCTCCGGCAGGAGGTCGTAAATCGTCTTCCGCCCCTCCGGGTCGCGATACGTGGTGATGTACCCGGCCGGCTTGTACAACAGCAGATAAAGATGCTTTTCGCTCTCCAGCGGCTCGTCGTCGAACAGGACGGCGTCTCTCTCCAGATCGACCCACCGGTCCGGATCCTCCACCACCCGCCCGTTCACCTTCACCCGCCGCGCGCCAATCCACCGCCGCGCCTCGCTGCGCGAGCCGAGCCCCGCCTTCGACAATACGCGCTCCAATGTCTTGAGCGGACGGTCGCCCGGTGGGGGCTTGGTGGCCATGGAGGTACATGTTAGCGAACAGGCAACGTTCATAGATGTTTCTTGACCGCCCGCCGTAAGTCTGGCAGGCTTTCGCTGGTCCAAATCCATAAGCAAAATGTGCATCCGGCCGCGTTGAGAGCGCGGCTCGGGCTGCCTGAGAGCCTCGTGTCCCCAATCGGTCCCGGAGGATTCAGATGCGAATCGTCGCGCTGCTTCGCTGTGCGCTCGCCGTCCTTGTAGCAATCCCTCTCTACGCCGCGCAAACCGCGCCGCCGCCGGCGATCACGTTCGAGGCCAAAGGCGTCACCGTCACCGGGCTCACGCCGGGAGGCGCCGCGGCCATGTTCATGATGTCGCGCCAACCGGACGTCTACATCACCCGCCTCAAGCAGGACAGCGCGATGCTCACCGGCGGGAAAGACGGAACGGCCCGGTATGAGGCGAATTACGAGGTCGTGCAGAGGTCCGTCTGGGCCGTGATCGACATCGAGAGCGGCCAATACGCGGTGGCCTGCCCCTCCGGCGATTGCGCCCCGCTCCGGCGCACCCTCAATACCGGCACGTTCTTCAAGAACAATGCGGCCGGCGAGCCGGAAGGTCTCGACATCCCGATGGAGATGGCGGACGTGTTCCTGGTCAGCCCGAAATCCGGCGTCTGGCATGTCATGCTCGGCGACGGCGGCGAGAAGGACGAGGACGGCCTGCTCGATGGCAAGTCGCGTCTCTCCGTCGAGAAATTCACCGGCTTCCATACGGACGCGGCGCCGCCGAAGAAGCTCAAGAAGGGCGACCTGCTGCTCTGCTTCCAGCCGATGAACCTGCACTTCGCCGTCATCGAGGTGACGAAGTGAAGCGCGCGCTGGCCATCCTCCTGCTGCTCGCCGCCGCGCACAGGACACATGCGCAGGCCCAGCATCCGAACTGGGAGAGGGGCATCGCCGCCGAAAAGGCATATGAGTTCGGCGATCTCGATACGGTCAATCTCTTCAACGGCAACCTCAATGTCTCCATCCCCATCGGCCAGACTTATCACCTGGGCGGCAATCTCTCGTACGGCTTCGTCCTCCATTACGGCGGCAACAGCTGGGAATTCGCCTCCGTGGAGCGCACCGTGGACAGCGAGCAGAAGCATTTCACCTGGCCGTTCCCGGCCAAGCGGCAGAACGCCGGCTTCGGCTGGCGCCTCAGCCTGGGGGAGCTCACCCAGGACCTTCCCTGCGCGGCGGGCCTCGCCGGCGGGTGGGCCTACGTCGCTCCCGACGGCGGTACGCACTGTTTCCGGGGAACGGCGCACCCGACCGACGTCACCACCACGCCGGGCGTTTCTTACAGTGCGGATGGCTCCTACCTCCGGCTGGACACGCGCGTGGCGGACAACATCCGGCTCGAGTTCCCGGATGGCACGTATCACATGTTCGACAGCAACGGCCGGCTCAAGTCGATGAACGACCGCTTCGGTAATTTCGTCAATATCACCAGCGTCAACGACGGGCCGAACGGCACGCCTCACTGGCACATCACCGACAGCGCGAATCGGGTCCATGATGTCTTCTTCAAGAGCACGGCGACGTATGGCGAGGAAGGCGGCCAGGACGTCGACCACGCGTCGGTTTCCGAGGTGAGGCTGGCCGTGACCGAGGGGCAGGTCGCGTCTTATTCCTTTCACTACGAGAGTGAGGACAACGGGCTGTGGAGCCACATCCCGCGCCACCCCATCGACGTCTCCGGCGAGATCGACCCGCTCATGCCCGCGGACACCGCGGTCGCGCTGCTGACTCGCATCGACATGCCGGAGGGTTTGAGCTGGAGTGCGCAGTACGTGAGGTGCGGATCGACGCCGGAGGGCGACTGCCCCGACTCCTCCGGCAGTCTCAAATCGCTCACTCTGCCGACCGGCGGCGAGCTTTCCTGGACGTATCAGCAATTCGCCCTTTCCGGCGCGTTTACCCAGCTCCATCCGCCGAAGCCGCCGGAAGGCACCCTCTTCCAGACGCCGGTCGCCGTGGAGACCCGCACCATGAAATTCGGCAACGCGGTCCTCGGCACGCGTGAATACGCCCAGGAGCTGGTCGGCAACCTGGGGGTGGAGCACCGGGTGGTGGTGACCGATCACGCCGACACCGCGGCCAGTCCCATCATCCGCCGCACGCGCAGCTACTTCAGCATCTGTGCGCAGAACTGCGACTGGGGCATTCCTGCCGAATACGGCCTGCCGCTTTCCCGGCGGCCGGAATCGAACGAGGAGGCTGGCTGGTACGTGTCGTCCGAGGATCTCGGGCCGGACGGCAATACCGGGAACTGGAACGTCGTATTGCGGCGCCGCTTCGTGAAATACGAGGGCGACGTCTATCTGCCCAATGTATTGTCGTCCATCAATACGGACTACAACCGGCGGGTGATGGGGGAGAGAACCCGCTACGAGGACGGCAAACTGGCCGATACCGAATACGACCACTTCGACGGTCTCGGCCACTACCGCACGACCCAAACCAGGGGCACGTTCGGCCGGCGCGACGAGCGCACCACGTTCACCAACTTCAATCCCGCGTTCGGCGATTACAAAGCGAGGGCGACCGGATATGATCCTTATCCGCAGTTCTCGCCTCTCGATCCCTGGATCCTCAATACGTTCAACTATGAGACCGTCACCGAGGCGCTGCCGAACGCCGGTACCCTGCCGGCGACGACCGTGACGGCCAGGACGGAGGCCTGCTTCGACCCCAGCGGCTTCCTGACCCACCGCCGCACCTTCCGCTCCAACGTCACCCCTCCGGCCAATCCGCCCTACCTGCAGACCGATCTGCTGGCCGTCTTCACGAAAGACGCTCGCGGGAACATTGCCACGGAGCAGTACTACGGAGGGGACATACCAGAATTCCCCGCCTCGACGGCCCTCTGCACGACGCCTCCTACCCCCGCTGCATTCTCGCTCGCGCACGAGTGGGCGTCGAACGGCGCATTGCTGACCTCGAAATACAAGGACGGCAGCAGCACCGTATTGCAGATCCTCCATCAGGAGGCAGATGCAAACACGGGATTCATCACCAAAAGCATCGACACCGCGGACGTGGGTACGACCTTCGGCTACGACCAGTTGGGGAGGATCAAGACGGCGGCGCCGGACAATTCAGGCCCCTCCGAGCGCTCCGCGACCACAAAGTACGACTATTCGATGAACCCGCCGACGGTCACGATCAGCCAGCAGACCACTCCGGCCCCGGTACGACCGTTGCCTGTCAATACGCTCATCTTCGACGGCTTCGGCCGGCTGCTGAAACAGCAGAAGGTGATGCCGGACGAAAGCCTCTCCATCGTCCGCACCGATTACAACGGCCTGGGCTGGAAAACGCGCGTGTCGGAGTCGGAGGCGATCCCCGCGAACTTCACCACCTTCGATTACGACCCCCTGGGGCGCCCCCGCATCGTCACCTCGCCCGACCACAGCAAGGTCGTGTTCACCTATACCGGCGCTTCGCAAATGACGCGCACGGTGAACGTGCGGACCGAGAACGGCGATGAAGACGCCACGACGACGGAAACCTATGACCGCGAGGGAAAGCTGTGGAAGGTGACGGAGCCGAACAACGTCGTGACGTCATACAGCTACGACATCGGCAACCGCCTCCGGTCCGTCTGCATGAACTCCTTCAACGCGGAGGGGACGTCTTGCGGACAGGTGCGGACCTTCCTCTACGACAATCGCGGCTTTCTCACCGGCGAGACGCATCCCGAGAAATCGACCACTTATGCCGACTATGACGCTCGCGGCCATGCGCTGCGCCGCGTGGACGGCGCGACCGATCTGAAGTTCGAGTACGACCGGGCGGAGCGCTTGCGCAAGATCTACGAGACCGGCACCGGCCGGCCATTGAAGGAGCTCGCCTTCGGCACGGATAACGCGCCGGCGGACCGCCGCAACGGCAAGCTGGTGACCGCCATCCGTCACAACTGGGTCTTCGACGGCAGCTCGTCCACCCTCTTCAATTTCCAGGTCGTGGAGTCCTATGTCTATGACGGCCGGGACGGCCGGGCCGGCAAGCGAACCACCCGGGAGAAGACTTGTGCGGTGGCTCCCGGGCAACCGTGCACCGACCTGCTTCCCGGCGGTGCGGACCTCATCACGTTCGAGACCAGCGTGGCGCAGGACCCTCTCGGCGCTCCCTCCACCATCACCTATCCCTCTTGCACGTTCGCGCCCTGTAATAGCGTCGCGAACGCCGCCCCGACCATCAGCAACCGCTACAGACGCGGTTTGCTGGAGGGCGTCGACATGCCGGCCAGTCAACATAACGACATCGCGTACTGGAGCAACGGTCTCGTGAAGTCGGTCGGTCATGCGAACGGCATTACCGACCTGCAGACCGGCGACTCCTCCGCGATGCGCCGCCCGGCCATGCTCAGCGTCACCGGCGCCTCGGATGCCGCATCGTGCACGGCCGCGACCATCGCCGTGCAGCCGGCCTCGACGACGATCACGTCCGGCACCACCGTGACGCTCTCCGCACAGGTCAATGGCGATGTCGACACGACCAGCCACCCCTTCACTCTGCAGTGGTATGTAGGTGCGTCCCCTTTTACCGGCCAGCAGATAGGCGGCGCGACCACGACCGTCCTCGGTCCCGGCTCGGTCATGAGCTCGCTGCCGGTGACGGTGTCCTCCACGACGAGCTATTGGCTGCATGCCTCGAACAACTGCGGCGCTGCGGATAGCACGACGGCCACCGTCACCACCTGCAACACGGTGGCGATCACCGGGCAGCCCTCGCCGGTCACGGTCGTCTCGGGCCAGACCGCGACGCTCACCGTCACGGCGACGGGCAGCGCTCCGCATTTCCAGTGGTATCAGGGGGCGAGCGGAGAGACGTCCGTCCCGGTGAGCGGTGCGACGGCGAATGTGCTGTCGTTCCTCCCCGCGCAGAACGCCTCTTATTGGGTGCGGGTGTCCAATGACTGCGCTGCGGTCGCGAACAGCAACGCGGTCACCGTCACGGTCACCCCACCCTCCGCGCCAGCCGGCCTTAGCGCCACCTATCAGCCGGCGGGCGGGATCCTCGTGACATGGAATGCCGTGTCGACGCCTGCCGGCGTGCGCAATTACGTCCTGCAGCGGTGGTACAACCGCACCGGTTATCACGACTACGTCACCCTCGGGGCCACGACGACGTCCTTCCTCGATGCCGATGCGCTCGAGAATCATGCGTACATGTATCGCGTGCGCGTGGTGGACGGAAACGGCGTGAGCTCGGCGGCCAGCGCGGCGGACGTCGCCACGGCCATGACCTTCACCGACGACACGATCACGGCAGGCGTGACGGTGATCCGCGGCGTACACTTCGCGCAGATGCGCAAGGCGATCGATGCGCTGCGGGCCGAGGCCGGGCAGGCGGCCGCGTGGGGGCCGGATTATCCGGATCTGACCGGCACGGTGCTGGCCGCGCAGGTCAACGAGATGCGGACCGCGCTCGCCGCCGCGCGCAGCCAGCTCGGCCTGCCGCCGATCACCTATCCGACGCCTGTCCTGGCCGCCGGCACGCCCATCCTGCGCTCGGACTTCGTGCAGATGCGGAGCGGCGTGAAGTGATGCGCCGCTTCGCGTTCGGGCTGCTTGTCGCTCTCGCTCCTTCGCTGTTCGCCGCGGATGCGGCACCGCGGGCCGTGGCAGCGCTCGAGCATCTGAAGCCGAAGGCGGACGTGGGCCCCTTCGCCTGGACCGCCGGCGACTATCGCTACGACGGCGCCGGCAACATCACCGCCATCGGAAGCGAATCGTATGTCTACGACAAACTCGGCCGCCTCGAGAGC
>DASYMJ010000300.1:0-3023 GCA_036009105.1 Thermoanaerobaculia bacterium | reverse complement strand
ATATCGGGCCGGCTGGAGAGCCGGCCCTACATTTCTCCACTCCGGCACGCTTTCTGCTGTTATTCGTAGTCGAGGGACTACGAACATGACTAAATACAAATCACTCGCGGCAATAGGGTTAGTCCTGCTCCTGGCCGGATGCGGCTCGTCCGGCGGCATGGGCGACATCTTCGGCGGCGGCAACAACACCAACAACCAGAATTACGAGCTCCGCGGCACGGTCGACTCCGTCGACGCCAGCAGCCGCTCGATCTACCTGACCAACGTCAGCGGCTACAGCTCCATGCTCTCCAGCGGCGGCGGCAGCAACGGCAACAACGTCCGCGTCTACTACGACGACCGGACCCCGGTCGACTATCAGGGGCAGAGCTATCGCCCCGAGGATCTGGATCGCGGCGATCAGGTCGCGGTGCGCGTGGACGAGTCGGGCAACCGCCTCTACGCGAACTCGATGAGCGTCACGTACAACGCGAACGCCTCGAACAACAACTACCCGAGCAACGGCTACCCGAACAACAACTACCCGAACAACGGCAGCAACGGCGCCACCATCCGCGGCACCGTCAACTCCGTCGACACCAGCCGGCGCACGATCACCGTCGATCGCGGCTACGGCTCCTATCTCACCGTCGAGTACGACACCTCGACCCCGGTCTACTACAACAACTCGACCTATCGCGCGGCCGATCTGGAGCGGGGCGATGAGATCGAGATCCGCGGCACGGACCTGGGCAGCAACCGGCTCCGCGCTTCCAACATCACCGTGACCCGCAACGTCGGCAACGGCAACGGCTCGTACGGCTCGTCGTCGACCAGCACCTCGACGCTCCGCGGCACGGTGCGCTACGTCGACAGCAACCGCCACACCATCGAGCTCGGCGCCACCAGCTGGATGTCCGGCTTCACCACCGGCTCCGGGAGCGGCGGCACGATCACGGTCGCTTACGACCCGAACGCCAGCATCGACGTGCAGGGTCGTCTCTATCCGGTCAGCGGCCTCGAAGCGGGCGACATCATCGAAGTGCAGGTGACGAACCCGAACAGCTCGCTCCCCATCGCGCAGCGCATCACCCTGATCCGCAACGCGCGCGGCTGACACCCGTCTCCCCCGGCCTTCCCGGCCCCCCTCTCCCCGCACGGCGGGGGGAGGGGCTTCACCCCGCCGCTACGACGCCGCCCACCAGGTCGTACGGATGCGCATCCGAGATCTCCACCCTGGCGAACGCGGGCAGGTCGCGCGGCAGCAAATCCAACCCGTCATTGATGAGCAGGCGCCCGTCGATCTCCGGCGCCTGGCCGATGATGCGGCCTTCGAGCAGATGCTCGGTCTCGTCGCACACGCCGGTGATCAGCGCGTCGAATCTCCGCCCCCTCTTCGCCTCGTTGCGCTCCAGCGAGATGGCCTGCTGCAGCTCCATCAGCTTGGCCCGGCGGCGTTCCGCCGTCTTGCGGGTGGGCAGGTCTTCCATCCGCGCGGCCAGCGTGTGGTCTTCCGGCGAGTAGCAGAAGGCGCCCATCTGATCGAACTTCGCCCAGGCGACGAACTCGTGCAGCTCGCCGAAGTCCTTCGCCGTCTCGCCGGGATGTCCGGTGATGAACGTCGTGCGCAGGGAGAGGTCGGGGACGAGGTCGCGCATGCGCGTGACCATGTCGCGGTACTCCCCCGGCGAGCCCGGCCGGCGCATGCGGCCCAGGACGTTGGCCGTGACGTGCTGGAGCGGGATGTCGCAGTAGGAGGCGAAGCGCGGCTCGCGCCCCATCAGCTCGAAGAGCGACCAGTCGAGCGAGCCGGGATAGGCGTACAGAAAACGGATCCAGCGGAAGTCGGTGTCGGCCAGCAGCGCCTGCACGAGCTCGGTCAGGCCGTGCTTCAGGCCGATGTCTTCGCCGTAGCGGGTGGTGTCCTGCGCCACGAGGCAGAGCTCGAGGACGCCCTGCCGCTGGAGCTGCTGCGCCTCGCGCACCAGCGAGGCGACGGCGCGCGAGCGGAACTTGCCGCGCATCTGGGGGATCGAGCAGAAGGTGCAGGGATTGGAGCAGCCTTCCGAGACTTTGAGATAGGCGTGGGCCGTGCCCTGGGTCAGCACGCGCGGCAGGTCTTCGTAGAGCCGCACGGACATCTTCCGTTTCGTCGGGGCCGCGTCGTCGACGGCGCCGGTCACGGCGGTGGTGATCTTCTCCAGGTGGTCCAGGCCGACGAACGCGTCGATCTCGGGGATCGACTCCTGCAGCTCGCCGCGGTACTTCTGCACCATGCAGCCGGTGACGATCAGCCGCTCGACGCCTTTCCCCTTGCGGTCGGCGATCTCCAGGATGGTGTCGATCGACTCCTGCTTGGCGGCGTCGATGAAGCCGCAGGTGTTGACGATCACCACATCGGCCTCGTCGAGGTCGT
The DNA here is from genome assembly GCA_036009105.1 of Thermoanaerobaculia bacterium. GTDB lineage: Bacteria > Acidobacteriota > Thermoanaerobaculia > Gp7-AA8 > Gp7-AA8 > JAFAVZ01. Next base: position 628 of record DASYMJ010000300.1, on the reverse strand, counting down.
TCGTGATGGCGACGTCCGCTTCCGCGCGCAGCTGGCCGAGCATGATCTCGGCGTCGACGAGGTTCTTCGGACAGCCCAGGGAGATCATGCCGACGCGGCGAAATGGTTTTTCTGCAAGAACTTCAGTCATGGACAGCCGTGCAACTCCAGCGCGTCGACGAATCTTCCCGGCGCGGCCGGATCGGTGTGGAAGAAAAGCGCGGGCTCGGTGAGCTCCAGCTCCATGAGCAGGAAGCGGCCGTCCTGCTCGATGCCGTCCACGCGCGCGTAGAGCCACTCTTTTTTGACGTGCTTCCTCGCCTGCTCGATGAGCTTTGCGTCCGGCATTCGCGCGGTCGCCGTGCCGCCGAAGTCGCTCTGCACCCGGAAGTCGCCCCGCTTCGGCCGCTTGAAGACGGCGTGGCTGAACTCGCCGCCGAAGAAGATCAGCGACCACTCGCCCTGCTCGATCTCCTTCATGTACGGCTGCACCAGGACGTCCACCTCATACGTGCCCGCCTCTTTCGCATCGATCAGCTCCGTGCGCCACGCGGTGGCGGAGACAGCCGGCTTGATGACCACTCTCTCCCATCTCTCCGCCGCTTGCCGCGCCGGCTGCCCGGCTTCCACCAGCGCCGTCGGCACGATG
>DASYMJ010000299.1:0-37938 GCA_036009105.1 Thermoanaerobaculia bacterium | reverse complement strand
GCGGGTCCGGGACGCATCCCACTTGAGGAGGCGTGGAATGGTGGCGATGTTCTCGAAGACCGTGCGGTGGGGGAAAAGGCCCGAGCCCTGGATGATGTAGCCGGTGCGGCGCCGCAACGCAATCAGATCCGTCTGCGCGAGCGGCGTGCCGTCGATGCGCACCTCGCCGCGGGTCGGCTTCGCCAGGCCGTTGATCAGGCGCAGAGAGGTCGTTTTCCCCGCGCCGCTGCGGCCGATGAACGCCACCGATTGCCCGGCCGGAATGGTCAGTTGCACCTCGCGCAGGATCGGCTCGCCGCCGGGCGCATCGACGCACACCTGATGGAGCTCGATCGAAGACGCCATGCCACGATTGTATGCGTGTCATCCTGAAGGCGCGGAGACGCCGAAGGATCCCCCGGTGCTTGCGAGGAGATCCTTCGCCGTCTGCGCGACTCAGGATGACACCGGGCTAGAATCATCCCCATGACCGAGACTCTCACCCTGGAATCCGAGCGGCGTACGCATCGCTCGGACCGCATCCCGGTCGCCGTCCTCGGCGCTACCGGCTCGGTCGGCCAGCGCTTCGTCCAGCTGCTCGACCATCACCCCTGGTTCCGCCTCGCCGAGGTCGTCGCCTCGGAGCGGAGCGCGGGCAAGCGCTACGTCGAAGCGGCCGACTGGCGCCTCGAAACCATGCTGCCGGCCGCGGCCGCGGCGCTGAATGTGAAGAACCTCGGCGAGCCGCTGGAAGCGCGCCTGGTCTTCTCCGGCCTCGACTCCTCGGTCGCCGGTGAGGCGGAGGAGCTGTACGCGAGCCAGGGCTGTGTCGTGGTCTCCAACGCGAAGAATCATCGGATGGGCGCCGACGTGCCGCTGCTCATCCCCGAGCTCAATGCGGAGCACCTCGCCGCGATCGAGACCCAGCAGAAGCGCCGCGGCGGCCGCGGCTACATCGTGACGAACCCCAACTGCTCGACGGTCGGCCTGGCCATGGCCATCGCGCCGATCGAGCGGCGATGGGGCATCGACACCATGCACGTCTCGACCATGCAGGCCATCTCCGGCGCCGGCTACGCGGGCGTCGCCTCGTACGCCATCCTGGACAACGTCATCCCCTACATCGGCGGCGCCGAGGAGCAGAAGATCGAGTCCGAGCCGCAGAAGATCCTGGGCAGGTGGGACGGCAGGCAGTTCGTCCCCGCGAAGTTCCGCACTTCCGCGCAGGTGAACCGCGTGCCGGTGATCGACGGCCACCTGATGACGATCGCCCTGTCGACGCGCGAGAAGGTGAAGGACCTGGCCGAGGTGCGGGAGGCGATCGAGTCGTTCGAGGGGGAGCCGCAGTTGCTGCGGTTGCCCAGCGCGCCGGTGCGGCCGCTGCACTACATCGACAACATCGACCGCCCCCAGCCGCGCCTCGACCGCGACCGCGAGCGCGGCATGGCCGTCTCCGTCGGCCGCCTGCGCGAGTGCCCGCTGCTCACCCTGCGCATGGTCGCGCTGGTGCACAACACCATCCGCGGCGCGGCGGGAGCGGCGTTGTTGAATGCGGAGCTGTTGGACGCGAAAGGGCTTTTATGAGCGAGCGGCGAGCCGCGCCGGAGGCGCCATGATCGTCATCAAATTCGGCGGCACCTCGGTCGGCGACGCGCAGCGCGTGGCGAACGCGATCGAGATCGTCGCCGAGCGGCGGCACCTCAAGCCGATCGTCGTCGTCTCCGCGCTCTCCGGCGTCACGAACGACCTCGTGGCGGCCTCCGAGGCGGCGCGCGGCGGGGAGATCGCGAAGGTGGACGAGATCATCGCCCGCATCCGCCAGCGCCATGAAGACGTGGCGGTGCACCTCGTGCAGCAGAAGGTCGACTTCCTCGACTCGTTCATCAAGCAGCTCGACAAACAGCTCGAGCAGATCCACACCATCCTCCGCGGCTTCACCCTCCTCGGCGAGATCACCGACCGCGCCAAGGACAAGGTCGCAGCCCTCGGCGAGAAGCTGTCATCCGTGCTCTTCGCCTACTCGATGAAGATGCGCGCGCTGCCGGGCGAGCATGTCGACTCCGAAGACGTGGTCATCACGGATGACCGCTTCTGCGAGGCCTCGCCGCTGATGGAGGAGACCCGCGAGGCGGCGCGCCGCGTGCTGCTGCCGCACATCGAGCGCAACCTGATCCCGGTCATGGGCGGCTTCATCGGCCGTACCCGCGGCGGCGCCACGACCACCCTCGGCCGCGGCGGCTCGGACTACAGCGCGGCGATCGTCGGCGCGGCGCTCTGCGCGAGCGAGATCCAGATCTGGACGGACGTCGACGGCATGATGACCTGCGATCCGCGCCTCATCGCCGGCGCGCGCGTCATCGACCGCATCTCCTACGTGGAGGCCGCGGAGCTCGCCTGGTTCGGGGCGAAGGTGCTGCATCCGAAAACGATCGCCCCCGCGGTGGAGGAGCGCATCCCGGTGCGCGTCCTCAACACGCACAACATCTCCAGCCCCGGCACGCTGGTGACCGCGGAGGGAGACGACCGGCGCAAAGGCGGACCGCGCGCGGTGGCGGTGAAGAAAGGCATCACCGTGGTGCACATGACGTCGAACAAGATGCTCGGCGCGCACGGCTTCCTGGCCAAGCTCTTCGCCGTGTTCGAGGAGCTGGAGACCTCGGTCGATCTCATCACCACCTCCGAGGTTTCGGTTTCGGTGACGGTGGACAACATGGATCCGCGGCTGCCGGAGAAGCTCAAGCATGTGGCGGACGTGGAGGTGCACGAGCGGCAATGCATCGTGGCCATCGTGGGCCGGCAGCTGATGGAGGACGCGCAGGTCGGCGCGCGCGTTTTTTCCGCCATGCAGGGCATCCCGATGTCGATGTTCTCCCTCGGCACGTCGGGTCTGAACCTGAGCATCGTGGTCGATGAGAAGGATGCCGACCGCGCGGTGAAGTCGATCCATCACGCGCTGTTCGAGGCGCCGGTCGCGGTATGAAGCTCGCCCTGCACGGCTACGGCAAGATGGGACGAGCCGTCGAGCGCGTGGCGCGCGAGGCGGGGCACGAGGTGGTCTGCATCATCGACGAGGGCCGCTGCGATGAGCTGAACAACGCCGAGGTCTTGATCGACTTTTCGCATGCTTCGGCGCTCGACAGCGCTTTGAAGATTGCCGCCGATGCGGGCATCGATCTGGTCATCGGCACCACCGGGTGGAACGAGCGCGTCGATGAGGTGCGCAAGCGCGTGGAGGCGGCGAAGATCGGCTGCGTCTATGCCTCGAACTTCTCGCCGGGCGCGAACGTGATGTTCGCCCTGGCCCGCCGCGCGGGCGAGCTGTTCGCGCGCTTCCCGCAGTACGCGGCGGGCATGGAAGAGCGGCACCACGCCCAGAAAAAGGACGCGCCGAGCGGCACGGCGCTGAGGATCGCGAACGAGGTGAAGGCGGGCAGCGGAGGGAAGCTGGAGCCGCCCATCGCCGCCTCCCGCGTGGGGAGCGAGTTCGGGTTGCACACGCTCTTCTTCGACTCGCCCGATGATCTGATCGAGCTCTCGCACCGCGCGCGGGGGCGGGAGGGCTTCGCCCGCGGCGCGGTGGTTGCAGCGGAGCTGGTCCAAGGCCGCAAGGGCCTCATCCGATTCGACGAGTTGATTTTTGAACGATGAACGAGGAAGGATGAACGATGAACAGGAAACGTTGGTCCTTCCCGTTCATCGTTCATCCTTCATCGTTCATCGTTCCGAGGTACCCATGACGTTCCGCGGTGTCGGCACAGCACTGATCACCCCCTTCACCTCTGACGGCTCGCTGGACGAGGGCGCGCTGGCGCGTTTCGTCGACTGGCAGATCGAGCAAGGCATCCACTTCCTCGTGCCGTGTGGTACGACCGGCGAAAACCCGGCGCTCACCCCCGAGGAGCACCAGCGCGTGGTGGAGCTCACGGTGAAGACGGCGAGGGGCCGCGTGCCGGTGCTGGCCGGCGCGGGCAGCAACAACACCGCGCGCGCCGTGGAGCTCGCCCTGCAGGCCATCGACCTCGGCGCGGACGGCATCCTCACCATCACCCCCTACTACAACAAGCCGACGCCGGACGGTCTGCGCCGCCACTTCGGCGCGCAGGCGGAAGCGATCGAGCGGAAGCGCGGCGGCTTCCCCATGATCATGTACAACGTCCCCGGCCGCACCGGCCTGAACATGACCGCGGCCACGACGCTGCGCATGGCGGCCGAGATCCCGAACGTGATCGGCGTGAAGGAAGCGTCGGCGAACATGGAGCAGATCCTGGAGATCCTCCGCTCCCGCCGCGAGGGCTTCCTCGTATTGAGCGGCGACGACGCCTGGACGCTGCCCCTGCTCGCCTGCGGCGCCGACGGCCTGATCTCCGTGGCCAGCAACGAAGTGCCGGCCCTGATGCGGCAGCTGGTGGAGCAGCGCGAGGTGGCGCTGCAGAACCGTCTGCTGCCGCTCCTCACCGGCAACTTCATCGAGTCGAATCCCGGCCCGGTGAAGGCGGCCATGAAGATGATGGGCATTTTGGAGAACGACGTCGTCCGCCCGCCGCTCGCACCGATCACGGCCGCCAGCCGCACCCGGTTGCGGGAGATCCTGGCCGAATGCGGGCTGCTCGATACCAGGAGCGGGCAGCGAGCGGCGTCATGATCACCATCGAAGACCGCGTCAACGCCCTCAAGCACACCAACGACCGCCTGGAGGCGGTGAAGACGATCAACCTCTTCTTCGCCGAGCTGGAGAAAGGGGCCGCCCGCGCCGCGATGCGGGACGACAGCGGCATCTGGACCGCGCAGCCGTGGGTGAAGGAAGGGATCCTGGCCGCCTTCCGCTTCGGCGTGCTGGCCGAGTTCGCGTCCGGCGCGCTCTCCTTCATCGACAAGGACACCATCCCCGCCCGGCGCTTCAAGATCACGGACGGCATCCGCATCGTCCCCGGCGGCTCCTCGGTGCGGCGCGGCGCGTACATCGCGAAAGGCGTGGTGATGATGCCGCCCGCGTTCGTGAACGTCGGCGCGTATGTCGACGCCGACACGATGATCGACTCGCACGCGCTGGTCGGCTCCTGCGCGCAGATCGGCAAGCGGGTGCATCTCTCCGCCGGCGCGCAGATCGGCGGCGTGCTGGAACCGATCGGCAACGTGCCGGTAGTGATCGAGGACGACGTGGTGGTGGGCGGCAACTGCGGCATCTACGAAGGGACGATCGTGCGGCCGCGGGCCGTGATCGGCGCCGGCGTGGTGCTCACCGGCTCCACGCCTGTCTATGACGTGGTGCGCGGGCAGGTCTATCGCCGCACGAGCGAGCGTCCGCTGGAGATCCCCTTCGGCGCGGTCGTGGTGCCGGGCTCGCGTCCGCTGAAGGGGGCGTTCGCGGAGCAGCATCAGCTCTCCATGGCCACGCCGCTCATCGTGAAGTACCGCGACGAGAAGACCGACTCCGCGACGGCGCTGGAGGACGCGCTGCGGTGAAGCCGGCGGCGCGCTTCGACGGCATCGAGCTTTCGCTCATCCGCCAGATCAACGCGCTCGCCACCCCCTTCTCCGTGAACCTCGGCATCGGCGAGCCGAACCTCGAGCCGGACCAGACGCTGCGCGAGCTGGCCCGCCGTGCCGCTTCGACCGGCTCATGGCACTACCCGCCGAACGCCGGCTTCCTCTCCTTGCGGAAGAAGCTCGCCGGCTCTTCGTACGATGCAAAGTCCGAGGTCTGCGTGACCGCCGGGACGCAGGAGGGTCTGTTCGCCATCTTCCAGGCGTTCGTCGATCCGGGCGATGAAGTGCTGGTGCCGAATCCCGGCTTCGTCGCCTACGCCACGCTGGCCCGCATCTGCGGCGCGACGCCCGTTCCTTATGAACTCGAGCCTCCCTCCTGGACGCTCGACGTTGCAGCGATGCCCTTTTCCGAGCGCACGAAACTGGTCATCGTCAACTCGCCGTCCAACCCGCTCGGCGCCACGTTGCCCGCCGACACGCTGCGCGCCATCGCCGACCGCGCGGCGGAGCACGACGCGCTGGTGGTGAGCGACGAGGTCTATCGCGAGCTCTGGTACGACCAGCCGCCCGCCTCCATGCTGGGCCTGGGCGACCACGTGCTGACCATCGGCGGGATGTCGAAGTCGCACTCCATGACCGGCCTGCGCATCGGCTGGATCCTCGGCCGCGCCGCGCTGATGACGCCCATCGTCACGGCGCACCAGTACATCGCCACCTCCGCCTCCGCCTTCTCCCAACAGCTCGCCGAAGCGGTGCTCGATGCGGCGGCGTGGAACGCCTCCTGGCTGGAGCGCGTCCGCTCCCAGTTCCGCACCCAGCGCGAGGCCGCGCTCTACTCGCTCGAGCATGAATTGGGCGCCGAGATCGAGCCGCCGAGCGGCGCGTTCTACGCGTTCGTGCCGGTGCCGTCGTGTGACACGGTGATGTTCGCCAGGACGCTCGCTACCGACGCCGCCGTCCTGGTCATCCCCGGCGTCGCCTTCGGCTCCCTCGGGGAAGGCTTCGTCCGTGTTTCGTACGCGGCGAGCGTGGAGCAGCTCGGGACCGGCATCGAGCGGATCGGCAGACATTTGCGCACAATAGGCAGATGAAACGCGCCCTGGCCATCCTCGCCCTCATCCTCATCGCCGCCGCCGCGCAGGCGCAGCAGGAGCCCGACTACTCCGCCTGGACCGCGCTGCTGCAGAAGTACTACGACCCGGCGCGCGGCATGGACTACGCGGCGCTGAAGGCGCGCGACGGGCAGACGCTGCAGAGCCTGCGCAACGGCCTGGCGAAGGTCAACGTCGCGGCGCTGAATCGCAAGCAGCAGCTCGCGTACTGGATCAACGTCTACAACATCAACAGCGTGGCCACCATCGTCGAGAACTATCCGGTGAAGTCGATCCGCGACATCAGCACCGATCCGATCATCCGCCTCAACGTCTTCAAGAAAGATCGGGTGCCGTTCGGCGGCGGGAAGCTCTCCCTCAACGACGTGGAGAACGACAAGATCCGGGAGGGCTTCCACGATCCGCGCATCCACTTCGCCATCAACTGCGCGGCGAAGAGCTGCCCGCCCATCCGCCCGGAGGCTTTCACCGGCGCGCAGCTCGATGCGCAGCTGGATGATCAGGCCCGGAAGTTCCTCGGCGGCGTGCGCATCAGCGGCAACACCGCGCACGTGACGAAGATCATGGACTGGTTCGGAGAGGACTTTGACAAATGGGGCGGCGGCAAGAGTGCCTTCCTTCGCCGCTACCTGCCTGCCGAGAAGCAGCGCGCGCTCGATCAGGCGGGGAGTAACATCGACTTCTCGTACGACGACTACGACTGGAGTTTGAACGACTGGAGGCGTTGAGCCCCGGATGATCGGACAGGCCCCTTCCATCGCCCGCGCATGGTCGCTCTTCCGCGACCCGGTCACGGCGGAGAAGCGCGCTCTGCTCGCCGAGCGCTGGTCCCGCCTCGATCCCGCCGTCCGCACCGCCGGCCAGGGCCTGGGGCGCAAGGCGACCGGCTGCGGCGCCACGGTCGGCATCCAGCCGAAGTGCGATTTCTCCTGCACCGGCTGCTACCTCGGCAGCGACGCGAATCAGGTTCCCGCCTTGCCGCTGCGCGCAGTGCTGGAGCAACTGGAGCTGCTCCGCCGCCACCTCGGCCCGAAGAGCAACGTGCAGATCACGGACGGCGAGGTCACCCTCCGCCCGCTGGAGGAGCTGATCGAAGTGCTGCGCTACGCGCGCTCCATCGGCATCGTGCCGATGGTGATGACGCACGGCGACAACTTCCGCCGCCATCCCGGCATGCTGGAGCGGCTGATGGTGGAGGGCCACCTGACCGAGGTGTCGATTCATGTCGACATCACCCAGCGGGGGCGGGATGGTCATCGCGCGCCGCGGTCGGAGCTGGAGCTGATGCCGTTGCGCGACGAGTTCGCGGCGATGCTGCGCGCGGCGAAGAAGGCGACCGGCCTGCGCCTCCGCGCCGCGACGACCATGACCATCACGGCAGACAACCTGCCCCAGGTGGCGGACGTGGTGCGCTGGACCATCGACAACCGCGACGCCTTCAGCCTGATCAGCTTCCAGCCGCTGGCGCAGGTGGGCCGCACGCGCAAGGGGCTGCAGGGGGTGACGCCCGAGGAGTTGTGGCGGGAGGTTTCCCGCGCCACGTGTGAGTATGGATTGGAGCTGCCCAGCGCGGAGCCGATGCACTTCGGCCATCCCGACTGCACGCGGTTCGTGCCGCTGATGGCCATCCAGCCGCACGGCGCTGCGAAGCCGCGCCTGGTGCAGTTCATCCGCGATGAGGCGGACGACGTGGCGATCATGGAAGAGTTCTTCGACCGCGGCCTGGGCGGCGCGACGTTCCGCGACGACCTGCCGCTGGAGCTGGCCGCACGCGGCGCGGGGATGTTCGTGCGCGCGCCGCGCTGGTTCGCCGGCCGCGTGCGCCGCTGGGCGGACGCGCGCCTGCGCGAGGAGACCGGCACCACGTTCGCGCCGCTGCTGGCCCGGGCCCTGGCCGGCCGGGTGCGGGTGGACGGCATCACCATCACCAGCCATCACTTCATGTCGCCGGCCGAGCTGACCACGGATCTCGGCCGCGCGCGGCTCGACGCCTGCGTGTTCCGCCTCCCCTACAACGGGGAGATGGTGCCGATGTGCCGGATGAACGCGGGCGGAGTGCGGGACGAGGTGTACGCGGCGGCGCGTCCGAAACTTGCAACGCGATAAGATCCGCAGGCGATGGTAGCGAAGCCACTCCCAGTTTCGGCTCACAAGGACTCGGTTGCGTCTTCCGAGCTGTCGCTGTACCGGAACGTCCTCAAAATCCGGCAGGAGCACGGCCTGGAGAACCTCGGCATTTCGTTCTATGACGCCGAGACGACGCTCCAGTGGTCATACAACGCCGACACCTACTTCCACGCCGCGTCGACCATGAAGCTCGCCGTCCTGCTCGGCGTCATGCGCCAGGTCGAGCGGGGCGACCTCACCCTGGAGAGCCCGGTCCACGTCCGCAACCGCTTCACCAGCATCGTGAACCAGGAGCCCTACATGCTCGACCTCGGCCGGGACGCCGACCCGAACGTGTACGGCCACCTCGGCAAGACCCTCACCGTGCGCGAGCTGGCCTACTGGATGATCACCCTCTCCAGCAACCTGGCCACGAACCTCCTAGTGGACGTCATCGGCATCCAGACCATCCAGCACGCGCTCGACGAGCTGGAGATCGACGGCATCCGCATCCTGCGCGGCGTGGAAGACCAGGCGGCCTTCCACGCCGGCCTCAACAACGAGGTGACGGCCAACGGCCTGCTCAAGCTCCTCCGCCTCGTGGCCGACGGCAAGGCCTACTCGAAGAAGTCGAGCGAGGAGATGCTGAACATCATGCTCGAGCAGCAGTACCGCAGCGGCATCCCGGCCGGCCTGCCCAAAGCGGCGCGGGTGGCGCACAAGACGGGCAACATCTCCACGGTGCATCACGATGCCGGCATCGTTTTCCTGGAGGGGCGCAAGCCGTACGCCCTGGTGATCCTGACCCAGTTCACTGCGGAGAGCGGGCGGGGGACGGCCGTGGCCGAGGTTTCGCGCGATATCTTCAATGCCCTGGCCGGGACGATGGAATGACAGTGATGAATGGCGCACCGAGCCTGAAGGTCGTCGACGCCTTCGATCTCGATGATGAGCTCCGCTCCCTGCTCAAGCCGGGAGAGATGGTCAAGGACCAGCAGCAGCGGCGGCACCGCCTGCCGCGCTACTTTTACGAGGTGCCGACGCACGAGGTGGCGATGAGCGTCCGCCTCACGCCGCACTTCGGGCTCAACGAGTTCATCCTGGTCGATCTGAAGGAAGCGCCGCGCCTGCAACAGTTTCCGCGCTACGTGCCTTGCGCCGTGCGCCTGCTGGCGTTCTACCTGGAGCAGTTTCGCGCCGCGGTCGGGACGTCGGTGCACGTGGCCGTCAACGGCGGGTATCGCTCACCCTCGCACAAGCTGGCCCTCGGCGCCACGCCGCACATGTGGGCAACGGCCGCCGATGTCTACCGCATCGGCTCCACCATCCTCCGGACCAAGGACGCCATCGAGAGGTACAACGACGTGGCCGAGGATGTGAGCGACGACCTGCAGGTACTGCCTTACGGGCACGCCAGCGGGCTGGGCGCCGACGACCACGTGCATCTCGACCTGGGCTACATCGTCCTCGTGCCGCGGGAGATCAGCGAGGACCGGATGGAGCAGCCTCAGGAAAACCGCCCCCGCTTCGCCTTCGAGGACCGGAGGAAGAAGGACCGGCGGGCCACGGTGGGGGCGGACGAGGAATGAGTTGCTGGTTGCTGGTTGCTGGTTACTGGTAGGAAAAACACCTTCATCTACTAGTAACCAGCAACCAGTAACCAGCAACTCACCGGGCCTGCCCTTTGCAGTACCCACCTCGGCAGTACCCCTCCGTCCCGGATTCGTATCGATGCCGTCACCCGATTGGAAAACCGATCTCGACAGTGAGCTCCTCAGGGGCCGCCGTACGTGGCTGGACATGCCTGTCATCGGCATGGAGTCGGAGTTCAACGTCTGGCTGGACGAGGTCGAGATCAACCCCGAGCCGTACTGGAAGCACCCCAGCGCGTTCATTGACCGGCCGCTCCTGGCCCGGGAGAAAACATCCCTGCAACTGCCCACCGGCGGCGCGGTCTACTTCGACCGCGGCGTGATCGAGGTGGTGACGCCGGTGATCGAGCTGGCGCCGCACAGCACGGCCCGCATGGTGCGCAACCTGTGGGAGCAGATCGGCTTCGTGCGGGAGCAGCTGACGCGCTGGGGGAAGGAAAACGGCCATACCGTCCGGCTGAAGGCCTACAGCAGCCACTACAACGTCTCGTACGAGATCCCCAGATCGGGGCAGAACCGCAACCGCAACATCAAGAAGCTGGCTCTGCTGCTGGCCTACGTGCTGCCGGTGCCGGTGATGCTGGTGGCGGCGAACCGGCGCTCGACCGGCGTCGGCGTCCGGCCGCGCGGCAACCGCATCGAGATCACCTGCGACTTCACCCCCGATCCGGGCCTGATGGTGGCCACCGCGACGCTGATCGTCGGCATCGTCCGGGAGCTGATGTCATGGCCGTCATATGACCTCTCCCTCCTCGAGAGGCTGCCCCTCCCGGTGATCGCCGGCGTCGTGCCGGGCAAGCACACCACGCGCAAGGGGTGGCTGACCAAGGACTTCCACTATCCGGGGCAGAGCCCCTACACCAGCGACGTCGACGCGCCGCTCTGGACCACCCAGTTCGGGGAGAAGAAGTCGCTGCGCGAGATCGCCCGCGAGACGGCCTGGTTCTTCCGCAAGTCGATCCGCAAGTACTCCGATCCGTTCAGCTTCCGGCTGCTCTTCGCCGTGCTGGAAGGGCGGACACCGTCCATGCTGGAGCTCGTCGACCGCCCCACCGCTTACGAAGACGTGGGGATCCTGGCCAAGTGGGGCATGGTCATCCACGAGCTGAAGAATTACGAGGCGGAGATGGCGCTGCTCAAGCCGCGGCAGGAGGCGTGGGACGGCCTGACCATCGATCAGCACGTCGTCGAGCGCGCCGGCGCACGGACGCAACACGCCGCCGAGATGCTGAGCGTGAGCGAAGTGGAGCCGCCCGCGGCCGCGCCCAAGGCCGGCAAGGCGGTCTCGCTCCTCGAAGAGCCGCAACCGCGCCCCATTCTCCCCCCCCGCCGCAAGGCCGCACTGTCCCGCCGCAAATCGGACACGCCGGGCAAGCTGATGCCCCCCCGCACGACCTCGCCCTATCTCGACCGCCGCGGCACCGCGCTCCTGCCGTCCAGGCCGGCGCGCGAACGGCGCCGCGCGAACGACCGCCGCAGGAAAACGCTCCACACCCCGTTCCCGGACCGCCGCCTGACCCGCTCCGCCTACGAACAGGTCTTCCTCAAGCTCGTCTCCGGCAGCCGCCTGAAGCTGGGCAACGATGTCTACAAACCGGTCGGCATGAAGGGGTGGTACCACGCCATCTTCCGGCGGGAGTCGGACGGGAGCGAGCGGCTGCTCTCCATCGATCAGTTGTTGAAGAAGATGGATGACTGGATCTAGGGCTCACTTCTCAATTTTCTCTCCACCTCTTCTTCCAACGCCCTCGCCGGCGAGCGGTCGCGCAGCCGCGGGCGCTCCAGAATCGTGGCCAGCAGGTCGGCCACGCCCCAGCTGAGGAAGGTGGTCGCGGCGACGGTGAAGAAGTGGGCGGGCGTCTCCAGGTGGAGCAGAAAGAAGATGGCCAGCGGGACGGCCAAGCCCATCACGATGAAGCCGACGGCGAGGCGCAGACCCGACATGGGCGGTCATTGAACCACAGCTATTGGACGCCCACGTCCGCGATCTGGGTCGTTGCGTCGGCGGCGTGATTGTCCAGGCGGTCGCCGAGATCGCGCTGGAAGTTGCGCACCCGGGAGACGTAGTTGCGCGTCTCGCGGAAAGGCGGCACGCCGTTGAAGCGGCGGACGTTCCCCTCGCCCGCGTTGTAGGCGGCGATCGCCTTCTGCGTGTCGCCGTCGAAGCGGTCGCTGAGGTAGCGCAGGTACTTCGCGCCGGCCGCCACGTTCTGCGCCGGGTTCATCAAGTCGCGCGCTCCCATCCACCGCCCCGTCTTCGGCACCAGCTGCATCAGCCCCTGCGCGCCGGCGCCGGAACGCGCGGTCGGCTTGAACTTCGACTCCGTGTGCACCACCGCGGCGACCAGCTCCGGCGGCAGGTTGTTCTTCACCGCCTCCTGATAAATGATCCCGCCGAACGGCACCTGGGTCTTGAAGAAGTTCTCCTTCACCGAATCCGTCACCGCGCCGAGCTTCCGGGGCGCCTCGGTCGCGGCGGAGAGCGGCGCCTTGGCGACGTCCGTCACGCCGGCGGCGGCCTGCTCCACGCCGTTCGTCACGGCCGCAACACCGCCCGCCACCTGCCGGGCGATGCTCTGGGCCGCCTGCAGGTCGGGCGCGATCTGCTTGCTCATGTCGGCGCCGCTCAGCGGCTGCTGGCCCGCTTCCGCCGGCGCCGCGGCCTTGTGGTTCTGGAACATCATCGGCGTTCCGATCCCGCCGAGGGCGAGCGAGGCGCCGAGGGCCCACGTAGCGTACTTTTTCCGCTTGCCGCCGGGGCGCTGCGGCTTGACCTTCTGCACCTCTTCGCGCAGCGACGAACGGTCGTAACCGTCGAGGAATCGCTGCTGGAACGGGCGGGTGGTCCTGATCTCGGCCATTCGTCTCCTCCTCCACTGACTCGTACCTACTTATTTGCAAGGGAGAAGCCACGTTCAAAATATTGATTTATAAGCACTTACATTCAGAATATGACCTCTTTTGCGGACGGCCTTTGGCCCATCTCTTGATTACACATAGAATGCGACGCCATGCGACAGCGAGGCCTTTGGTTCGTGCTCGCGGGAGCATTGCTGCTGGCGCCTCTGGCGGGCGCGCAGCCTCTTTGCGATCTACCGCGTGAGGAAGTTCCTCATCAGGCTGAGTCCGTCTGCCCGAACATCGATCCGGTGATCGTCAGCATTCCCATTCCCCAGCTGCCGAGCCCGCTCGATCTGCGGCGCGCGAGGTACAAAGCGCTCGCCGCGAAGCACAAAGTCTGCGGCCTGGCCAGCTACTACTCCCGCTCGCTGGAAGGGACGCTCACCGCCAATGGCGAGCGCTACCATGGCAAGCGCTTCACCGCCGCCCACCTCACCCTCCCCCTGGGATGCTGGATCGAAGTCACCGCGCGCGCCACGGGCAAGACGATCCGCTGCCGCGTGAACGACCGCGGCCCCTACGTCCGCAAGTTCGTGCTCGATCTCTCCGTCTCCGCCGCGCGAGCCCTCGGCGTCGATGTGACCGAGGATCGCCACGTCGACTTTCGGATCATCGCCCTGAAAGGGGAGGAGCCGCTGCCGGAGGAGGACGAGGCGCCAGTGGAAGTGGCCACGAAATAAAAATGTAGGGCCGGCTCTCAGCCGGCCCAAATCCGTTGATGACGCGCCGGCCCTACATCTACTGCGGCAGCGTGATGGTGAACGTGCTCCCCTCGCCCAGGTTCGACTCCACGGAGAGCTCGCCGCCGTGGCTTTCCACGACCCGGCGGGCCATGAACAGGCCGTAGCCGGGGCCGCCGCCGCGGGCCTTATCGAGCTTGCTCATGCCGCCCAGCTCGAACACCTGCGGCGCGTAGCGCGAGTCGATGCCGATGCCGTTGTCGCGGACGGAGATGCGATAGCGGCCGCCGTCGGTCGCCGCATCGATGGCGATGCGCCGGTCGCCTTTCGCGCGATCGGTGAAGAAGAGCGCGTTGGAGAGGATCGCGCCGAGCGCCTCGCGCATCTTCTCCGGATCGATGTTGATGACCGGCAGGTCGGCCGGCACGTCCACCGTGACCCCGCCCTCCTCGATGGCGAAGTTGTGCTTGAGGATGACCTCCTCCACCACCTCGCGCAGCGGCGTCGGCTTGCGCAGCAGCGGACGGGCGAGCAGCTTGACCATGTGCGACATGTCGTCCAGCACCCGCTTCATCTGCTGCGCGCTGGAGCGGATGCGGCGCAGGAAGTCCTGCCCTTCCTCATCCAGCTTGTCGGAGTAGTCGCCGATGAGCAGGTCGCTGAAGCCATCGACGGCGAAGATGGGCGACTTCAGGTCATGCGAGAGGACGCTGAAGAACCGCACCATTTCGTCCGTCGTGACCGTCCTGTCCGCGGACGGAGTTTCCTGCAGGGTTTCGATGTGCGTCGCCTCCGGGCGTCGCAGCTCGGCTGCAACACGCGAGCCATGCATCACGCCTTTCGGAAGGCGGCCACGTTCCCGTTCCCCGCGATCTCCGTCGCGCCGTCGGCGTGAATCGCCAGCGCGGTGCCGGCCGGAATGCCGAGGCCGAGGCGCGTTTCGGGAATGGACATGAGTCGGCGCAGCGCGACGTCGTTCTGCGGATCGAAGCCTGTGTCGATGACCGTCTGCGAGAGCCAGCCGAGCGCCGGCAGCGACGCGGTGTGCCCCCGCATGTCGCGCGCGTACGTGCCGAAGCAGGAGGCCGCGGCGCCGATGGCCGCGATCACCGCGCCGCTCGTGGCCGCATCGCGCAAGGCGATCTCCGCGGCGGACTCGCGCAGGGTCTCGAGCAGGTTGTTCGTCACGCCGCCGCCGAGGTAGACCATGCCCGCGGAGAGGATCGTGTTCAGGTTCTTCGGCCGGCGGTTGTCCCGGCCGCGATAGATCGGCACGTTGAGCAACTCGACGTTGGGATCGAGCTCCTGGAAGTACCTGCCCAGATGCACCGCGTATTCGGCGGAGCCGGAAGCGGTGGGGAGGAAGGCGATGGTGCGCCGGTCGGCCGGCATCCTGGAGAGGAGGTATTGATCGATCTCCCGCGTCTCGCCGAAGGAGAACTCGCCGCCGCCGATCAGCACCAGCTCGCGGGCCGGCACCGCGAGCTCCACGCGCAACCCGGTCATCGCTTCACCACCACCGGCTGCATCCACGCCGCCTTGCCGTTCGAGTCGAGCACCTTCGCCCGCACGTAGCGTTCGTCGCCGCGGATGCGATACGTCGCCGCGAGGCCGACGCTCTCCTGCAGCACTTTGCCCCGGGAGAGGAACTGCACGCGATAACGCGTTTGCCCCGCCGGTTTGACGGTGATGCTGATGACGTCCCTGCTCACCTCGTAGGTATCGAGGGCCGGACCGGTGGAGGCGTAAAAGTCGCCGCGCTCCAGCGCCGCGAGGATCTCGCCCGCCTCCAGCTTCTCCGCCCACACCACCGTTTCGGGGGACGCGTCGCCGTCGCTGCGCAGGGTGTGCGTATGCGTGTTGCCTTTCAGCCAGCGAGCCTCCACACTGGGGGCGATCATCCAAAAAAGAAGAGCGGCGCAGGCCGTTCGCGACATCCCGGTCATCCTACTGCACGGAGGAGTTGCCCATGGTTCTTCGTTCGTTCCGCCTGGCGGTCGTTCTCTGCCTCGTCGCGCTGCCTCTCGCGGCGCAGGAAAGCAACCATCCGCTGTGGAAGGCGCTCAAGGCCGGCAATGCCGTATATGTCCGGGGCAGCATCAGCTACTCCGGTCTGGCCCAGCTGCGGCGGGACCTGGACAAGCCGGACACGCAGAAGCCGCCCGTGGCCATCCTCTCCTGCGCGGACAGCCGCGTGCCGCCGGAGCTCGTCTTCGACCGGACGCTGAACGAGGTCTTCGTGGTGAGGATCGCCGGCAACGTGGCCGACACCTTCGGCCTGGCCAGCCTGGAGTACGCCGTCGACAAAGGCTGGGTCCACCTCATCGTGGTGATGGGCCACTCGCGTTGCGGCGCGGTCGACGCGGCCCTCAAGCCGACCAACGACAAGCTGACGCCGAGCCTCATCGCGCTGGTCGATCGCATCCGCCAGTCGTTCCCCTCGAACTGGCGAGTCTCCCCACCCCCGCCGAACGAAGCGGTGAAGATGAATGCGCTCGCCTCGGCGGCCTGGCTGCCCGCGCACAGCACCGTCATCAAAAAGGCGGTGGACAACGGCAGGGTGACGATCATCGCCGCCTACTACGACATGGGCAGCGGCGAGGTGCACGAGGTGCGGGCGCGCTAGCGGCGCGCCTTCCACACCTCTTCCAGCTTCTCACCCATCGCGCTCGGCGCCTTCACCACGTTGATGCCCGCCGCCTGGAGCGCGGTCATCTTCTCCTCCGCCGTCCCTTTGCCGCCGCTGATGATCGCGCCGGCGTGGCCCATGCGCCGTCCCGGAGGCGCTGTCTGTCCGGCGATGAAGGCGACCACCGGCTTTGTCACGTGCTTCTCCACGAACGCCGCCGCATCCTCCTCCGCCGTCCCGCCGATCTCGCCGATCATGATGATCGCTTCCGTCGCCGGGTCGGCTTCGAACGCGGCGAGGCAATCGACGAAGTTCGTGCCGGGCAGAGGATCGCCGCCGATGCCGACCGCGGTGGACTGCCCGATGCCGCGGCGCGTGAGCTGCCCCACCGCCTCGTAAGTCAGCGTTCCCGAGCGCGAGACGATGCCGATCGGTCCCGGCATGTGGATGTGCCCCGGCATGATGCCGATCTTGGCCTGGCCCGGCGTGATCAGTCCGGGGCAGTTCGGCCCGATCAGGCGGGATGGCGACTGGCCGTTCGCGACGCGGCGCGCGTTCGACTTCCTAAGAAAGTCATGCGCCTTGATCATGTCGTTCACCGGGATCCCCTCGGTGATGCAGACGATGAGCTCGAGGCCGGCGTCCGCCGCCTCCATGATCGCGTCCGCGGCGAACGGCGGCGGGACGAAGATCAGCGAGCAGTTCGCCCCTTCCTGTTCCCGCGCCTGCTTCACCGTGTCGAACACGGCGAAGCCTTCGTGCGTCGTGCCGCCCTTGCCGGGCGTGACGCCGCCCACCACCTGCGTCCCGTAGTCGCGGCACTGGATGGCGTGGAAGGTGCCCTCCCGGCCGGTGATGCCCTGAACGATCACTCGCGTGCTTTTGTCTGCCCAGATCGCCATTCAATTTCTCCATGTCATCCTGAGTCGCGAAGACGGCGAAGGATCCCCTGATTCAGGCGCGTACGTCTGCCGGGAGATCCTTCCTCGCAGTGCTCGATCAGGATGGTCTCGCCGTCTTTGCGGCTGCGACCACCTTCTGCGCCGCGTCCCACATCCCGTCGGCGGTGATGAGCGGGAGCCCGGACTTGGCCAGGATCTCCTTCCCGAGCTCGACGTTCGTCCCTTCCAGCCGCACCACCACCGGCACCGGCAGCCCCACCTCGCGCGACGCGCTGACCACCCCTTCCGCGATGCGGTCGCCGCGCATGATGCCGCCGAAGATGTTGATCAGGATCGCCTTCACGTTCTTGTCGGAGAGGATGATGCGGAACGCGTTCTTGACCTGCTCCGCGCTCGCCCCGCCGCCGACGTCGAGGAAGTTCGCCGGCTGGCCGCCGGCGAGCTTGATGATGTCCATGGTGCCCATGGCCAGCCCCGCGCCGTTGACCATGCAGCCGACGTTGCCATCGAGCTTGATGTAGTTGAGGCCGAACTTGGAGGCCTCGACCTCCAGCGGATCTTCCTCGTTGAGATCGCGCATCTCCACGAACTCCTTGTGCCGGAACAGCGCGTTGTCGTCGAAGTTCAGCTTGCAGTCGAGGGCGAGGACGTGGCCTTCCCTGGTGACGAGGAGCGGGTTGATCTCCAGCAGCGAGGCGTCGGTCTCGATGTAGGCGCGCATCAGCTTCTGCACGAAGTCGACGCCGCGCTTGTACGACTCGCCGGTGAGGCCGAGCGCGTAGGCGATGGCCCGCGCCTCGAACGGCTGCGCGCCGAGGACGGCGTCGATCGGCTCGCGGTGGATGGCTTTCGGATCGCGCTCCGCGACCTCCTCGATCTCCATGCCGCCCTGCTTCGAGGCCATGATCACGGGGAGGCCGAGCTTGCGGTCGAGGGTGATGCCGAGGTAGAGCTCGCGGTCGATGTTGAGCGCTTCTTCGATCAGGACTTTGTGCACCACCCGCCCCTCGGGGCCGGTCTGGTGCGTGATGAGGGTCATGCCGAGCATCTTCTTCGTGAGCTCGGCCGCCTCGTCCGGGTCCTTGGCCAGCTTCACGCCGCCGCCCTTGCCGCGGCCGCCGGCGTGGATCTGCGCCTTGACCACCACCCGCCCGCCGAGCTCCTTCGCCGCCTGCCGCGCTTCGTCCGCGTTGTCGACGACGATGCCGCGCGGAGTCGGCACTCCGTAGCGACGGAGGATTTCTTTTGCCTGATACTCGTGGACTTTCATAGGGGGCGGTTTTTATCACATGCAAGTCGGGGACGAAATCACGATCGAAGCAGGCGAGCTCGTCGCGGGCGGCGAGTCTCTGGCGCGGGTGGACGGGCTGCCGGTGTTCGTCGCCAACATCTATCCGGGCGATGTGGCGCGCGTAGTTCTGACCGAGGTGAAGAAGGGCTTCGCGCGTGCGTCGCTGGTCGCGATCGAGCAGCCTTCGCCTCTGCGGCGCACCGCCCCCTGCCCCATCGCGGACGAATGCGGCGGCTGCGACTGGACGCATCTGCGGCTCGATGCGCAGCTGCGGGCGAAGGAGCGCATCCTGCGCGAGTCGTTGCGGCGCATCGGCAAGATCACTTCCTTGCCTGCGATCACCGTGCATCCGTCGCCGCTGAATTACCGGCTGCGGTCGCGCTTGCACGAGGAGGAGGGGGCGGTGGGCTTCTACGCGATGCGCAGCCATCGCGTGGTGCCGCTCGCGCCGGAGTGCGAGGTGGTGGGGGTGGAGACGGCGAAGCATCCCGTGGCCGGGCAGTCGTGGGAGGTGGAGGGTACTGTCGTCACCTCGGGCGAGCTGGTCATCAACGGCTATCACGTCTCCACCGAGGCGTTCTTTCAGGTGAACCGGCATCTGCTCTCCACCTTGCTGGCCCGCGTGTCCGCGCTTGCCGCGGGCGTCTCTACCAGGCGTAGCGCGATCGACCTCTACTCCGGCGTCGGCTTCTTCTCCCGGCCGCTGGCGCAGCTGTTCGAGCGCGTCACCGCGGTGGAGGGCTCCGCGGTTTCGCACGAGTACGCCAAACGCAATGTTCCCAGCAACGTACGGCTGATGCAGGCGGCGGTGGAGGAGTGGGTGGAGCGGATGCCGCGCGCCGATCTGATCTTCCTCGATCCGCCCCGCGGCGGCGCTCGGCGCAACGTGATCGACGCCGTGGCGCGACGCGCGGGAGAGATGATTGCCTTCCTGGCCTGTGATCCGGTAACGTTTGCCCGTGACGCGAGCCGGCTGATCGCGTACGGCTGGCGCCTGGCCTCCCTCGACCTCGTCGACCTCTTCCCCAACACGCACCACGTGGAGACTCTCGCCTCGTTCCTTCGTGCGGAACGATGACACCCCTGCCGCCCTCCCCCTGATCTGCTACGCCTGCGCCCTGGCCTGGGGTGCGGCGCTCGTTTCGCCGCGCCTGTCCGCCGTGGGCATTCTCTGTATCGGCCTGCTCCGGCCGCGCTGGTTCGTCAGCGCGCTGATGATCGCCTGCGGGCTGTATGCGGGGGCCGGCTTCAGCCGGCCTGGGCGGGCTGAAGCCCGCCCCAACGTCGTCTCCTTCGAGAGCGACCGCTTCACCGTCATCGAGGCGCCGCTCGATCGCGACTGGTCGCGCCGCGGTGCCGGCTCCGCGTTGCGCGTCGCATCGTTTCGCGCCAACGGCGAAGCGTTCGATCGCGAGCTGCTGATCTACACCCACTCTTCGCCGCCGCCCATCGCGCTCGCGGCGTTCATCCGCGCGGAGGGTTTCGTGCAAACGAACGAGCGGGGCGCGCTGGTCATGACCGTGAAATCGTCGCGTCTCATCGCCTATCGCGGCACGTTGCGATGGTGGCAGCCGTCGCGCTGGAACCGCGCGCTGGCCATGCGGCTGGCCCGCCATGCGGACCAGTGGCCGGAGGAAGTCGCCCTGGCCCAGGCCCTCGCCCTTGGGCGCGGCGAACGGCTGGACGACGACACGCGGGATGAGTTCCGTCGCGGCGGCACTTATCACCTGCTGGTCTTCTCCGGGATGCAGATCGCGTTCGCCGCCGCGGCCATCGCCTGGCTGCTGCGCTGGTTCCTGCACAAGCCGCGCGTCTCCGACTGGCTGCTCCTGACGTTCGCCGTCCTGGCGCCGCTCTTCATCGGGGGGACCGCTTCGGTCGTCCGCGCCTCCGTTGCCATCGGCCTTTACGCCGTCTCCCGCATCCTCGGCCGGCCGACGTCGCTGGAGAACCTCTGGTGCGTCTCCGCCCTGCTGCGTCTGATGGTCGCTCCGGCCGATCTCACCGACCCGGCGTTCCACCTCACCTATGCCGGCGCCGGCGCGCTCCTCTTCCTCGGCAAGCGCCGCTGGCTGCTCTCCGCCATCGCGGTGGAGGCGGCGATCACGCCGCTCACGCTCTGGCACTTTCGCCAGTACGCCATCGCCGGCTCCGCGATGACCCTCCTGCTGTCGCCCATCGTCTTCGCCATGCTCATTGTCTCGGCGGCAACCTGCGTGCTGCCGTGCGATCCGCTCTTCGCCTTGCTCCATCTGCTGCGCGAGCTTTGCGCGTTCATGAACGATCTCGCCGCCCCCTGGTCGGGCTACCTTCCCCGCCCACCGCTACTGCTGCTCCTCGCCGCCTTCGCCGTCGCCTTCGCGCTGCGCCGCCGCCCACCCCTCGCCATCGCCGCGCTCCTGCTGCCCACGCTCGCCGCCGCGGCCTGGCCGTGCCCGCCCGTCCCGCTCACCTTCCTCGACGTCGGCCAGGGCGACGCCATCCTGGTGCGCGATCGCGAAACGCTGCTCGTCGATGGCGGGCCGCAACCGGAGCGCCTCCTCGCCCTGCTGGCGGATCGCGGCGTGCGACGCATCGACCTCATGCTCCTCACCCACGCCCACCCCGACCACTGCACCGGCCTGCCGGCCGTGATCAGAAGGATGTCCGTCGGCGAGCTGTGGCTCTCGCCGCGCCGCTTCCGCGGCCCTTGCGCGCAGGCGCTGCTGGAGGCGGCGAGCGAGATGAACGTCCCGATCCACCTCATCCGGGATAGCGATCATCACTCGCTCGGCTCCATCGTGCTCACCACGCTCGTGGCCGACCGGACGTTTCGCCGCGCGCCGGAGAACAACAGCTCCGTGGTCGTCCGCCTGCAGCTCGGCGCGCGCCGCGTGTTGCTCACCGGCGACATCGAGCGCGACGCGGAGTCGGCGCTCGCCGACCGGGTCCGTCACGCCGACATCCTCAAGGTTCCGCATCACGGCAGCCGCACCTCCACCACCGCTCCGCTGCTCGATGCCGTGGCGCCGAGGCTGGCCGTGATCTCCTGCGGCCGCCGCAATCTGTTCGGCCATCCCCATGCGGCCGTCGTGCACGCGCTGGAGATGCACAATATCCGCACTTGGCGCACCGACCGGAGCGGCTCGGTCGAAATCGGCTTCGACAACGGGCACATTGCCGTCCGGCCGCAAATTGACACTCCACCCCCTCGGTTCTAGAGTCTCCCCACCTCTATGTCGTCGACGCTCCTCCGCCTCGGGCTCTGGATCCTGGTGATCATCCTCGCGCTCTACGTCGTTCACGAGAGCTTCGAGGACTCGCCGGTGGCCGAGCTCGTGCCGCTGGAGATGCTGCAGAAGGCGCTCATCGTGGGCGGCGTCCTGCTGGTGGCGGGGCTCGCCTTCCGCTTCCTGGAGAAGGGCTCGAAGAAGGTGATCAGGAACCGCTGCGCGGTCTGCCGCACCCCGATTCCGCACGGGGGTTTATATTGCCGCGAGCATTTGCGCAAAATACTGCATGACGAGGACGAGCGGACGCACCTGACGCGCATCCGCAGCGGGGAACAGCAGGCGCACGAGCGCACCGCGAACCGGCCGCCCCGCCCCCCCGCCTCCACCCGGCCCCGCGGCTAATGCGGCCGGTCGTCATCGCCGGCCCCACCGGCAGCGGCAAGTCGGAGCTGGCCATCCGGCTCGCGGAAACGATCGGCGGCGAGATCGTCAACTTCGACTCCGTGCAGATCTACCGCGGCTTCGACATCGGCAGCGCCAAGCCCTCGGCCGAGACTCGGGCGCGGGTGCCGCATCACCTCTTCGACCTCATCGAGGCGACCGAGGAGTTCAACGCCGCGGATTACGCGCGGATGGCCCGGGCGGCCTGCGAGGGGATCGAACAGAGAGGCAAGACGCCGATCCTCGTCGGCGGCACCTTCTTCTATCTGCGCGCGCTCCTCGCCGGTTTACCGGAGATGCCCGGCCGCGACGCGAACATCCGCGAGCGCATCCATCGCATCGCCGGCAAGCCGGGCGGCCAGGCCAGGCTCTACGGCTGGCTGTCGAAAATCGATCCGCAAAGTGGTAGAAAGATCGCCCCGGCCGACCGGCACCGCGTCGAGCGGGCCCTCGAAGTATGGCTCGTCACCGGACGTCCGATCTCGAGCTGGGAGCGCCCCACGGCCGATCCGAATGCAGAGACGCCCGCGTTGAAGATGGCCCTGACCCTCGACCGCCCCCGGCTGGTGGAGATGCTCGACCGCCGAGTGGACGCCATGTACGCCGCCGGCCTGGTCGAGGAGACGCGCGCGCTGCTGGCCAGGTACCCCCCCTCCGCCCGCCCCTTCACCTCCATCGGTTATGCCGAGGCGGCGGCGGTGCTCGCGGGGGAGATGGCGCTCGATGCGGCCATGGCCGAGACGCGCCGCCGCACCCGCGCCTACGCCAAGCGGCAGATGACATGGCTGCGCTCGGAGCGAAATGTGCAGTGGCTGGACGCAACCGACAGAGAGCTTGCGTTCGAGACGGCAGTGCAAATCATGAAAAGCCATCGGCGATCAGCGATCGGCGATCAGGGAAACCGGGCTCCTGATCGCTGATCGCCGATGGCCAGATAGAGGGACCATTTGAAACGACAGACCATCCTGATGATGCTCGCGGCGATGATCCTCGCCGCGCGTTGCGCCGACACCACCGCCCCCCCGCCCGCCGTCGTTCCGCAGGGCGAAGACCGGTACCTGCTCGACCCGCGCGCCGGCTGGACGCCCGCCGCCCCCGCGCCGCTCGACCAACGCTTCGAGGCCGCGTGGCGCTTCTACCTGGCCGGCGATTACCCGCAGGCGCGGCTCCGGCTGAACGAGCTGCGCACGAAGAATCCTGACTACGCTCCGGCCGCGCTGGCCGAGGGGATGGTGTTGCTGCGGCAGGGGGATGCGGAGGGGGCGCGCGCGATCGCGGACAAGCTCGCCGCCGATCATCCCGACTACCTCGCGGCGCGCGTCTTCCAGGCCGAGCTGGCCGTGGCGGACAAGCAAACCAGGCGCGCCTACGAGCTCTATCGCGATGTGGCCAGGCAGCCCAACGCGCCCGCCACCGCGGCGGAGCGCGTCCGGGAGCTGGAGACGCAGCTCTTCAACGAGCTGTTCGCCGCCGCCAACGCCGCGCCGCCGGAGGAGTCGATCCGGCTTTTGCGCGAGGCTTTGCAGCTGCAGCCCGGCGCGAGCGCGGCGCGCATCCTCCTCGCCCAGCGGCTCATCGCCCAGCGGCAGTTCGACGACGCGCGGCGCGAGCTCGACCCGGTGATCAACTCCGGCGACGTCGACCGCACGGACGTCCAGGAAGCGCTGGCCGAGATCGAGGTGGGACGGGGCCGCTATCAGGAAGCGATCGTCCGCTACGAGCGCCTCATGCGCCGCTCGAACGACCAGCGTTACGCCGAGCGGCTGGAAGACATCAAGGAGACTTGGAACGCGCTGAACATGCCGGCGCACTACCAGCGCGCGCTGGAGTCGGAGGCGATCACCCGCGCCGACCTCGCCGTCCTCCTCTACTGGAAAGTCGCCTCGGTGCGTTTCTCACAGAACCTCGGCACGCCGCCCATCGCCATCGACATCGGCGACGTGGCCGGCCGCGAGGAAGTGGTCCGCGCCCTGGCCCTGGGCATCCTGAACGTCGATCCGGTGACCCGCCGCGTCGGCCCGTACACGCCGGTGACCACCTCCGGCCTGGGCCGCTTCGCCATCCGCGTGCTCACCGCACGCGGCGCCGCGTGCGCGAAGACCTCGAACGACAAGATCCTCGCCGCATGCGGCATCAGCGACCCCATGGTCACGGCGACGAGCCCCGATGCGCCGGTCAGCGGCCGGGCGGCGGCGGCGCTGCTGGAGCAGGTGGATAAGGCGTTGAGGTAGTTGCTGGTTGCTGGTTACTGGTTACTGGTAGAAAGCAGCTCTACAAGTAACCAGCAACCAGCAACCAGTAACTACCGAAACAATGTCAACCTCGGCACCGCGAACCGCTCGCGCACGATGCGCCGCGTGTTCGCCTCGATGGTCCGCTCCCGCGTCTTCTCCTCCAGGCTGGAGGCGTCGCCGATGGCCAGCGCGACCTCGGCGCGGATGGCGTCCGCATCGGGGGCGGTCTCCAGCAGGTGCCTGATCAGCTCGCGCTCCACCTCGATCAGCTGCTCCTCGATGCGCGGCACGCTCTTCTCCGCAACCAGCGCGCGGATGCGGTCGCCGAAGGGCCGGGACACTGCCGCCACGTCGCTGGCCAGCGCTTCCACCAGGTCCGCCACGGCGGCTTCGGGCACGCTTCCCTCCGCCCCGGCCAGCAGCTCGCGCCGCTCGTTCCACAGCTCCTTCACCGCGTGCTTGCAGTAGGAGAGGCTGCTGATGATGCGCTTGCGGCCGCTCGTCTCGTTCTTTTCGAAGACCGAATCGATGGCCTCGATCACCACCGCCAGCGGCACGCCGTCCGCGGCCCACTGCTTCATCAGCGCCCAGTCTTTCGCCGAGAGAATGAACGGCGTATTGCGGCGGCTGGCGAAGTGCGCCTCGATCTCCGTGAAGTAATCCTCCGGCACGGGCGCAACCTACCACGATGCTAGAATGGCGCACCTTTTTCGGAGCATCGAATGGATCCCGCCCCGCCGCGCGCCGAAGTCACGGTCTACTCGCCCCTTTTTTCCCCCTTTCGGCAGCCGCTGCAAGGGCCGACTGTCTCCATTGGCCGCGCCTCCGACTGCTCCATCCCCATCAAGGACCGTTACCTCTCCCGCCGCCACGCCGAGATCATCGCCGTCGGCGCGAAATGGGTGCTCAAGGATCTGGGCAGCGCCAACGGCACGTACCTGAACGGCAACCGCGTCGAGAACGACCATCAGCTCAAGACCGGCGACCGCATCCGCCTCGGCGACACGGAGATCGTCTTCATCGCGGCCGAGTCGAGCACCGACAAGTTCCTCGCCGTGGCCGACTCCAAGATCAGCGCCACCATCTCCATCCCCGTCCATGAGATCGACACGGTCAAGGGAGACTCGCAGGACGTCTCCCGCCTGCGCACGCTCAACCAGCTCGCCCGCGAGCTGATCGAGGACCGGCCGATGGAAGAGCTGTTCGGCTTCATCGTCGACCGGGTGATGGAGCACCTGCGGCCGTCCCGCGCCGCGCTCGGCCTCATCGCCGCGGACGGCAAGTCGTTCTACAACGTCGAGGTCCGCCGCCAGGACCGCAGCGACGCGAGCGAGCTGACCATCAGCCATACGCTGCTCAACGACGTGGTGGAGGAGAAGAAGGCGCTCGCCTTCATCGACGTCAGCGTGGACGAGAAATTGAGCCGCGCGCAGTCGATCATCATGCAGGGCATCCACTCCATCCTCTGCGCGCCGCTGATGATCAACAACTCGGTGGTCGGCCTGCTGTACGTCGATTACCTCTTCAACCAGCGCGCGATCACCGAGGATGACGTGCGGCTGGTGGCCCAGATCGCCCGGTTCGCGGCCATCAAGCTGGAGCAGACGCGCCTGCGCGAGGAAGCCATCCAGAAGCGGCTCATCGACGAGGAGCTGAAGACGGCCTCCACCATCCAGCGCCGGCTGCTCCCGCCGCCGCCGAAGGGGATCGAAGGCTACACGTTTTCCGGCATGAACCGGCCCTGCCGCACGGTGAGCGGCGACTACTACGACTTCGTGGTGCGGCCGGACGGCAAGGTCTACTTCGTGATCGCGGACGTGAGCGGCAAAGGCATCACCGCCGGGCTGATGATGGCCGGCCTGCAGGCCGCCTTCCGCATCTTCTGCAAGAGCGACCCCGAGCCGGCCGCGCTGGTGGCCGAGCTGAACATGACCCTGAAGGAGAACCTCCCCCAGTCGAAGTTCGTCACCCTCTTCCTCGGGCGCCTCGACACGCGGACGGGCCTCATCCAGTACGCGAACGCCGGCCACACGCCCCCCCTCTGGGTGCGGAAGGACAGCGTGGAGGAGCTCGGCGAGACCGACTTGCTGCTGGGCGTGGTCACGCGCGCCGAGTACACCCAGCGCCAGGTGCAGCTGGAGGACGGCGACGCGCTGATCCTCTTCACGGACGGCGTCACCGAGTCGGAGAACGCGGAGGGGGAGGAGTTCGGGACCGCCACCGTTTCCAAGCGCCTGGTGCACGGCGCCAACGCCGACGCGCTGGCCAGGACAGTGGACGAAGCCGTGCTGGCGCACGTGGGCGAGCTCGATTCGCTGGCGGATGATGTGACGATGCTGGTGGTGGCACGCAGTTGCTAGAACTTCAGCCACTCCCTCACCGCCGCCGTCGCCCGCTCATTCTTGAAGTTGTACCAGGCGCGCTCCACCGCACGATCCTTCGCAATGGCGCGGCGGAACTCGGCGGCGTCCGCGTGCGGGATGCGCAGGTCCATCTTCTCCACGAAAGCGCGGCGGTCGGCGGCATCCGAGGCTTCGGTGCGGCGGGGGACCGGGCGGTAGCGGGGGAGGGGGAGAGGGCGGCCGTCGTGCACGTCGGTCACATCGCCGGTCTCGGTGTCGAGGTAATAGGCGATGCGGCCGGAGTCGTCGAGGTAGGCCACTTGCAGGCCTTCCAGATCGACCTGCCGCGCGGCCGGTTGCGAAGCGGCAGCAGCAGCAGCGGCGCCGGCCGGGCCCCAGGAAGCGTTGCGGACCAGGAAGTCGCGGTCGGCCTCTTCGCGCCGGCGCTGCCAGCCGCTCCAGGCGAGGCGAAGTTTCTGCATCAGGGAAGTGGCCATGGAGCGAATGATATCGTTCGCCGCGATGTCCCAGGACCGGCTCGAAGCGAGTCTCGACATCGACCGGCGCCCGACGCTGGAGATCGTCCGCATCATCCAGGATGAGGACCGGCGCGTGGCCGACGCTGTCGCGGCGGAGGCCGAGCGCATCGCGCACGCCATCGACCAGATCGCCGAGCGCCTCCAGCACGGCGGCCGCCTCTTCTACGCCGGCGCCGGCACCAGCGGCCGCATCGCCATGCTCGACGCCTCCGAGCTCCCCCCCACGTACGGCATCCCACCGTCCATGGTGCAGGTGCTGATGGCGGGCGGCGAGCGCGCGTTCTTCGCCGCCGCGGAAGGCGCGGAGGACGATGAAGAAGCGGCGGTCGAGGCGGTCAACCAAAGCGTGCGGGCGGAGGACGCGGTCGTCGGCATCGCCGCCAGCGGCACCACGCCTTTTACCGTGGCCGCGGTGAGACGGGCGAACATGCTCGGCGCGCTCACCCTGGGCGTCACTTCCGTCCCCGGCTCGCCGCTGGCGCAGGATGTGGACATCGCCATCGTGCCCCGCACCGGCGCGGAAGTGATCATGGGCTCCACGAGGATGAAAAGCGGCACGGCGCAGAAGCTGGTCCTGAACACGCTCTCCACCGGCGTGATGATCCGCCTGGGACGCGTCTACTCCAATCTGATGATCGAGATGCCGGCCACGAACGAGAAGCTGCGCAACCGCGCCGTGCGCATGGTGGAGCTGGTCGCCGGCGTGACGCGGCCGCTCGCCGTGCAGGCCGTGCGCGAGGCCGGCGGCAACCTGAAGCTGGCCACGCTGATGGCGAAGCGGCGCATCGGCGCGGAGGAGGCGCGGCGCCTGTTGGGCGGCCGCCCGCTGCGGGAGGTCCTGGAGCAGTGAAACGGCTGGACCGTCTCTACGAGATCGGCACGAAGCGCAAGCGGAATGTCGTCGGTTTGATGTCCGGCACGTCGGTCGACGCCATCGACGCCGTGCTGGTGGAGATCACCGGCCACGCCTCGCGCGCCCGCATCCGCGAGCTGCGCTTCGACAGCTTCCCCTTCCCCGCCGAGATCCGCAGCCGGGTGAACACGCTCTTCGACAAAGAGAAGGCCAATATCGAGGAGATCTGCCACCTCGACTTCGTGCTGGGCGAGCTGTTCGCGGCCGCGGCGAACAAGGTGATCGCGAACGCCGGCATGAAGAACGGGCAGGTCGATCTGATCGCCGCTGCCGGCCAGACCATCTGGCATCGTCCGCGGCCGACCGCGGAGCCTTCGACCACAACGGTGGATTGGATCGATGAGCCGATCTCCACCCGTTCGACCCTGGCCATCGGCCAGTCGGCCGTGATCGCCGAGCGGACCGGCATCGTCACCGTCGGCGATCTGCGCGTGCGCGACGTCGCGGCCGGCGGCCACGGCGCGCCGCTGGTGGCCTACTTCGACTGGGCCCAGGCGCGGCACGGCACGCTCGCCCGGGCCATGCAGAACATCGGCGGCAT
The DNA here is from genome assembly GCA_036009105.1 of Thermoanaerobaculia bacterium. Lineage (GTDB taxonomy): Bacteria > Acidobacteriota > Thermoanaerobaculia > Gp7-AA8 > Gp7-AA8 > JAFAVZ01. The sequence goes on along the minus strand of DASYMJ010000299.1, from coordinate 8,977 downwards.
CGCCAACGTCACGTACGTCCCGCCGAAAGCGAAGATGAACGACGTCATGGCCTTCGACACCGGCCCGGGCAACATGGTGATCGATGCCCTGACCTACATCGTGAGCGGCGAGAGCGAGACGTACGACCTCGACGGCGCGCGAGCCGCGCGCGGCTCGGTGAGGGAGGACGTGCTGGCCTGGTGCATGGCCGATCCGTATTTTCAGCTCAAGCCGCCCAAGACCACCGGGCGGGAGCGCTTCGGACGGCAATACGCGCGGCGGATGGCGGAGCAGTTCCGCGAGGTCGATCCGGACGACCTCATTGCCACCGCCACCGCGTTCACCGCGGAATCGATCGCGCACGCCTATCGCACCTTCATCGACCGGCGCATCGACGAGCTGCTCGTCGCCGGCGGCGGCGCGAAGAACCCCACCCTCATGCAGATGCTGCGCGAGCGGCTGCCGGAGACGAACGTGGAGGTCTACAAGTTCTCCAAGCAGAAGGAGGCCATGGCCATGGCGCTCATCGCCAATGACTCCGTGGCCGGCATGTACACGGACGTGGCGCGCCTGGTGGGTGGCACGCCCGCCGTGCTGGGAAAGATCTGCCTGTGAGCGCGCGCCATCTGCACGGCCGGGCGTTCATCCGCGGGGCGATCCAGGAGGACACGCTCGTCACGCTGCGCGACGGGACGATCGCCGACATAGCGCAGACGACCGAGGTGCCGGCGGATGCGATGCGCACCACGGCGCTCATCGTGCCGGGCTTCATCGACTGCCACGTGCACGGAGGCGACGGCGCCGATTTCATGGACGCCGACGACGCGGCAAACGCGCGCGTCCTCTCCTTCCACGCCCGCTGCGGCACCACCGCGCTCGCCGCGACCACGCTCTCCGCCTCGCGCACCGACCTGCACGCCGCCGTCGATGCGGTGGTGCGCGCGACGTTCGCCGGACGGCGAGGCGCGGAGATCTGCGCCGTTCATCTGGAAGGGCCGTACATCAACGTCGCCCGCGCCGGCGCGCAGGACGTCGCCTCCATCCGGCCGGCCGACATTCAGGAGATCGCCGCGCTGGTCGCGGAAGCGCCGCGGCTGCAGTGGCTGATGACCATCGCCCCGGAGCTGGCCGGCGCCCGCGCGCTCATCGAGCACTTCAAGGGACGGATCACCTTCTCCATCGGGCACACCGCGGCCGATTACGGCGACGCGGTTGCGGCGCTGGAATGGGGCGCGTCGCACTTCACCCATCTCTTCAATGCGATGAGCGGCCTGCATCATCGCGAGCCGGGCGTGGTCGGCGCGGCGCTCGTCTCGACGGACGCCACCGCGGAGCTGATCGCGGATGGCATCCACGTCCATCCCGCCGTGCTGCGCATCGCGGCGCGGGCGATGCCGCACCGCGTGGCGCTCGTCACGGACGCCATGCGCGCCTGCGGTCTGCCTGACGGCCAGTACAAGCTGTACGGCTACGACGTCACCGTCGCCGACGGCGCGGCGCGCCTGGCCAACGGCACGCTGGCCGGCAGCGTGCTCACCATGTCCGGCGCGGTGCGCAACATGGTGGAGCTGGCCGGATTGCCCATCGAGTCGGTCCTTCCCCTCGCCACCGAAGTCCCGGCCCGGATCCTCGGCGTCGCGGACCGCAAAGGAAAACTGGAGCCCGGCTACGACGCGGACGTGGTGCTGCTCAACGAGAAGCTCGGCATCGACCGCGTGTTCGCCAGGGGCGAGGAGCTGTTGCCCGCGTGAAGTGGGAAAACTTCCCCGACTACGAGTCTTTGAGCGCCCGCGCCGCGGAGCTCTTCCTCGACGCCATCCGGCACGATCCATGCGCCGTCCTGGGCCTCCCCACCGGCCGCACGCCGATCGGGACGTACCAGCGCGTGATCGCCGAGTGCTCGCGCGAGTACCACTGCTTCAGGGACGTGACGACGTTCAACCTCGACGAGTACGCCGGCATCCCCCGGGAGCATCCCGGCAGCTACTACACCTTCATGAAGCAGCAGCTCTTCGACCACGTCGACATCGATCCGCGCCACGCGCACATCCCCAATGGCGCGGCCCCCGACCTGGTCGCCGAATGCGCCCGCTACGAGGCCGCCATCCGCAAGGCCGGCAACCTCGGCATGACATTTCTGGGATTGGGCTCGAATGGCCACATCGCCTTCAACGAGCCCGGCACCCCGTTCCAGACGCGCACCCGCATCGTGACGCTCAGCGAGTCGACGCGGAGCGCCAACGCCGCCGTCTTCGGCGCCGAGGTGCCGACGCACGCCATCACCATCGGCATCGGGACCATCATGGATTCGGCATCGGTGGTGCTGCTGGCCACCGGCACGAACAAACGGGCCGCCATCGAGCGGTTGCGCGGGGGGGAGGTGACCATCGACTTCCCCGCAAGCGCCTTGTGGCAGCACGAAGACGTGACCGTTCTCGCGACATAGAAAATGTAGGGCCGGCTCTCAGCCGGCCCAGCTATCCGTTGATGACGGGCCGGCTGAGAGCCGGCCCCACATTCCCCTCGGCATCCTTCTCGCTACCGCCGAGCACGGTGACGCCCGAACAACCTAAAAGAAGATGGCTCCTGGGGCTGCTCAGCATCGGCCTGCTCATCTTCCTCTACCGCTTCTTCGCCGTGTACACCGTCCGCTCCGGCGAGTGCCGCCCGAAGCCGGTCGATCCCTCCCTCCGCCTCCTCACCCGCGACGAGCGCGGCAAGCCGGTCACCTATCCGGAGCGCGTCGGCTTTCCGGCACAGAAAAAGCCGCTGGTGGTGATGTCCTACAACATCGCGGGCCACGACGAGCTGTACGACTCCGATCACATCGCCGGCATCGCCGCCGTCATCAACCAGGTCAAACCGGACATCGTCGGGCTGCAGGAAGTGCATCGCGGCACGTGGCAGGCCCGCTTCCGCGACCAGCTGGCCGAGCTGGAGCGCCTGACCGGCATGCGCGGCTACTTCGCGCCGGCCTACACCCAGCTCGGCGGCGGCTTCGGCAACGCCGTGCTGACCCGCGGCGAGATCGTTTCCAACGACATCCACGAGCTGCCGAGCGTCGGCGAGCCGCGCGTGGTGCTGGAGACGGTGATCCGCATCGACGGCGCCACGCTCGACGTCTATACGACGCACCTCACCACCTGGGGCAGCATCAATGCGCACAACCGGGAAGAGCAGCTGGAGTGTCTGGCCAAACACGTCCGGACCAGCCGCCGGCCCTACATCCTGATGGGCGACTTCAATGCGCCGCCCAGCGCGGCGGAGGTCGGGAAGTTCCGGCTGCTCAACGCGGCGCAGCTGGCCGGCGAGGACATCGGCCCGACCCATCCGATGATGAACAAGCGCATCGACTACATCTTCGCCGACTACGGCTGGGAGGTGCGCGGCGCGCGCGTGGTTGCGAGCGGGCCATCCGATCACTGGCCGATCACGGCCGAGCTGCTCTGGCAGCGATAGCAGGAGCGACTGATGAAGCAGAAGCGGATCGAGTACTACCACGGGGCGCACGTCGTGCGCGTCCCCATCGTGGCGCTGATCGGAATGATCGTGACCATCGCCGCGCTCATCCTTTTCCTCTGGACCTACTGGCGGCCGGTGGCAGTGCACCTCAGCGTGCAGAAAGCCGGCGACGTGAACGCGATGATGCCTTCCATCGTCGGCGTCACCCAGGGGAGCCTCGAGCCGGGCAACCATGTGCAGCTGCTGGAGAACGGCGACGGCTTCTTCCCGCCGCTCTTCCGCGACATCGCCGCCGCGCGGCAGACGGTGCACATCGAGTCGTACATCTGGTGGGAGGGCCCGGTGTGCGACCAGCTCGCGGCGCTGCTCTCGGCCAAGGCGCGGGAAGGGGTCGAGGTGCGGCTGCTGGTCGATGCCTCCGGCGGGCACAAGATGAAGAAGGAGCTGGCCGAGGAGATGGGGAAGGCGGGGGTGAAGCTGGTCAATTTCCATCCCATCACCTGGTCCACCCTGGGGCGCCTGAACAACCGCGATCACCGCAAGCTGGCCATCATCGACGGCCGCATCGGCTACATCGGCGGCTACGGCTTCGCGAAGGAGTGGACCGGCCACGCCGAGGACAAGGAGCACTGGCGGGACAGCGGCCTGCGCATGATGGGCCCCATCGTGAACCGCCTGCAGGGCGCGTTCTGCGAGAACTGGATCGAGCAGACGGGCGAAGTGCCGGCGGGCGAGAAATACTTCCCCAAGCCGCAGGCCGCCGGCTCCACGCCGGCCCACGTGGCGTACACCTCACCCACCGGCAGCGTCTCCTCGGTGCAGGTGCTTTTTTATCTGGCCATCAAGTCCGCAAAGCGTGAGCTGATCATCCAGAACCCGTATCTCCTTCCCTCCGATGACGCGATGCAGGCGCTGGAGGAGGCGGTGCGGCGCGGCGTGGACGTGAAGGTGATGGTGCCGGGGACCAAGTCGACGGACAGCCCGATCGTCCAGCACGCCAGCCATCATCACTTCGGGACGCTGCTCAAGCGCGGGGTGAAGATCTACGAGTACAACAAGACGCTGCTGCACCAGAAGATCATCGTGGTGGACGAGGTGTGGGCCGGCATCGGCTCCACGAATTTCGACGACCGTTCGTTCGAGCTGAATGACGAGGTGATGGTCGGCGTGGTCGATCCGCAGATCGCGGCGCAATTGAAGGCGGCGTTCGAGGCGGACATGAAGTACGCCGAGCAGCGGAACCTGAAGGAGTGGGCGGCCCGGCCGTTGTGGCACAAGGCATTGGACGGGCTGGCGTATGTGGGGCGCGGGCAGCTATGAGAGGCAGTTGTCGGTTGTCGGTAACCGGCTCTACTGACAACCGACAACTGACAACCGACAACTCGGTTTACGATTCTCCCATGGTCACCATCCCGGTCGAGGGCCGCTGGAGCATCCGCTCGCTGACGGACGACGGCGTGCGGGACGCGCTGACCTTTCTGCGCCGCGATCCGCTCATCAACGTCTATCTCATCTCCCGCCTGCTGGAAGAGCGGACGGCGGCCGCGACGCAGATGGTCGAGGTGCGCTTCAACCGGGAGATCGTGCTGCTCGCTTCCCTGGCCACGAACATCGTCCTGGCCGCCGATCCGGCCACGCCGCGCGAGGTGATCATGACCGCCATCGCCGCCGTCGGGGAGCGCATCTTCACCCGCATGCTCCCGGTGCGGGCCATCATCTCGCCGGCCTTCCTGGTGGAGGCGCTCTGGACGCACCTCCGCCCCCGCACCGACCCGCCCACCGTGGTGCGGATGAACCAGCCGATCTACGCCATCCGCCGCCGCTTCGACTATCCGCCCCTCACCCTGGCCCGCTACTCCACGCCGCGCGACCTCGACCAGCTCGTCCCCGCCTGCGCGGCGATGCACAAGGAGGAGGTGGGCATCGACCCCATGGAGCGCGACGCGGCCGGCTACCGGGAGCGCATCCGGGAGCTGATGGAGCGGAAGCGTTCCATCGTGCGCATCGAGCAGGGGCAGATCGCCGCCAAGTGCGAGTTCTCCGCCGTGACGGATGACGCCGTCCAGCTGATGGGCGTCTGGACCCATCCCCGTTTCCGCCGCCGCGGACTGGCCGCCGCAACGCTGAAAGAGGTTTGCGGGCAGCTGTTCCGGGAAGGGAAAAGCGTCACGCTGTTCGTCAATGACTTCAATGGGCCGGCGATCGCCTTGTACGAGGGACTGGGATTTCAGCGCATCGGGATCAATCGCGCATTGATCTGGTGAGGCCGTTCCCTACGGCCCGAACATTGCAGAATTCCCAGCAGACGAGCCCGAGCGCCCGTCGAGTTACAGCACGGCTGCCACTGGCGGCTGGAGGTGGGGAAATGCCCGAGTTTGGCACAGTCAAATGGTTCAATAATGACAAGGGCTTCGGCTTCATCAAGCGTGAGACCGGAGAAGACGTTTTCGTGCATCACACCGCGATTCAGTCGTCCGGCTACCGGACCCTGAACGAAGGAGAACGGGTCGAGTTCGACGTGAAGCAGGGGCCGAAAGGTCTGCAGGCGGAGAACGTCCGCCGCGCGAACGACCAGCAGGCGGCGTCGTAGCCGGCACGGCCGGCCGCGTTGGCTGGCCAAGCCGCGGCCTGTCCGCGGTTCGAAGCAGCCAGCGTGCGCGCTTACTCGGCGCTCTCGCCGAAACGCCCGACGAAGACGGCGCCCACCGTGGCGCCGATCGCGAGCGCGGGGAGGGCCGATGCCTGTCCCTTGAGCGTGAGCAGCACCGCGGCGACGGAGCCGGCCACGACGATCAGCGCCCGCAGCGCGAGATCCTGGAGATCGACCTTCATAGGCTGTGGTGCGCGTATTGGACGACGCGCGGTGTGGGATTGTAGCAAAGTTATCAGTTGTCGGTTCTCGGTTGTCAGTCCGACCGATCGGGACCGATCTACTGACAACCGACAACCGCTCCTCACATCCTTGCCGGCACCGGCACCCCGAGCAGTTCCAGGGCCGACTTCATCGTCCGCCGGAACACCTCCGCGCTGGCGGCGCGGCGCTGGCGCTCGTCGTCGTCCTTCTCATTGAGGATCGGATACTTGTGGTAGAAGCTGTTGAACTTCTGGGCCAGTTCCAGTAGGGCGTGCGTCACGATGGAGACCTCCAGCCCATCCACCGCCCGGCGGATGGCGGACGGCAGGTCGGCCGACAGCCGCACCAGCTCCCACATCTCATCCGTGATCCCCTCGTTCAGCGTCAGCCGGTCCAGCGACCGATCGTCGATCAGCGGATCGACGCCCCGCTCCCGCATCTTGTTGAAGATGTTGTTCACCCGCACGGTCGAGTACTGCAGGTACGGCCCCGAGTCCCCCTCGAAGGTGAGCGCTTCGCTGAAGTCGAAGGCGATGACCTTGTTCCGCCCGTACTTGAGCATGAAGTAGCGCAGCGCCGCGACGGCGATCTGCCTCCCCAGCGTCCGCGCCTCCTCGTCCGAGAACGCGTCCTGCGCATTCGCCTGCACCGCCTCGGTCGCCTTCCGCTCCAGCGCATCGAGCAGGTCGTCCGCCTTCACCCCGAGACCCTTGCGGCCGGACATCTCGACGTAGGCGCGCGTGGAGTCCTTCTCCGAGATCTCCATCCCCAGCTCTTTCGCCGTGGCCGGCGTGAGCGCCACCATCTCGTAAGAGAAATGAATGGAACGCTCCGCCTGGCTCTCATAGCCCAGGAGGCGCAGCCCTTCCTTGACCACCTTCTGCAGGTAGGCCTGGCGGCTGTCGATCACATTGACCACCGTCTGGGCCCCCCCGAACCGCGGCGCCTCGGCCGCGTTCTGCGAAGCGTCGCTGGTGGTCTCCCAAAGCGTGTGGCCGCTCTGGTAGCGCAGGAAGCGGCGGTAGTGAAACGTCCGGTCGAGCAGGCCGAACTTCCAGAGCTGATACGCGATGTCTTTGCCCGTATACGTGACCGTGCCGTTGGAGCGGACCAGGATCTTGTCGGCGTTGTCCATGCCGGCGAACTCCGCCGACTCGGTCAGACGCATGACCCAGCAGCCCTGGTGCTTCCCCTCCTCCTCGTAGACCACGGCGCCTGATTTCTTCAGCAGCTCGAACGCCGTGTCCCAGAAGTGGAGGGCGATGATGTCGCTCTCCTTCGGCAGCAGGTCGTACTCGATGCCGAGGCGGAGCATCGTCTCCACGTGCCGGCGGACGATCGAGCGCGCGATGAGCGCGGCCAGCTTCGCCGTCTCCCCCTCCTGATGCTCGATGCGGTGCAGCGTCTCCCGCCGCCACTCCTGCGCCTCCGGATTTTCGGCGTAGTAGTTGGCCATCTTCGAGTACAGGTCCCAGCAGAAGTAATCGAACTTCGGCTCCTCGGCGCGCCGGGCAACCTCTGCGATCCCTTCCTTCTGCAGATGCTCGAACGCCACGACGACGTCCGCGACCTGCACGCCGGTGTCATCGATGTAGTTCTGCGTCTCGACCCGGTTGCCCAGCCATTTGAGCAGTCTCACGAACGTGTCGCCCAGGACCGCGTTGCGGATGTGGCCGATGTGGGCGGCCTTGTTCGGATTGATGTTGGTGTGCTCGACGATCACCCGCTCGCCGGTCGGCTGGGCCGGCTCCATGATGCTGCGCATGTGGTCGACCAGGAACGCGCCGCGGTCGAAGTGGAAGTTGAGGTAGCCCGCCCCTTCCACCGTGACCTTCGCCACCAGCGGCGGCAGGGTCAGGCCGTTGGCCAGCGTCTCGGCGATCTCGCGCGGCTTGCGCCTGAGCACCTTGGCCAGCTCGAGGGCGAGCGGCGTGGCCAGGTCGCCCATCGACAGCTTGGGGGGCGACTGCAGGATGACGCGCTCGGCCGGATGTCCGAAGAGCGCGAGGACGCGGCTGCGCAGCGTCTCGGTGAGTTGTTCAGTAATCTGCTCGAGGATCATGGTGAGTCGTATCGTTCCACAGTTTCAGGACCCAGCGGTCGGCGCGCCAGAGGAAGACGTTCAGCGCCGCGTTGTCCTGGGCGAAGTGACGGGAGGCCATCACGTCGAGGTTCAGCAGCGCGGTGGCGCCGATGCGGATGGCCGTGCCGTGCGTGACCACCACCGGCCGCGAGGCGTCGATGCGCTCCAGCGCCTGCTCCATCCGCCGCCGCACGTCGTTGTGCGACTCGCCGCCCGGACACGGCTCATCGCCGCTCTCGATCCATCGTTCGTAGATCTCGCGATCGGCGCGGCGGACGTCGAGGAAGGACTGCCCTTCCCAGTTGCCGTAGTTCATCTCCCGCAGCTCCTCGAGCGTCCGCACTTCCAGCCCGGTCACCCGCGCGATCGCATCGGCCGTCGATTTGGCGCGCCCCAGGGGCGAGCTGTAGATGGCGTCCGGGCGCCAGGCTTCGATGCGTTCCGCGAGCAGCTCCACCTGGCGGCGGCCGTTCTCGGACAGCTCGCTGTCCTGCCACCCCTGGGCGATGCGCGCGACATTGTGCACGGTCTCGCCGTGACGGACGAGGATGAGCTGATCGCGGTTCATCGCGGACGCTCCCAAAGCGTAGGGCCGGCT
>DASYMJ010000298.1:0-7835 GCA_036009105.1 Thermoanaerobaculia bacterium | reverse complement strand
GACAAGCTCTTCCACGAGCTGCGGCGCGGCCTGGAGAAGGAGGGCGTGAGCAAGTCGGAAGTAGCCGGGCTGCTGGATCGTGGGGATCAGGAGATCCGCTTCGGCATTCTGCCGGAAATCCCACCCCCCGGTCCCTCTCAGTCTGCAGGTGATAAGGGAGTGCGTAGACGTGAAGGGAGGGCGCGATGACCGCTCCCGAAGTGATGACCGTACACCCGACAGACGAAACGCTCGCAGGATTCATTGATGACCGCCTGAAGGCTAACGAGAGACGCGCGGTGACCAGGCATCTGGCGGATTGTGACGAGTGCAGGACGTTCCTCAACGATCTGAGCGACATCAAGGCGATGGACGAAGCAGACAACGTGGTCGAGATGCCGAAACGCGGAGGTTGGCGCGTGGCTGCGGCGTCGTTCGCGGTGGCGGCGGGACTGCTGGTGGTGTTCGCAACTGACATCCGCGATTGGACGTACGGGAGGTCGATGAACGATCTGAAGGCGGCGTCAGCAGAGGGCGAGACCCGGCCGGTCGAAGGGCGGCTTTCCCTCGATTTGCCATACAAGAAAGCGGTCAGCGTGAACCGTGGTTCCGAGGAGAAGCCCTCCGGTTTGGACCCTACCGTTCCCTCCGAACTCTACAAAGCGGTCTCGGTTCTGAGTGAGGCACGGTGGGCCGGCCCTCATAGGCGCGGCGTCGCCCTGCTCATGGCGCACTACTACCAAGACGCGATTCTCGAACTTCGGAAGGCCGCGGAGGCGGACGGTGCCGCCGTGCCTGACCTCGCCGCTGCCCTCATCGCGAGCGGCAGCAGGAAGGAGCTCCAGGAGGCTGCCAGACTGAGCGAGGGGAGCAGGACGCCCACTGCGTTGTGGAACCGCGCGTATGCCTTGTACAAGCTCAACGATCCCCGCGCGGCTCAGGCTTGGAAGGATTACCTGGCAGTCGACTCGAAGTCAACGTGGGCCGACGAGGCTCGCGAGAAGCTGGCGAACCTCACAGACTAATCCCCAACTCCGCCGCCCCCAGGTCGCGAGCCATCTTCGCGTCGTACAGCTTGGCGTCGGACTCCGCGAGCAGCGTGGAGATGCTGCTACCGCTTCCCGCCGTCGACAGGCCGGTGCCCACGTTGATGGTGATGGTCTGGCCGGCCACGTCCCACCGCAGATCGGCGATCTGCTGGCAGATGCGGTCGGTGATCTGGCGCGCGCCGTTCGCGGTTGTCTCAGGGAGGAGCAGGACGAACTCGTCGCCGCCGTAGCGGGCGATCACGTCGCCGATGCGCGTGTTCTGCTTCAGGCAGGCGGCCACGTCGGCGAGGATGCGGTCGCCCATCAGGTGGCCGTAGGTGTCGTTGATGCCTTTGAAGTCGTCCAGGTCGAAGAGGACCACGCTGAGGTGCCGCCCGGCGGCGAGGATCTCGTCCGCGGCGCGGAAGAGCGCGCGCCGGTTCGCGATGCCGGTCAGCTCGTCGGTGTAGGCCAGCCGCTCCAGCTCCTCGTTCTCCACGTGCAGGCGCCGCTCGAGCTCCAGGCGCCGCGCGGCGGAGCGGAGCTTGGCCACGATCTCCGACTCGGGGGTGGTCTTGGTCAGGAAATCGTCGCAGCCGCCGTTCAGCGCGCGGAGCTTCGTCTCGAAGCCGTCGTGCGCGGTGAGGAGGATGGTGTAGATCCCGGTGGTCTCCGCCTGGATGCGCTGCACGGTTTCCAGCCCGTCCATGAGCGGCATGGCCAGGTCGATCAGCACGATGTCGATGTTCGGGTCGCGGCGGATGATCTCGATGGCGGAGAGGCCGTCGAACGCCACCACCACGTCGAAACCGGCCCGGGTGAGGATCAGTTCGAGGTACCTCAGGTACGCGTGGTCGTCGTCGACGGCCAGGACGCGGACCTTCGAGCCCTGCTCGCTCCCGTCATCCGATCGTCTGCGGCTGGGCTTATCAGTGTCCGGCATGTCCGCCGCTCCCAACAGCAATCGTGGTGCCGATTGAGGAGGTCAGCGTGATGGGGGTCACACAGTTATCGTGATTTAGCGACCGGCGATCAGCGATCAGCGCGTTCGGCGATCAGCGACCAGCGATCAGGAGAGGCGCTAGATCAGGTCCTCCTGATCGCCGATCGCTGCCCGCTGATCGCTCATTGCGCCGGCACGTACGTCGGATCCTGCGTCTCCCCGTCGATCACCGAGCCGTACGCGGTCACCCGGCCCGTTCCGCCGATCACCTCTACCGAGACCCGGGCGTTGTACGTGTCCGTGCCGGGGCCGAGCATCGAGGCGATGAGGCTGTTGAACTGCACGAACGCGTTCGGGGCGAGGTCGGTCTCCAAGACGGGGGAGACCTTCGAGTCGGGCAAGGTCAGGATCAGGCGGACCCGGGCCGGGTTGCCGCTGAGCTCGGCCAGGCCGACGTTGGAGCGGAAGCTGCGGGACTGCTCCAGCTGCAGGATCTGCAGCGACCGGTCGCCCAGGGCAATGCCTTCGGCCGGGGTCACGGCGGGGATGAACTGGCCGAACGTGCCGTTGTTCGCGCCGATGCTGTACGTCCGCCCGGTGGCCACCAGGGACGTATTGCCGCTCGTGGTCAGCACGATCGAGCCGCCGGTGGCGCTCGCGTTGAAGAGGGTGGGCAGCACGTTGTCCACCGCCTTGATCTGGCCCGCCGGAATGGTGATCGGCGTGGCCGTCCTGGCCGCCTGAGGTTGCCCCTGCGGGTAATAGGTGAGATTCACCGTGGCCGAGGTCGTGCCGCCGTTGAAGATGCGGATGTCGGAGTGGAAGTTCGCCGCGCCGTTATTGAGGTCGGCCATGCCGGGCAGGACGTAGCGCGAGGAGCTGACCGATGAGGCCTGCACCGGCATCACGGCCAGCGGATCGGTCGTGATCTGGTCCAGCACGGAGGCGTAGGCGGTGATGGCGCCGGTCGGGGAGTCGATGGTGATCTCGATGCGGCCGTCCTCGAGCAGCGGCACGCCGTTGACGGCGAGGAACTGGTTGATCTGGCGATGCTCGCCCGGCTGCAGGCTGTAGCCGACGCTCTTGAGCAGGTTGCCCAGATCGTCGTAGACCCGGATCGTGCCGCTGGCCGGCGTGCCGGAGCCTTCCACCAGCCCGAGGTTCGTGCGGAACTTGGGCGACTGGGCGATCTGCTGCAGGGAGAGGATGGGCGGGCCGGAAGTGGGCAGGCCGGGGAGGGGGACGAGGCTGGAAGCGTTCGTGGCGAAGCGGTTGAACGGCACGGCGGCGATGAACTGCCCGAACGTCCCGCTGAGCGTATTGGCGTACGTCCGGCTGGAGGCGTAGGTCAACGGCGAGGAATTGTTGGCCGGGCGGATCTCCAGCGAGCCGAAGCCGGAGTCGTTCGGGTCGCCGGTTGCGCCGAAGCCGAAGAAGTCCTTCACGATGTCGTTGAGGGCGATGCTCTGGCCCGGCGCGACGGTGAGCTGCGTCTTGCGCCCCACCTTCGTGCCGTCGCTGCCGGACGGCGTAAAGGTGAGGTCGTACTTGATGTCCGCCGCGCTGGCGTTGGTCAGCCGCACGTCCGACTGGAACGGGCCGGCCGCGCCGTTGACGTGCGTCACCACCGGGATGATCAGCGCGTTGCCCGGCGGGAGCGACTTGCCGCCCGGCGTCACCGGCGTGACCAGGCTGACCGAGACCGGCGTCTTGGCCAGCGAGGCGCCGCCTGCCGCGGTCACGTTGAGCGTGCCGGTGTTCGCCCCCGGCGGCAGCGCGCTCGGGTTCGCCGTCACAGTGACGGTGGCGCCGCCCGCCGGGATGGTGCCGGAGCTCGGCGTCACGGTCAGGTACGGCTTGTCGGTGGCGGCGGTGAAGGCAACGTCCTGCGCTGCATCGATATGAATAGGGATGCGCACGGGCGTGGTGGAGCCGAACGGCACGATGGCGTCGGCCCCCTTGGACGATTGCGGCGGCAACGGCGCCTGCACGATGGTCGAGGCGCTCTGCGAGAACGTGGTGAGACTGCTGCCGCCGCAGGAGGTGGCCCGCACGCGGTAGTAGTACGTCGCCGTCGTGCCCTGGTCGTGGCGGAAGGTCTTGCTCAGCGAGCTGGTGGTCGAGGTGGTCGGATTCGTAAAGTCGGCATTCGTCGACTCCTGCACCTCATAAGTCGCATTCGCCTCGGAGACGGCGGTCCAGGTGACGGTGTAGTCGGAGCCGGACGGCGCCACGGGCGGCGCGGCGAGCGACGGCGTGCAGGTGGGGACGACCGTGTCGTTGAAGGTGTAGACGAAAGCCAGCTCGTCGCCCGTCTGCAGGTCGTAGACGCCGGTCACGCCGATGAGCGGCAGGATGGCCGGCGTGCTCGCGCCGAGGGTGACGTCGAAGTTCGCCCGGAAGCTGCCGCCGGGAGGGAGGGTGGCTTCGCCGGAGCAGAAGCCGAACACGCCCGCGCCGCCGCCTTCCACCGGGAAGTCGCCCGAGCCGAAGCAGAGGTCGAGGCCCAGATCGGTGCGGAAGTTCTTGATCTGCAGCTCGGTGGCGGCGGCGCCGCCGAACGCGCCGGCGATGTACTCGCCGCTGCAGGAGGCATTGCCCGCATTGATGGTGGTCGTGGTGCAGGCGGTGGTCTTCCCGCCGCCGAACGCGCCGCAGGACATCGAGATCTGCAGATTGCAGGCGGCTTCGGCGCTGAGGACGGGAAGGAGGAGCAGGAGCAGGAGAAGGAGGAGGCGGGAGGTCCGGACCATGACGGTGGGCATTGTACTGGTGTACTCTCCGCCGGATTTGTCGTCCAGGTCACAACCCAATCGATGGTTACCGGTCACGGGCATCGCCCTGGCCGTGCTCCTCTGGCAGGTCGGCGTCTCGCTCTCGCCCGGCACGCTGATCCCCGGCCCGCTCGCGGTCGCCCGCGGCATCGGCGAGCTGGCCGTGAAAGGGCTCCTGGTCCGCTACGTGGTGGCCTCGCTCTTCCGCGTGACGTGGGGCTATCTCGGCGCCCTCATCATCGCCATCCCCCTCGGCATCGCCCTGGGGCTGTCGCGGCGGGGGGAGATGGCGCTCAATCCGATCCTCCAGCTGCTGCGGCCGATCTCGCCCCTGGCCTGGATCCCCATCGCCATCCTCTGGTTCGGCGTCGGCGACGTCTCGGCCATGTTCCTCATCTTCCTCGCCTCCCTCCTGCCGCTCACCGTGACCGCGCTGCACGCGGTGCACAACATCGACGCGGTGCATCTGTCCGCCGGCCTGAACTTCGGCCTCTCCCGGCCGCAGCTGGTGCGGAGCGTGATCGTGCCGGCCATCCTGCCGCAGCTGATCGTCGGCATGCGCATCGCGCTCGGCATCGCCTGGCTGGTGGTGGTGGCCGCGGAGATGATCGCCGTCAACTCCGGCCTGGGGTTCCTGATCGTCGACGCGCGCAACGCCGGCAACCGCTACGACCTGGTGGTGGCGGGCATGGTGCTGATCGGCGTGGTGGGCGTCGGACTCGATTTCCTGATGCGCCGCCTGGAGCGGCTCGATTCCGTCCGCTGGGGTTACGCCGACGCATGAAGGTCCAGTTCCGCAACATCAACATGTCTTTCGGCGGCACCGACGTGCTGCATGAGGTGAGCCTGGACATCCGGGAAGGGGAGCTGGTCTGCATCCTCGGCCCCTCCGGCTGCGGCAAGTCGACGCTGCTCAACATCGTCGGCGGCTTCCTGAAGCCGACCAGCGGCACGGTGGCCATCGACGGGGAGCCGGTGACCGGCCCCGATCCGCGCCGCATCTTCGTCTTCCAGGAGCGCGGCGTTTTTCCGTGGCTGACCGTCGAAGGGAACATCGGCTTCGGCCTGCACCGGCTGAGCGATTCCGGGAAGCGCGCGCGGATCGCTCACTACGTACAGCTGGTCGGGCTGCGCGGCTTCGAGCAGTCCTATCCGCGGGAGCTCTCCGGCGGGATGAAGCAGCGGCTGGAGGTTGCGCGGGCGCTGGCCGTCGATCCGGACGTGCTCTACCTCGACGAGCCGTTCGGCGCGCTCGACTCCATCACCCGCCTGCAGATGCGGCGCGAGCTGCTGCGCATCTGGCAGGCGGAGAAGAAGACGATCCTCTTCGTGACCCACGACATCGAGGAGTCGGTGCAGCTGGCCGACCGGATCGTGGTGATGTCGACGCGCCCGGCGCACATTCAGCGCATCGTGGAGGTCGACATCCCCCATCCGCGCGACCTCTCCGCGCCACGCTACATCGCCGTGCGCGACTCGATCTTTGCCGAGATCGGCCTGGCGCACCAGGTGTGACGAGAACGATGAACGAGGAAGGATGAACGATGAACAAAACCCCTCGCACACCCCGTTCATCGTTCATCCTTCCTCGTTCATCGTTTGAAAAAGTCTTCCTGCCCCTCCTTGTCGCACTCGCCCTGCTCGCGATCTGGTACGCCGCCGTCCGGATGAGCCACACCAAAATCTTCCCCTCGCCGCCGGACGTGGCGCGCGGCATCGTCCGGCTCGCGGAGCGGAAGCTGCTCTGGTCTTACATGGTCGATTCTCTTTTCCGGGCCCTGACCGGCTACCTGCTCGCCGTCCTGCTCGGCGTCCCGGCCGGCATCGCCCTCGGCTGGTGGTCCGCCCTGGCCCGGGCCACGAATCCGCTCATCCAGATGCTCCGCCCCATCTCGCCCCTGGCCTGGATGCCGCTGGCCGTGATCTGGTTCGGCGTGAGCAACGTCGCGCCGATCTTCCTCATCTTCCTGGCCTCGTTCTTCCCCATCGTGGTGGCCACGATGAACGGCGTGCGCAACGTGCCGCCGATGTACCTCCAGGCCGGCCGCAACTTCGGCCTGACCACGCCGCGCCTGCTCACGCGGGTGGTGGTGCCGGCCATCCTCCCCGCCACGCTGGTCGGTCTGCGCATCGCCTTCGGCGTGGCCTGGCTGGTCCTGGTCGCCGCCGAGATGATCGCTGTCGACTCGGGCCTGGGCTACCTCATCATCGACGCGCGCAACGCCGGCAAACGCTATGACCTGGTCGTCGGCGGCATGCTCCTCATCGGCACCCTCGGCCTGCTGCTGGACTGGCTGATCCGGCGGACGGAGAAGCTGCCCATGGTGAGGTGGGGGTTTAGAGAGTGAAGCAGTTGTCGGTTGTCAGTTGGCCTTTCTACCGACAACCGACAACTGACAACTGATAGCTGACGAGCAAAGCGAGTCACCAATGACCGACACCAAACGCATCACCTCCCTCGTGCTCGTGTGGGTGGTCATCCTCACCGCCGCGCACATGATGCTCAACGTGAACTGGGCGGTGCTCCTCAACGACCGGCTGCCGGAAGAGAAGCGCAAGCTGAACGTCGCCTACATCCCGGTGACCTGCCATCTGGCCTGCCCGGTCACGGACTACATCTCGGCGTATTCGCAGTCGGGGCAGCTGTTCGTGCCGCGCATGTTCCAGGGCTTCCCGGAGATCAAGGAAGCGCTGATGTCGAACAAGATGCAGGCGGCCTTCATGGTCGCGCCGATGGCCATCGCTCTCCGCGCGCAGGGCGTCCCGGTCAAGATCGTCTACCTCGGGCACCGCTACGGCAGCGCGGTGGTGGTGCGCAAGGACGGGCCGATCAGGTCGTTCGCCGATCTGCGCGGCAAGACGGTGGCCGTCCCCAGCCGCTTCTCCGATGAGCGCCTCATCATCTTCCGCGCCGCGAAGGTGAACGGGATGAGCGCGAAAGAGGTGCACATGGTGGAGATGGCGCCGCCGGACGTGGCCGGCGCGCTCGCCGCGGGTGCCATCGATGCATTCTCCATGGGCGAGCCGTACCCCTCGCAGGCGGAGATGGCCGGCTACGGGCGCGTCCTCTTCCACGCCCGGCAGTACTGGCCGGACTACATCAGCTGCGTG
>DASYMJ010000297.1:0-7269 GCA_036009105.1 Thermoanaerobaculia bacterium | reverse complement strand
GAGCCGGCCCTACAGGTTCACGTCTCCACCAGCATCCCTCTCCGCAGCAGATCGCGCACGAACGCTTCCACCTCCCGGCGCGCCTCCTGCTCCGGTTGGGAGCGGCGGCCGGCGAGGGTGGCGGCAGCCGGCCCAAAGCCTGGCAGGTCCGGTATGCCGCGATTGGGCCGGCTGAGAGCCGGCCCTACAGGTTCACGTCTCCACCAGCATCCCTCTCCGCAGCAGATCGCGCACGAACGCTTCCACCTCCCGGCGCGCCTCCTCCTCCGGTAGGGAGCGGCGGCCGGCGAGGGTGGCGGTGATCTCGTCCGGTTGGCAGCCCTCCGCCAGCGCGGTCCAGATCTCCACTCCGGACCGGTTCAGGAGGAGGTAAACCCCGCGCGTGCTGTCCAGGAGCACGCCTCCTCGGCCGTCGGCGTCCGATAGAATCCGGACGTGCGGCGATACGGCGATGGCCACGGGGCACAATACGTCCGGAACTATGGAGCAGTCAAACGGCACGCCCTTCGCACTTTTCCCAGGGCATGAGCAAGCACAACAACGTCAATCCCAACTTCTACAAAGTCGGCGGCCGCGAGCATGCCGAGGGCCACGGCGAATCGATTCCTCACCAGGAAGAGAAGCAGCATCTGAACGCGCAGGGCGGTAAGAAACGCGGCAAGCAGCCGCTGCCCGGAAGCAAGGAGCAGCACGACAAACGATGACCACCATCGATGAGACCCCGGCCGCGAGAGCAAGGACGCTCTCGCGGCGCGCCGAGGAGATGCCGGCTTCGCCCATCCGGAAGCTGGCCCCTCTGGCTGAGCTGGCCAAGACGCGGGGCACGCATGTCTACCACCTGAACATCGGGCAGCCCGACATCGAGACGCCGGCCTGCATCCGCGGACGGCTGAAAGAGCTCGAGTCCACCGTGCTCGAGTATTCGCCGTCCAGCGGCACGCCGGAGTTCATCCGTTCCCTCCAGCACTACTACGAGCGCCGCCTCGGCGCGCAACTCCACGCCGGCGAGATCCTCGCCACCACCGGCGGCAGCGAGGCGATCCTCTTCTCCTTCATGGCCATCTGCGATCCGGGCGACGACATCATGGTCGTCGAGCCCTTCTATGCGAACTATCGTGCCTTCGCGGCCATGGCCGGGTGCAATATCGTCCCCGTCCTCAGCCGCGGCCGGGACGGCTTCCATCTGCCGCCCCGCGAGGTGTGGGAGCGCGCGCTCACCCCGCGCACCCGCCTGGTCATCCTCTGCAACCCGAACAACCCCACCGGCACGGTCTACAGGCGGGAAGAGCTGGAGCAGATGGCGGACTTTTGCCGCGCTCACGGCCTCTACCTGGTATCGGACGAGGTCTATCGGGAGTTCGTCTACGACGGGCGGAAAGCGATCAGCGCGCTCGAGCTCGAGGGGGCGGAGGACTGCGTGGTGGTGGTGGACAGCCTCTCCAAGCGGTATAGCGCCTGCGGCATCCGTCTCGGCGCGCTGGTCACCCGCAACGGCGAGCTTTTCGACGCCTGTCTGCGCATGGCCCAGGGACGCCTCTCACCGCCCGGCCTGGCCCAGTTCATCGCCGTCGGCGCGGAGTCGCTGGGAGAGGAGTACACCAGCGGCGTGGTCGAGGAGTACCAGCGCCGCCGCGACGTCCTCTACGAAGGGTTGACCGCCATCCCCGGCGTCTTCCTGCAGAAGCCGGAAGGGGCGTTCTACTGCGTGGCGAAATTGCCGGTGGAGGATGCCGAGGATTTTGCGGTGTGGCTTTTGACCGACTTCTCGCACGACGGCGATACCGTGATGGTCGCCCCGGCCAACGGCTTCTACGCCTCGCCGCTGGGCAGGAGCGAAGTGCGCATCGCCTACGTGCTGAAGAAGGCGGACCTCCGCCGGTCGATCGAGCTGCTGCGCATCGCGCTGGAGAGGTACCAAATGTAGGGCCGGCTCTCAGCCGGCCCGGCATTGACATTGGGCCGGCGGAGAGCCGGCCCTACATTTAGAATCTCTCGCCATGAAGTACTGGCTGATGAAATCCGAGCCGTCCGCGTACTCCATCGACGACCTGCAGCGCGACGGCACCACGCACTGGAACGGCGTGCGCAACTACCAGGCGCGCAACTTCATGCGCGATGAGATGCGCGCCGGCGACAAAGTTCTCTTCTACGCCTCCAACGCCGATCCCTCCGGCGTCACCGGCGTCGCCGAAGTGGCGCGGGAGGGCTATCCGGAGCCGAAGGAGCCGACCTGGTCGATGGTCGACCTCCGCTTCGTGGAGAAGTTCCCCAACCTCATCCCGCTGGAGACGCTGAAACAGACCGCCGGCCTGGAAGCGATGGTCCTGACGCAGAAGGGCTCGCGCCTTTCCGTGCAGCCGGTGACCAAGCGCGAGTTCGACATCGTGACCAGGCTCGGGCGCAAGCGTGGCTGAGCTCGAGCTCTATCGGGGCGACATCACCAGGCTCGCCGTCGACGCCATCGTGAACGCAGCGAACTCCGCGCTGGCCGGCGGGGGAGGGGTGGACGGCGCCATCCATCGCGCGGCCGGCCCGGAGCTCGCCATGGCCAGCCGCAAGCTGGCGCCCTGCCCCACCGGCGAGGCGCGCATCACGCCCGGCTTTCGGCTGCCGGCGAAGTACGTCATCCATACCGTCGGCCCGGTCTGGCGCGGCGGCGACGCGAACGAAGACGCGCTGCTCGCCTCCTGCTACCGCGAGAGCCTCCGCCTCGCCCACGAGCACGACGTCCGCTCCATCGCCTTTCCGGCCATCAGCTGCGGCATCTACGGCTTCCCGGTCGACCGGGCCACGGAGATCGCCGTGCGCGAGACGCGCGCCGCCGCCGGAAACCTCGAGCGCGTGCTCTTTGCCGCGTTCGGCGACGAGGTCGCGCGGGCCTATGAGCGCCAGCTGAGCAAGCGGTAGTGGCCGCTGGCGCGCTGTTTGCGGCGAGGCGAGGTTGGAATGACTGTCACGCCGAGCTGTCCCGCCTTCGTGGTGCATGATGACGACGCCTTCCGCAAGTCGCTCATCGCCACGCTCGATCAGAAGCACTTCACCGTCACGTTCGCCTCGGACGGCGACGAAGCCGTCCAACTCCTCGCCCAGCGCAAGTTCCGCGTCATCCTCATCAACCTCGATCTCACCAGCGGCAAGGGGATGAAGGCGCTGGAGTACCTGCACAACCACGAAGACAACGACCATTGCGGCGTGATCATCCTCGGCGAGCCGCATGCGGACGTCCGCTCCTACGCCGAATGGGCCGATGAGACGCTGCTCAAGCCGGTCGATCCGAGCTACGTCGCCGACCGCGCGCGCACCTACTGCGACTGCTGAGCGGTTTCCTTCGCTCCTGTTTCGGCGTCTCACCATGCATGAAGCGCATCGCCGTACTGCTGTTGCTCCTCGCCGCCGTCGCCTGCAAGAAGGAAGAGGTCGTGAAGAACGACCCGGCCGCGGCGCCGCAGTTACCGGTCGGATTTCAGGTGCGCTCGCCGGCGCCGCCGCCGGCGGACGCTTCGACCGTGATGTCGGACGAGAGCGCGTCGTCGCCGGGTGTGGTGGGAGGTGCCGCGCCTCCGGTGCCGACCGCGGCCGCCGTGCCTCCCACGCCGCAGCTGCCGCGCATGATGATCCGCACCGCTACCATCAGCATGGTGGTCGGCGACACCGGCGCCGTGATCGATCGCATCACCAGCGCGGTGGAGGCAAACGGCGGCTACATCAACGACTCGAAGATCTGGCGCGATGGCGAGCAGCTGCGCGCGACGCTTTCCCTGCGCGTGCCGGCCGCACGCCTGACGCCGACGCTCGCCGCCATCCGCCACCTCGCCGTGCGCGTGCAGAGCGAGAACGTCTCCAGCACCGAAGTGACGCAGGAGTATGTCGATCTCTCTTCGCGCCTGCGCAACCTGGAGGCGACCGAGACGGAGCTGCGCGAGCTGCTCACCTCCGTGCGGGAAAAGACGAAGCGCGCGTCCGACGTGCTGGAGGTCTACCAGCAGCTGGTCGAGATCCGCAACCAGATCGAGACGACCAAAGGCCGCATGCAGTACCTGGGGCAGCTGAGCGCCTTCTCGACCATCAACCTCGAGCTCGTCCCCGACGCGATCGCGAAGCCGGTGGTCGAGCCGGGCTGGCAGCCGGTGGTGGTGATGAAAGACGCCGGCCGCTCGCTGGTCAACGCGCTCAAGTTCCTCGCCACGGCCTTGATCTGGCTCGTGATCTATGTGGTGCCGGTGGTCGGCATCTTCCTGCTCCTTGCGTATGCGGGGTGGAAGATGGTGCGGCGGCGGGCGGCGTGAGTTGGACGCGTCGAACATCGCGATCGTATGTTGTGGCAGGCCAGGCAATCCCGATTTCTCCTCCCCCTGCTCCTGCTCACGTCCCGCTCTTTGCGCTCGACCGCGGCATGGTCCTGCTCGATACGCGCACGCCTGTCCCGGACACGGCAGAGATCTCGTTCGATTTCTGGCAGTATCGCGAGGGCTGGTCATACGCCATCGGTACCGCCGAGCCGCTGATCTACAAGCATGTGCCGCTCAGCGGGTCGGGCCACCTGCTCGTTCCCGCGGCCGACCAGCTCGTGTTCGAGGATGACGGCACGGTCTCGGTGTGGGATGGGGTTCGACTAGTACCATGCTCGTTCATGAGTGATGCGCACGCCGCGGAACTGACCGACTACATCGAACGCGTCCGGCAGCGGACGCTGCGCGTGGCGGCGGTGATCCCGCCGGAGCAGATCGAGTGGACGTACCGCGAAGGCAAGTTCACGCTCGGCGACCTGCTGCGTCACCTCGGCTCCATCGAGCGCTGGATGTTCGCTGAGAACGCGCGGCGCCGCCCGAGCCGCTATCCCGGCCACGGCCGCGAGCTGGCCGAGGGGCGGGAGGCCATTCTCGATTTCATGGGGCGGATGCATGAGGAGTCGATGGCCATCTTCCGCTCGCTGAGCGATGAGGATCTCGACGCGAAGACGACCACGCCCGGCGGCGCCGAGCTGCGCATCGGCAAGTGGCTGCGCTCGATGATCGAGCACGAGATCCACCACCGCGGCCAGATCTATCTCTATCTGTCCATGCTCGGCGTGGAGACGCCGCCGCTCTACGGCCTGACCGAGGAGGAAGTGAAGCGGCGGAGCGGGGCGTAAGGGCGTCCCTCACCCGGCGCTTCGCGCCACCCGCTCCCGCGGGGCGAGGGTTCTCGCGCGGGATGAGGGGCAGCCTCAGATCGGCCTGATGACCTGATTCACCACCGCCACCACCTTCAGCCCGCGGACGCTGCGGCCGACCGCCACCTCTCCCAAACCATCCGAGACGAGCGCCTTGCGGCCGTTCTTCTGCCACCAGCGGCCGATGTACGTCGCCTTGCCGAGGCGGCCGATGGTCAGCTCCCCGGTTGCGGCCCGGCCTTTGGGGCGGAGCTGCACGATGAGCAGGTCGCCGTCCGCGATGCCTTCCTCGCGCAGGTCGTCGCCGGAGACGCGGAAGAGGATCTCGCCCTGCTCGATGAGCGACCGGGGAACGATCACGCTCTCGGTCACCGTCTCATCGACCGGCTGGCCCTGGCGGAACACGCCCGCGGTGCGCACCTCGGTCCAGTTGCCGTTCTGCTCGTGCACGTCCGCCATCTGGGCCGGCAGCGACATGGCGCGCGGCGGCATGCGCGGGAACTGCGCGACGACCGAGCTGCCATCCGGCGCCGTCCTGGGCGGAGGGGAGGCCTCGCCGCCCAGGATGCCGTCCGCGCGGGAGAGGAGGGAGTCGACCCGGCTGTTGTTGACTCGCGCGTCGCGGATGGCGTCGGCGAGGAGGTGCAGGTTGACGGACGGCTTGTCGTCCGATGCGCGGAGCATCAGGCCGCCGAGGTTGATCTCCGCCAGATCGAGAACGGATGCGACCTTGCGGAGCACGAGGACAGAAACGTTCGCCCCCTTCTCCAGGGCGGCGAGATGGCGGCGGCTGACTCCGGCCAGGCGGGCGAGCCGGGCTTGAGTCAATCCTTTGCGGATGCGCGCTTCACGAACTGTATCGCCGAGCATAGAAGTAACTTAAAGGTTACTAATCTCCAAGTATGTAAGCAACTCACAACATTGCGAAGTGGTCGCAGATCAGGCAGATGCGAGAGTGCGGGTGCTCATCGCACCGCCTCTCGGCGAGATGGACCGGCGCGTGGTGCGGAGAGAGGAGGATGGGATGCGAAGGTCTCCACTCCACGCGCCGGTCTCTGTTCGGGATTGGCGCTGCCCTGCGGGAACGACCACGTCATGCTCGACACTCTTGCACATGGAGTGATCGGAAGAGGGAAAACTACCCCCTGTGGAGAAGCGATTGTTTTGCGGGCGTTACGGAAACGGGTTGCGAGCGGCGTTTTCTTCAATCAGCAGAGACGTTTGCGTGGGAAGTATGTTGCGCGGCAGAAGGTGTCCATCAGCCACTCCGAACTGCCGGATTGACACTTATCCTGCCTTCGGCTACGATGCAACATATTGCACATGCCGACACGACTTGAAACCTATCTGAAGAGCAGAGGCATCAAGCCGGCGCACCTCGCGCGGGAGTCTGGCTACAGCCGCCAGCACCTGTTGCGGATCCGGATGGGGCGGATGGAGCCGACGCGCCGCTGCATCGCCGCAATCGTCGCGGCCTGCCGGCGACTCTCCCGCGATCCGGTTCGTGCGACCGACCTGTTCGACCTCGAAGGGGACGAACAGCGCTAGCGCCGACCGCGCCGGATCGGGCGATGGCTGGTTCGCCGGGGAAGGGCTGAGAAAGGTGTGCGCTCATCGCGGAGGAGCTGGGGCTCGATGAAGAATACCGCCGAGGCGCCTCCTTTCTCAATCGGCCGGGTGGCGGTGGTCGAAGGAGACCGGACCGCTGCGGAAATGCTGCACATGTTTTTCCGGCTCATGGACATCGAATCGGTGGTCATCCCTCCCGCCGAAGGGGCCGAGGAGGCCACCGCCGCGACGATCTGTAGAGAAGGCGTCGACGCGGTGCTCCTCGATTTCGACCTGCCCAATCTACGGGCGTTAGAGATCGCGTCTCGTATCCGGGTCATCCAGCCCTTCCTCCCCATCATCCTCACCACCCGCAATCCCGCTTCCGTGCTGCCGCCGTTGGAGGCCGTCGCGCTCACCCGCAAGCCGAACGAGCGCTTCGAGGAGCTGCTGAGGCTGATGGAGGTGTTGCTGGAGGCCTTTTAAGCGATCAGCGATCAGCGTCAGCGATCAGGAGAAGCGGCGTCGTCTTCGTCCTGCTGATCGCTGATCGCTGATCGCTGATCGCC
>DASYMJ010000296.1:0-4750 GCA_036009105.1 Thermoanaerobaculia bacterium | reverse complement strand
AGTGGGTCGGGTGGGGAGGGGAGGGGCGCAGCCCGTCGATGGCCAGCACCTCGACGCCCTGCAGGAGCGCCATCGAGGAGTCGGGGATGCCGTTCGTGTCCGTGATGTAGGCGAAGTTGCCGATGCGGTAACCGAGGATCGTCCACTCGCCGTGCAGGACGGGGATGGGGGTGATGTCGACGCCTTCGTGCGTGAACGGCGCCTCGATCTCGTGCAGCTCGAGCTGCGGCTTGCCGCCGCCCGCCTGCGTGTCGTTCCAGATGTAGCTGAACGCGCGGCGGACGGCGCGCGCCGTCATCTCGTTCGCGAAGGCAGGGATCGGCTCGCGCTGCCGGAAGTTGAAGGGACGGATGTCATCCAGCCCCATGAGGTGATCGGAGTGGGAGTGGGTGAAGAGGATGAAGTCGAGCCGCGGGATCGGATCGCGCAGCAGCTGCAGGCGGAGGTCGGGGGTGGTGTCGATGAGAAAGTGCTTGCCGCCCGCCTCGATCTTCACCGACTGCCGCAGCCGCTTGTCCTTCGGATCCTCCGACGTGCACACCCTGCATCGGCAACCGACGACGGGGACGCCGGTGGAGGTGCCTGTGCCGAGGAAGGAGACGAGCATCGCGGGGATTCTATAGAACGATGAACGATGAAAGATGAACGATGAAAGATGAACGAGGTCAGCGGCGGCGCTTTATGGTTTTGACAGAAGCTACGAGGATAGCCATGAGCTCATTTGCGTCCGCCAACAGAGGCTCGACCCGCCCCGCTGTGACGATGTTCGCTTCGGCGAGTAGCTCGAGCCAGTACATGGTCTCATCGAGCTCCTGGATCGCCACCTCCAGTTTGCTGATTACTTCTGCGGTGGAGCGACCGCGAAAAGCCTCCCGGCCGTGCGCCCCAACAGACGTTCCGGATCGCAACATCTGCCGCCCCAACACGCGGCTGACGTCCGTTTTCGGCAGCGACGTAAAAGCACGAATGATGCGAAGCGCAAATGTTTTGGTCCGCACCGGCAAATCCCCGTTCATCGTTCATCTTTCCTCGTTCATCTTTCAAATAGCTGCAAACGAGAACTCACCGGACAAAGGGTCGATCACCATCCCCTCCCCCGTCTCGTACCACGGAGGCAGAATCACGATCGTGGCGGTGCCGGGCAGCACCAGCTTCTGGTGAAAGTGGCCGAACACCACGTGGGTGAACCCCTCGGTGGCCCGGCGGCGGCCGTAGGCGTCCATCAGCTCCGTCGGAATGCGCGACTTGTGCTTGAAGTTCGACCGGGCCAGGCGCTGCTCCACGCTGTCCACGAACCGGCGCGCGGTCTTGCGCGGGATGAGGTTGATGGCGAACTTCGAGAGCGGGTTCTTCGACGCGCGGCGCCAGAAGCGGTACGGCCAGTCCCGGTCGTTGATCATGTCGCCGTGCACGATGAGGTAGCGCTTCCCGCCCGCCTCGATCGCATACTCCATCCCCACATCCGTCACCGCCTCCTCGGCGAAGGAGCCTTTGAGGAAGAAGTCGCGGTTTCCTTCCACGTAGTGAATGGGCAGGCCGCGGTCGCGCGCGGCGCGGAAGGCCTCGAACACCCGGCCGACGCTCGTGGTGTGGAACTTCGGATGGGCGATCAGGTAGTGGAAGACATCGCCGTTGAGGTAGAGCGCCTTCGGCTTCAGCATCTCCAGGCGGGCCAGCCAGGCGACGATCGGCAGCTCGCTGCCGTCGGAGAGGCCGATGTGCGAGTCGCCGATGACGATGATCTGGCCGGGCGGGATGGTCATCCCTGCAGCTCCCGGAGCACGCGCGCGAACACCTCGTACGGCTCGGGGCCGAACAGGCAATAGACGGCGCGGCGCAGCGAGCGCGCCTGCGGCCGGAAATCGATCGTGGCGCCGAGCATCACCCGGGCGCAGCGGTCAAAGGGGAAGCCGAAGATGCCGGCCGCCATGGCCGGGAAGGCGATCGATGCGATGGCCAGGTCTTCGCCGCGCTGCAGGGCGGACATGGTGGAGGAGCGCAGCTTGCGGTCTTCATCGCCCTCGCCCATGCGCGGCGCGGCGGCGTGGATGACGAACTTGCAGAGCAGGTTCCCGCCGGTCGTGACCACCGCCTCGCCGACCGGCACGTCGCCGATCTCGCCCGACTCGCCCTGGATCACCTCGCCCCCCTCGCGCACGAGCACGCGCCCCATACCGCCGACGTGCTGCAGTTGCGGATTGGTCGGATTCACGATCGCATCGACCTTGAGCGAGGTGATGTCGGCGCGGAGGAGCTCGATATCCATGACGGGCGACGAACCGTTGTACCGCGCCGGGGCGGGAAGGGCAACTCAAAGAGTCGTTTTGAGCTTCTCCCGCGGGCTTTCCTCGTACGCCGGCTCCAGCGTGTCGACCGCCGCCAACTGGTCGGGCGAGAGGTTCCGGGGCAGCTGGACCTGCACCTTGTAGTAGTGGTCGCCGTACGTGCCGCCCTTCTTCTTCACGCCCTTGCCGGTGAGGCGGAACGCCTGGCCGCCCTGCGTGCCGGCCGGGATGCGCGCGCGCACCGGTCCGTGGATGGTCGGCACCTCGATGTCCGCCCCCCTGATGGCCTCGCCCACGGTGATGGGGAGCTCGATGTGGATGTCGTCGCCGCGGCGCTCGAAGAAGGGATGGGGCCGCACGTGCACCGTCACTTCGAGGTCGGGCTGGTCCTTGCGGCGGAGGCGGATCTTCTGGCCGTCGCGCACGCCCTCCGGGATCTTGACCTTGATGCGGGAGCCGTTGACGGTGAGGTCCATGGTGGCGCCGAGGACCGCATCGCGGAAGTCGATGGACAGCTCGGCCTGCATGGCCTGGGGCGCTTGTTCCTGAAACGGCGTGCCGCCGCCTCCGCCGAAGAGGTCGGAGAAGATGTCGGTGAAGCCCCCCCCGCCCCCGCCCGTCCGCGCCCGCCGCCCGCCGCCGCCCCCCCGCGCCCGCCCACCCCCGAACTGCTCGGTGAACTGGGAAAAGTCGAAGCCGCCGCCGAACGGGTTGCCGCCCCCCCCGCCGCCGAAGCCGCCGGCGAACGCCTCCTGCCCCATCCGGTCGTACTGGGAGCGCTTCTCCGCATCGCTCAGCACCGCATAAGCCTCGGAGATCTCCTTGAACCTGTTCTCCGCGTCCTTGTTCCCCTTGTTCTTGTCGGGGTGGTACTTTTTGGCCAGGGCGCGGTAGGCCTTCTTGATCTCGTCGTCTTTGGCGTCTTTTTTCACGCCCAGGATGTCGTAGTAGCTGCGGTCTGCCACGGCGGGAAGTATAGCGGCGGGGTTAGCGATCAGCGATCGGCGATCGTTCTCCTGATCGCCGATCGCTGATCGCCCGTCATAGAATCTCCCGCCATGTATGGATCGCTTGCGCGTCGCAACGTCCTGACGATGATCCTGGCCGGCGGCATGGGGGAGCGGCTCTACCCCCTCACCCGCGACCGGGCCAAGCCCGCGGTGCCGTTCGGCGGCCGCTATCGCATCATCGACTTCGTCATCAACAACTTCATCAACAGCGGCTTCTTCAAGATCAAGATCCTCACCCAGTTCAAATCGAACTCCCTCATCGAGCACGTCACGCGCACCTGGCGCCTCGTGCCGGAGATCGGCCAGTACTGCGACGTGGTGCCGGCGCAGATGCGCAAGGGGCCGTTCTGGTTCCGCGGCACCGCGGACGCCGTCTTCCAGAACCTGGAGCTGATCTTCGACGAGCAGCCGGAGTACGTCTGCGTATTCGGGGGCGATCACATCTACAAGATGGATGTGACGCAGATGCTGCAGGAGCACATCACCACCGACGCCGACCTCACCATCGCCACCATTCCGGTGCCGGTGGAAGAGGCGCACCACTTCGGCATCGTGGAGGTGGACGACGACTGGAAGGTGACCGGCTTCGTGGAGAAGCCGAAGAGCGGCGCGAAGACGATCCCCCACCGGCCGGAGATGGTGCTGGCCTCCATGGGCAACTACATCTTCAAGGCCCGGGTGATGACCGAGGTGCTGCAGCGGAATGCTTTGCGCGACGCGGCGCACGACTTCGGCAAGGAGATCATCCCGGCCATGTACCCCACCATGAAGGTGCAGGCGTACGACTTCGGGAAGAACTACGTGCCGGGGGAGGCGGAGAACAACCGCGGCTACTGGCGCGACGTCGGCACCATCGACTCGTATTTCGCGGCGTGCCTCGATCTCGTCTCGGTGACGCCGGCGTTCAACCTCTACAACCCGCGCTGGCCGATCGTCTCCGCGCCGCAGCATCTGCCGCCCGCCAAGTTCGTCTTCGCCGACGCGCTGTCGCAGCGCATCGGCATCGCCACCGATTCGCTGGTCTCCGACGGCTCCATCATCTCCGGCGGCACCATCAACCGCTGCGTGCTCCATCCGCGCGTGCGCATCCATTCCTACTCGGACATCGAGGAGTCGGTGCTGATGGACGGGGTGGAGGTGGGGCGGCACTCGAAGATCCGCCGCACCATCATCGACAAAGGCGTGAAGCTCCCCGCCGGCACGACGATCGGCTACGATCCGGAGCTCGACCGGCAGCGGTTCACCGTGACCGAGACCGGGATCGTGGTGGTGCCGAAAGGCGCCGAAATCGAGGAAAGAGTCACCGCATGAAGCCTCGCAGCGACGGGCGTGCGCCGGACGAGCTCCGGCCGGTCATCATTCATCCCAACTTCACCAAGCACGCCGAAGGTTCGGTGCTGATCGAAGTCGGCCACACGAAAGTCATCTGCACCGCCTCGGTGCAGGAGAAGGTCC
>DASYMJ010000295.1:0-14570 GCA_036009105.1 Thermoanaerobaculia bacterium | reverse complement strand
TTTTTCGGCAGGGTGTCCCCGAGAGTCTCTCGGCAGATGTGGAGGTCCGGCGAATTTATCTGGGCGAGACATTCAACCTGAACTGACCGAGAACGAAGTAACCTTGCCGGCTACCGGACCATGGCACTAGAACAAAAGCTTCATCTCAAGCTCTCCCAAAAACTGATCATGACGCCGTCGCTGCAGCAGGCGATCAAGCTGCTGCAGTTGTCGAAGCTCGAGCTCCAGGAAGTGCTGAACCAGGAGCTGCTGGAGAACCCGCTGCTCGAAGAAACCGCCGAGGAAGCGGCGAAGGCGGAAGAGGCGGAAGCCGAGGCGCAGGAAAAAACGCAGACCGAGGAAGAGGCCGCGGCGGCCGAGCCGCAGAAGGAAAAAGAGAAGGACTCCTTCGACGAGATCGACTACGACGCCTACTTCCAGGACTACATCGAGTACGGCTACAACCCGCGCGGGATGGGGGAGGAGCACGAAGAGTTCCCCATCGAGAACACCCTCACCCGCCCTCCCAACCTGACCGACCACCTCACCTGGCAGCTCTCCATGAGCGACTCCTCGCCCAGGGTGAAGGAGATCGGCGCGTTCATCATCGGCAACATCGACGAGGACGGCTACCTCCGCGCCTCGACCGAGGAGATCATCGCCGCCGGCCCGTACGATCCGGCCGACGTGGAGAAGGCCATCGAGGCCATCCAGATGCTCGATCCGATCGGCGTCGGGGCCCGCGACTTGCGGGAGTGCCTCCTGCTCCAGCTGATGTTCCTGGAGATCGACGTCCCCTACGTCGAGACCATCATCCGCGACCACTGGGAAGACTTCATGCAGCGCCGCTTCGTGCAGCTGGCGAAGACCCTCGGCATCGACATGAAGACGCTGGAAGGCATCGTCGAGGTGATCAAGCACCTCGATCCGAAGCCGGGGCGCAAGTACTCCAACGAGCGGGCCATCTACGTCGAGCCGGACGTCTACGTGCACAAGGTGAGCGACGAGTACGTGATCGTGCTCAACGAGGACGGCATGCCGAAGCTGCGCATCAACAGCAGCTACCGCTCCATGCTCAACTCGATGGACTCCAAGTCGGACGGCGAGACGGTCAACTACATCAAGGACAAGATCCGCTCCGCGGTGTGGCTCATCAAGTCGCTAGACCAGCGGCAGCGGACGATCTACAAGGTCGCCGAGTCGATCGTGAAGCACCAGCGGGAGTTCCTGGAGCGGGGCATCGACTTCCTCCGCCCGCTCGTGCTGCGGGACGTGGCGGACGACATCCAGATGCACGAGTCGACCGTCTCGCGCGTGGTCTCGAACAAGTACATGCACACCCCGCGCGGCCTGTTCCTGATGAAGTACTTCTTCCACAGCGGCATCGACTCGGACACCGGCGAGGACATCTCCTCCCTCACCGTGAAGAAGAAGATCCAGAGCTACATCGAGGCGGAGGACCCGCGCAAGCCGCTCTCCGACTCCAAGATCATGAAGATCCTGAACGACGAGGGGATCAACATCGCCCGCCGTACCGTGGCCAAGTACCGCGACGAGTTGAACATCCCGTCCTCGACCGACCGCAAGCAGATTTTCTGAAATCCAATCATTCGAGGTGTTGGCAATGGCAACCGAGATCACCGGTCGCAACTACGAAGTGACCCCGGAAATCCGGGACCTGGTGGAGAAGAAGCTGGGCAGGATCACCGACAAGCTGTTCCAGGACGTGATCGAGATCCGCTGCGTGCTGCAGGTGGAGAAGTACCGCAACATCTGCGAGATCCTCATCGTGGGGAAGGAGCACGACGTCAAGTCGGTGCAGGAGTCGGACGAGTCGATGCAGGACGCCATCAACGCCGCGCTCGACCATCTCAAGCGGCAGGCGCAGAAGAACCGCAAGAAGATCCGCGACCATCACCGCAAGGAAGGCAGCCAGAGCAAGACCGCCGACGCGGTGACGGAGTGGTCGGTGCAGGTGCTCGAGCCGGGCCAGCTGCGCGAGGAGGGCACCGAAGGCAACGCCGGCGCCCCGCGCATCATCAAGACGAACAACCTCCCCATCCGCCCCATGACCATCGAGGACGCCGCCATGCGCCTCGATTCCTCCCAGAACGAGTTCATCGTCTTCCGCGACACGGACACCGACCGGGTATCGGTGATCTACAAGCGGAAGGACAACAACCTGGGGCTGATCGCGCCGGAGTTCTAGAGGCAGTTGTCGGTTGTCAGTTATCAGTTGTCGGTAGAACGCTTCTACTGATAACCGACAACTGACAACCGACAACTTGGTACCATCCACCCGTGACCCAGGCCGCCGAAGACTTCGTCCAGACCACGGTGCAGACCCTGCTCGGCGCCGATCTGGAAGACCTCCAGCTCCGCCTCATCACCGGCGACGACGGGCTGCAGCGCATCATCCTCCGGCCGCGGGTGCAGAAGCCGGGGCTCGCCTTCGCCGGCTACTACGAGTACATCAAGCCGTGGCGGGTGCAGATCATCGGCGAGTCGGAGACGAAGTACCTCGACTCGCTGCCGCCCCGCCTGCGCGAGAAGCGCGTGCGCGACGTGGTCGCCCTCGACGTCTCCTGCTTCATCGTCACCAAGGGCATCGCCCCGCTCGAGGAGTTCCGCCACGAGTGCGAGAAGCGCTCCGTGCCGCTCTTCTCCACCAGCGGGATGTCCTCCACCACCATCAACCGGGTGACGTACTTTTTAGAGGAGAACATGGCGCCGCGGCGGACCATGCACGCCGGCCTGCTCGACGTCTACGGCATCGGGGTGATGCTCACCGGCGACAGCGGCATCGGCAAGAGCGAGTGCGCCCTCGACCTGGTCTACCGCGGCCACCGCCTCATCGCGGACGACATGGTCATCGTCCGCCGCCATCCGAACGACGTCCTGCTCGGCTACTCCAATGACCTGATCCGCCACCACATGGAGCTGCGCGGCATCGGCATCATCGACATCAAGGACCTCTTCGGCGTCGCCTCCACCCGCGACGTGAAGCCGATCGACATCGTGGTCCGGCTGGAGAAGTGGGTGGAAGGCACCGAGTACGACCGCCTCGGCATCGCCGGCGAGACCTTCGAGCTCCTCGGCGTGCACAAGCCTTACGTGCGGCTGCCGGTGGCCTCCGGCCGCAACCTCGCGCTGCTGGTGGAGATCGCCGCGCGCAACCACCTGATGAAGCTGCAGGGCTACGACTCGGCCAAGGAGTTCACCCGCAAGATCGACGAGCGGATCGCACAGCAGGGAGCGAGCGCCTCCGAACAGCTGCCGACCGTGACGCCGGATGCCGTGGCCAGCTCCGCAATGCGCAGCCAGCACAGCAGGCACCTGCTCAATCCCGACGTCTTGAACAAGATCCGGCGGCAAAGGTAGAACGGAACGATGAACGGGGAAGGATGAACGATGAACGGGAGACGAACGGCCCAGACTTGCGTGTTCATCGTTCATCCTTCATGGTTCATCGTTCCATGATCTCTCCCCAATACCTCGTCGTGATCACCGGCCTTTCCGGCTCGGGCAAGAGCTACGTGCAGTCGACGCTGGAGGACCTCGGTTTTTACTGCTGCGACAACCTCCCCATCGAGCTGATCGAGCCGTTCCTGACCGAGGTGACCTCGCACGAGAACGCGAACCGGGTGGGCATCGTGGTCGACGTGCGCACGCACGACTTCGCGACCATCTTCCCGAATTTCTACCGCCAGCGTCTGCGGCAGCTCGTGCCGAACGTGGTCCTCATCTTCCTCGAAGCCTCGGATGAAGTGCTCGCGCGGCGCTACTCGGAGACGCGTCGGCCGCATCCGCTGGCCAAGGACAAGCCGGTGCTGGAGGCGATCCAGGAGGAGCGCGCCGCGCTGACCGAGGTGAAGTCGCTGGCGGACATGGTGCTCGACACCTCGCAGTTCTCCGTGCACGAGCTGAAGGCGGAGGTGATGCGCCGCTTCCAGCTGCCCGGGCAGGACGTGAAGATGCTCGTCACCATCATCACCTTCGGTTTCAAATACAGCCCGCCGTACAACCTCGACCTGCTGTTCGACGTCCGCTTCCTGCCCAACCCGCACTTTGTCGACTCGCTCCGCCCCAAGACCGGCCTGGACCCGGAAGTGGTGGCCTACCTCAAGGAGCAGCCGGAGTACGACGTCTTCTACCGCAAGCTCTCCGATTTCGTGACGTACCTCTTGCCCGAGTACAAGAAAGAGATGAAGAGCTACCTCACCATCGGCGTCGGCTGCACCGGCGGGAAGCATCGCTCGGTGGCGATCGGACAGCGGCTGGGGGAGGAGCTGGCGGAGCTGGGGTACGCCGTGGAGATCGTGCACCGGGACGCGAAGCGGTGAAACGTAGGGCCGGCTCTCAGCCGGCCCAATCGCGGCATGATGGATCCGCCACCCTTTGGGCCGGCTGAGAGCCGGCCCTACATTGTTATGATGCCTGCTGCAGAAGGGAGTCCTGTTTGATCGGGGGATTGATCGTTACACACGGGCGGCTCGCGTTCGAGCTGCTCAAGGCGGCACAGCAGATCGAGGCGGACACCGTTGGCATCGAGGCGGTCTCGCTCGAATGGAACGACAGCGTCGACGACGCGCGCGAGAAGATCCGCCTGGGGCTGGAGCGCTTCGGGAAAGACCGCAGCGTCATCATCTTCACCGACATGTTCGGCGGCACGCCGACGAACATCAGCCTCTCCTTCCTGGAGGAGCGGCGGGTGGAGATCGTGACCGGGGTGAACCTCCCCATGGTGGTGAAGTTCGCCACCCTGCAGAAGGAGGCGACGGACGTCGCATCGCTGGCCCACACCATCAGTGAAAAAGGGGCGAAGGCGATTCGGGTCTGCTCGGAGCGCCTCGCGCCCGCGGGGGTCGGCAGTTGATCTCCCGCGACATCGAGATCAAGAACAAGCTCGGTCTCCATGCGCGCGCGGCGGCGAAGCTGGTGCACACCGCCGCCCGCTTCCAGTCCGACATCAAGATCCGCAAAGGGGACGAGGAGGTCGACGGCAAGTCCATCCTCGGCATCCTCCTCCTCGCCGCGGGCCGCGGCTCGAGCATCACCGTGAAAGCGGACGGCGCCGACGAGCAGCAGGCCATCGGTGCGATCCAGGAGCTGATCGACCGGAAGTTCGATGAACTAGAATGACCTCGCGTGTCGACCACCACCGCCCGCAGCTCCAACTCCAACCGCAGTGACGTTCGCTCCTACAAGGGGATCGGCGTCTCGCCCGGCATCGCCATCGGCCGGGCCGTCATCATCGAGAAGCGGATCGCCTCCGTCTATCGCGTCCCCATCCGGGAAGACGAAGTCCCGCCGGAGGTGACGCGCTTCCTCGAGTCGCTGGAGAAGACGCGCGAAGAGCTGCTCGCCCTGAAACAAAAAGTCAGCCGCTCCATGGGCGACGAGTACGCCTCGATCTTCGACGCGCACGCCATGATCGTCGGCGACGCCTCCTTCGTGGACAAGGTCGTGCAGAAGATCGAGGAGGAGCAGGTCAACGCCGAGTGGGCGCTCTCCGAGGTGCAGGAAGAGCTGCAGGCCCGCTTCGCCAGCTTCGACAACGACTACCTGCGCGAGCGGGTGGCGGACGTGAAGGACGTCGCCGAGCGGGTGCTGACGAACCTGCAGGGGATCGCCCACCACGACCTCTCCGAGATCAAGCACGACATCATCATCATCGCGGACGACCTCACGCCGAGCGACACCGTCCACTTCAACCGCCGGCCCGTGGTCGGCTTCGCCACCGAGACCGGCGGCCGCACCTCGCACACCTCCATCATCGCCAAGTCGGCCTTCATGCCGGCCGTGATCGGCGTGCCGCGCCTGACCAAGATGGTGGACAACGACGAGCTGCTGATCGTCGACGGCTACGAAGGGACGGTCATCGTCAACCCGAACGACGCCCTGGTGAAGGAGTACGAGAGCCGCGTCTCGCGCCATCACGAGCAGGAGAAGCGGCTCCTGGAGAACCGCGACCTCCCTTCGGTCACGCGAGACGACCGGCGCATCTCGCTGCAGGCGAACATCGAGCTGGTGGAGGAGCTGGATGATGCGGTGCGCTTCGGCGCCGAGGGCATCGGCCTCTATCGCTCCGAGTTTCTGTACATCTCCAAGAGCCCGGTGCTGCCGAACGAGGAAGAGCACTTCGAGCTCTACAAACGCCTCGCCGAGGCGGTCGCGCCGCACTGGTGCGTCATCCGCACCTTCGACCTGGGCGGCAAGAAGCTGGCCCGGGAGGTGATGGGCAGCAAGGAAGACAACCCCGTCCTCGGCCTGCGCGCGCTGCGCCTCTGCATGAAGCATCGCGACATGTTCAAGACGCAGCTCCGCGCGCTGCTCCGAGCCTCCGCCCACGGCAAGATCAAGATCATGTTCCCCCTGGTGAGCGGCGTGCAGGAGCTGCGGCAGGTCAAGACGCTCATCCGCGAGATCAAGGCGGAGCTGGACGTCGAAGGCATCGCGTACAACAAGGAACTGCAGGTCGGGATCATGATCGAGGTGCCATCCGCGGCCGTGATCGCGGACCTCCTCGCCACCGAGGCGGATTTCTTCGCCATCGGCACGAACGACCTCATTCAATACTCGCTGGCCATCGACCGCGCGAATGAGAACGTCGGCTATCTCTACGAACCGCTGCATCCCGCGCTGCTGCGCCTGATCAAGGGCGTGATCGACGCCGGCAAGCGGGCCAGGATCCCGGTCTCGATGTGCGGCGAGATGGCGGCCGACCCGCTCTACGCGGTGGTCCTCATCGGCCTCGGCCTGGACATCTTCTCCATGAATCCCTCCGCTGTGCCGGTGATCAAGAACGTGGTCCGCTCGGTCAAGTACAAGGAATGCCGGCGCATCGCGGACCAGGTGCTGAACAAAAAGACGGCGCAGGAGATCGAGGAGTTCATCATCGAGAGCATCGCCATGCGATTCCCCGAGGGGCTGGTGAACAGGAGCCTATGAAGGAGACTATGAGCCGCGACGACCTCTTCCAGATCCGGGACATCCGGCACGTGCCGAAGCCGTGGGGCTACGAGCTGATCTTTGCGAAGACCGACCGCTACGTCGGGAAGATCCTGCACGTGAACAAGGGGGAGTCGCTCAGCCTCCAGTACCACGAAATGAAGGATGAGACGCTGTACGTTGTCGAGGGCGAACTGCGCCTGACCATCGAGTGGCACGGCGACCGGCGCGAGCTCGTGCTGCGGAAAGGGGAGGCCTTCCACATCCCGCCGCGGTTGATCCATCGGATGGAAGCGGTCGTCGATACGGACGTCGCGGAAGTCTCCACCACCGAGCTCGACGACGTGATCCGCCTCGAGGACCGCTACGGCCGGGCCGGAACGAGCACCGCATGAAACGCCTCCTCATCGCCTTCCTCTGCCTCGCGGCGCTGGCCGCCGCGGCGCAGGACACCAAGCCGCTCGTCGATGCGGCGAAGGATGCGAAGGCGAAGCGGAAGAAGAGCACCACGAAAGTCATCACCAACGCGGATGTGAAGAAGTCGGCCGGCAAGCTGGCCCCTGCCAGGCCCGCCGTCGCGGCGAAGCCGGCGCCGCCGAAGCCCAAGCCGGTCGACGAAGACGAGCTTTACCGCCAGCGCGTGGCCGCCGATGCAGCGCTGGCCGAGGCGCAGCAGAAGGTGGTCGATCTGGAGCGCGAGCTGCGCAGCGTGGAGGAGAGCTTCTACGCGGAGAACGATCCCGAGGTGCGGGACCGGGTGATCGCGAAGAAGTTCGCGGAAACACGCGACCGGCTGGAGAAGGCGCGTACGGATCTGAAGATGGTGAGCATTCAGCGATCGGCGATCGGCGATCGAACCGGAGCTCCTGATCGCCGGCCGCCGATCGCCGATCGCCAAAAGAACCCATGACCAAGACCTTCTTCATCGAAACCTGGGGCTGCCAGATGAACGAGCTGGACAGCCAGCGTCTCTCCGGCGGCCTCAAACTGCGCGGCTACAGGCGCGTGGAGGACGAGCGGGCGGCGAGCCTCATCCTGCTCAACACTTGCTCCGTGCGCGACAAGGCGGAGCAGAAAGTCTTCTCCCGCCTCGGCGAGCTGCGCGAGTTGAAG
Organism: Thermoanaerobaculia bacterium; assembly: GCA_036009105.1. Lineage (GTDB taxonomy): Bacteria > Acidobacteriota > Thermoanaerobaculia > Gp7-AA8 > Gp7-AA8 > JAFAVZ01. The sequence goes on along the minus strand of DASYMJ010000295.1, from coordinate 6,527 downwards.
AAAGAGACCGCGGCGCAGATCGGCGTGTGCGGATGTCTGGCCCAGCAGGAAGGGCAGCACATCATCGACCGCGCGCCGTGGGTGGACTTCGTGATGGGGCCGGGCAACGTCGGCTACCTCGACCAGATCCTGGCCGGCGAGCAGCGCGTGGCGCTGGAGTTCCCCGAGGATCGCCGCTACGACTACGGCGCGCTCGACCGCACCTCCGCCACCAAGGCGTGGGTGACCATCATCGAGGGCTGCAACAAGAACTGCACGTTCTGCATCGTCCCCACCACGCGAGGCCGGGAGGCCTCCCGCCCGTTCGAAGGCGTGCTGGACGAAGTGCGCGCCGCCGTGGCCAGCGGCCGGGTCGAGATCGAGCTCCTGGGGCAGACGGTGAACGCCTATCGCTGCCCGGTCAGCGGCCGCGACTTCGGCGCGCTGCTCGCCGCGGTGGCCGAGATCGAAGGCGTCAACCGGCTGCGCTTCATGACCTCCCATCCGGCCGAGGTGAACGACTCGATGATCGCCGCGATGCGCGAGCACGCGAACATCAGCCGCTATCTCCACCTGCCGGTTCAATCCGGCTCGTCGCGCGTGTTGCGGCGGATGAAGCGGCTGTACACGCGCGAGAAGTACCTGGAGACCATCGGCCGCATCCGCGCCGCCATTCCGGAGATCCACTTCTCGACGGATGTGATCGTCGGCTTTCCGGGCGAAACGGAAGAGGATTTCGCGGAGACGATGTCGCTGGTCGAGCAGGTGCGCTACGGCTCGATGTTCGCATTCAAGTACTCGCCGCGGCCCGGCACGCCGGCGCTGAAGATCGGCCAGCCGGTGGAGGACGAGGTAGCGTCGGAGCGGCTGGCCCGGCTGTTCGAGCTGCATGAGCGGATCAAGCGCGAGCGGCTGGAGTCGTATCGCGGGCGGGTGGTGCCGGTGCTGTACGAAGGGCCGAGCCGCCACGATCCGGAGATGCTGTCCGGGCGTACGGACGACAACTGGGTGGTCAACTTCCGCGGCGATCCGGCCCTGCCGCTGGGGAGTATGCTGGGCGTGCGCATCGAACAGGCGCAGCACCACACTCTGCGGGGGGAGGCAGTGGCATGACACAGCTGGTTCCGATGACGATCAAAGGCCTCATGCTCGACCCCGTGTCGAATTCGCCCATCGTGGTGCTCAAGGATGACGAGGAGAAGTTCTTCCTCCCCATCTGGGTCGGCATCTTCGAGGCGAACGCCATCGCCCTGCAGCTGGAGAACGTGACCACGCCCCGCCCCATGACGCACGACCTGCTCAAGAACCTGCTCGGCGAGCTCCAGGCCCGGGTGACGCGGGTGGTGATCAACGACCTGCGCGACTCCACGTTCTTCGCCCAGATCCGGGTGGTGACCCAGACCGGCGGCGAGCGGACCATGGAGATCGACGCCCGGCCGTCCGATGCCATCGCCCTCGCGCTGCGGGTCGAGGCGCCGATCTTCGTGGCCCAGTCGGTGCTCGATCAGGCGCAGACGATCACGCCGGAGGGCGGCCCGGAGGATGACGAGAAGGTCAAGAAGTGGTTCGAGCAGCTCGGACCGGACGATCTGGGCAAATACAAAATGTAACGTTGCCGGTAGACAAAGCTCTACCAGCAACCAGCAAACAGCAATCAGCAACTTTCCTCTCTTCCCATCCACCCGTGCCCTCCGTAGAATCGCCGCAGATCAAATGATCATCACGGTTGCCAACCAGAAGGGTGGGGTGGGGAAGACCACCACCACCATCAACCTCGCCGCGGCCGTCGCCAACAAGGGCTTCAAAACGCTCCTCATCGATCTCGATCCGCAGGCCAATTCGACGATGAGCTACGTCGATCCGCGGTCGGTCTCGAAGTCGATGTTCGACGTCCTGGTCAGCGAGGAGCTCGGCTTTCAGGATGTGATCGTGCCCACGCCGGTGGAGCACCTCTGGCTCGCCCCATCGCGCATCGCGCTGGCCAAGCTGGAATCGAAGCTGATCGGAGAGCTCGACGGCCCGTTCCGCCTGAAGGACAAGATTGCCGCCGCGGCCACGGAATACGACTACATCTTCATCGACACGCCGCCCACCCTGGGCATGATCACCGTCAACGCGCTCGTCGCCTCCACGCACGTCCTGGTGCCGATCCAGTCGTCGTACTTTGCGCTGGAAGGAACGGACGACCTGCTGGAGACGATCGACAAGATCAAGGCCCGCCCCAATCCGAACCTGCAGCTGCTGGGCGTGGTCATCACCATGCACGACCGCCGCACCACCCTGGCCAAAGACATCCACGAGCAGATCGGCCAGGTCTTCGGCGAGCGGCTCTTCAACACCATCATCACCAAGTCGATCCGCCTGGAGGAGAGCCCGGCGTACAAGGAATCGATCTTCACCTTCGCCCCGAAGTCGAGCGGCGCAAACGAGTATTACTCGCTGAGCGAGGAGATTTTGTCGCGAGTGTAGAAACGATGAACGATGAAGGATGAAGGATGAAGGATGAACAACGGCAGGACTCCGTTCATCCTTCCGGAGCTTTCATGGCTATGAAACGAGGATTGCCCGAGCGCACCACGATGCGTCACGACGCCCATTTCGTGGACGAGCTGACCCGCCGCTCGGGGCGGCACATCGGGACCATGCTCCCGCTGGACGTGGTCGAGCCGAATGCCGAGCAGCCGCGCACGCAGTTGGGCAACATCGAGGAGCTGGCCGCCTCCATCCGCGAGAAAGGGGTGCTCGAGCCGATCCTGGTCCGGCAGATGGGGCCGAACCGCTACCAGATCATCTCCGGCGAGCGCCGCTACCGCGCCGCGACCCTGGCCGGCCTGGACGAGATCCCGGCCATCGAGCTCGACGTCGACGACAAGGAACAGCTCGAGATCGCCCTCATCGAGAACATCCAGCGCAAGGACCTCACCCCGTTCGAGGAGGCGGAGGGCTTCGCCGCGCTGCAGCAGAAGTTCGGCTACACGCACGAGAAGATCTCCCAGGTCATCGGCAAGTCGCGCACCACCATCACCGAGACGCTGCTCATCAACGAGATCCCGGACCGCATCCGCGCTCTCTGCCGCGAGACCGGCATCTCCAACAAGTCGGTGCTCGTGCAGGTGGCGCGCGCCGGCAGCGAGGAGGCGATGGAGCAGGTGGTGCGGGCGTTCGGGGCAGGGGAGCTCACGCGCGAGGACCTGCGCAGGCAGACCGCCGCCAAGGCGGAGCCGAAGAAGGCCGGCCGGCCGAAGAACTACGTGTTCGAGGTGAAGGACAAGGCGCTCCCCTTCAGCCTCAACCTCGCCTTCCGCAAGCCGAACGTGGAGAAGAGCGAAGTGATCGACGCGCTGCGGACGCTCCTCCAGCGGCTCGAAGCCGAATGATGTGATCGACGTCTCGGTCATCATCCCCACCTACAACCGCGCCGCGCTGGTCGGGGAGGCCATCCAGTCCGCCCTCGGGGCAGGCGTCGAGGTGATCGTGATCGACGACGCCTCCACGGACGACACGCTGGCGCGCTTGGCAGCGTATCCGGTGAAGGTGCTGCGCCAGCCGGTCAACCAGCGGCAACAGCGCGCCCGCAACCGCGGCCTGGAAGAGGCGGCAGGGGAGTTCGTGAAGTTCCTCGACTCGGATGATCTGCTGGAGCGCGGCAGCCTGTCCCAGGAGGTGGCCCTCGCGCGCGCTACGAACGCGGACATCGTGGCCAGCGGCTGGGTCGACCTGCTCGTCGATGGCACGCGCCGCATCGGCCAGGCCCCGCAACTCGACCGCCCGATCGAGGACGTGCTGCTCGCCGGCGGCGCGGTGCCGACCAGCGCCGCGCTCTATCGCCGCTCCTACGTGCAGCGCTTCCGCTGGAACCCGGCGGTGAAGAAGATGGACGACTGGGAGTTCTGGGTGCGCGCCGTCCTGGGCGGCGGAAAGCTCGTTCGCCGGGACGGCATCGCCTACATCCTGCGCGAGCATGGCAACGAGCGGGTGACCTCCGTGCACACCATGCTCGACAACGCGCACGACCACTTCGTCATCATGCGGGAGCTGGAAAAGGCGGCGAACACGCCCGCCCGCCGCAAGCGCCTCGCGCAGTACTGGTACAAGGAATTGCGGGTCTGCGCGCTGCACGACCGCGAGACGTTCGAGCGCGAAGTGGCGAAGACCCTGGACCTCGATCCTCACTTCGTGCCTCACGACGAGGAGCGCCAGTGGTGGATGCGCCTAGCCGCGCGCATGATCGGGACCCGGCGTGCGCTGCTGTTGCATTCCGCCATCAAGCGGCGTATCGTCGCCCGCCAATGACGCCGCAGTGCTCCTTCATCAATGCCCCGGCCATGGGCCGAATGATGATGCGTCGCCCGGGCGCTGACGCCTAAGTTGCGTCTCGACCCGGGTCCCTCCGCGACCTGCTCCCTCCGCTAACGCAAAGCACTTTCTCTCGCAGGAGGAGAATCATGGCCTATCGTTTCGACACGCGTGCGATCCACGCCGGTCAAGCCGACGACGCCGCCACGGGCGCCGTCAACACCCCGATCTATCAGACCTCGACCTTCCGCCAGGCCGAGCCCGGGGTCAACCGCGGCTTCTGTTACTCCCGCACCGACCATCCGACCCGCCGCGCGCTGGAAGAGAACCTCGCCGCGCTGGAGGGGGCGCGGCACGGCCTGGCGTACTCCAGCGGCATGGCCGCCATCCACGCCGTGCTCTCCCTGCTGAACGCCGGCGATCACGTCGTCTCCACCCAGGACCTCTACGGCGGCGCCTGGCGCATCTTCACCAAAGTGTTCGCCCGCTTCGGCGTCACCTTCACCTTCGTCGACACGACCTCGACGGCCGCGGTGGAGCAGGCCATCCGTCCGGAGACGAGGCTGCTCTGGCTGGAGACGCCGTCCAATCCGCTGCTGAAGGTGACCGACATCGCGGCCTGCGCCGCCATCGCGCGCGCGGCCGGCGTACGGACCGTGGTCGACAACACCTTCGCCACGCCGGTGCTCCAGCAGCCGCTCACCCTCGGCGCCGACCTGGTGATCCACTCCACCACGAAGTACATCAACGGCCACAGCGACGTCCTCGGCGGCGCGGTGCTGCTCGACGACGACGCGCTGCATGCCGACCTCAAGTTCCTGCAGAACGCCATCGGCGCCGTGCCCGGCCCGCAGGACTGCTTCCTCATCCTGCGCGGGGTCAAGACCCTCGGCCTGCGCATGGAGCGGCACTGTTCGAGCGCGGAGCTCCTCGCGCGCTGGCTCGTCGCGCAGCCCGCCGTCCGCCGCGTCTACTATCCGGGCTTCGTCGACGATCCGACACATGCCGTGGCGCGGCAGCAGATGACGCGCTTCGGCGCCATCATCTCCTTCGAGCTCCACGCCGACCTCGACGCCACCCGCGCCTTCACCCGCCGCCCGCACCTCTGGACGCTCGCCGAATCCCTCGGCGGCGTGAAAAGCCTCTTCTGCCATCCCGCGACGATGACCCATGCCTCGGTCGAGCCGGAGGTTCGGCGGGGAGTGGGCATCAGCGACAGTCTGATCCGGCTCTCGGTCGGGCTGGAGGATGTGCGCGACCTGATCGATGACCTCGAGCAGGCGCTGCGCCGCACGCGCGCGGCCGGTGCGGAGCGTGTCGCATGAGGCGGCTGCGCGTGGCCTTGCTCGGCTGCGGTACGGTCGGCGCGGGCTTCGTCCGGCTTGCAAAGGCGCAACGGCGGCGGATCGCGGCCCGGCACGGCGTGGAGCTGGATATCGGACGGATCCTCGTCCGCGATCCGGCCCGGGAGCGGCCCGGGGTCGATCCGGCGCTGCTCACGACCTGCCCGACGGAGGCGATCGACGGCGACTGCGACGTCGTGGTGGAGCTCGTGGGCGGCGTGCATTCGGCCGGGCTGTACGTGCGCCGCGCGCTGGCGCAACGGCGGCGGGTGGTGACGGCGAACAAGGCGCTGCTGGCGACGCACGGCCGCGAGCTGTTCGCCGCCGCCGCGCGGCAAGGGACGTCGATCGGCTTCGAGGCCAGCGTGTGCGGCGCGATCCCCATCGTCCGCGCGTTGCGCGACGGGCTGGCCGGCGACTCCATCGAGAGCATCGGCGGGATCCTGAACGGCACCTCGAACTTCATCCTGACCCGGATGGAGGACGGGCTCTCGTTTGACGAGGCCCTGATCGAAGCCCAGGCGCGCGGGTTCACCGAGGCGGATGCGTCGCTCGATGTGGACGGGACGGATGCCGCGCAGAAGCTGCGCATCCTGGCCGGGCTGGCGTTCGAGGCGCCGATCCGGCAGGTATCCGTGACCGGCATCCGCGGCGTGACCGCCGCGCGCACGGCGAAAGGCGTGGTGCGCCTCGTCGCCGAGGCGTCGCGCGTGGCGGGCGGGATCGCGCTGGTAGTCGAGCCCCGGGTGATCCGGTTCGGCCACCCGCTGGCCGCGGTGCGCGAGGAAAACAACGCGGTGGTGATCCGCGGGCGGGCGGCCGGCGAGCTGCTGCTGGTCGGGCGGGGGGCGGGGGCGATGCCGACGGCGGTGGCGGTGATGTCGGACGTTTTGGAACGATGAACGAGGA
>DASYMJ010000294.1:0-12324 GCA_036009105.1 Thermoanaerobaculia bacterium | reverse complement strand
AGTACTTCACCGCGTTGTCGAGCAGGTTCACCACCGCTTGCGCCAATGCATCTTTGTCAATGGAGACCGGCGGCAGTGCGTTCGACGGCGCTTCGAACGTGATGGCGAAGCCCTTCTCGCGCAGCGGCATCTCGAACGCCGCCACCACGCCGCCCACCAGGCACGCCAGATCCGACTCGGAGAAGTGGTATTTCTTGTCCGCCGACTCGATCTTCGAGAAGTCGAGGATGTTGTTGATGAGCTGCGTCAGACGCCGGCTCTCCGCCTCGATGTACTCGCCGTACTCGACGATCTTGTCCGTCTTCGTGACGCGCCCCAGGCGCATGTACTCGCCGAACACGCGGATGGAGGAGAGCGGCGTGCGCAGCTCGTGCGAGACGTTGGAGACGAAGTCGCTCTTCATCTGGGAGAGCTTCGCCTGCCGGGCCACGGCATGCGTCGCCAGGGCGATGGCGGCGAAGAGGATGGCCGCCGCCACGCCGGTCCACATCGCATTGATGCGGAAGTTGATGGCGGCGATCTCCTCGGGGGAGGCGCAGATGTCGCGGATGCCGACGCGCCAGTCGGTGAAGAGGAACGGCAGCGGCTGGGAGATGAACTCGCGCTGGCCGCTGCCGCGCGGCGCGAACCGCCGCGGCTCGCCGAGCATGATGGCGAAGTCGCTGTAGTCCTGGAAGCGCTGCTTGGCCGTGCGGGCGGCGATCTGCAGCATCGCGTTGCGCGCGGCGTCGTTGTCCAGCACCACGCCCGCCACGCCGGTCACGTGCAGCTGCTCGTCGGTGATCGGCTTGAGCAGCACGCGGTTGTGCCCATCGCGCTCGTCGACGCCGACCACCTGCGTCGGCACCGCGCTCTGCAGCTTGTGCAGCATGGCCCAGGAGACCGTGGCCACCTTCACCGCCTGCGCCTCTTCGCCGGTCAGCGACTTCTCCTTGCCGTGGCCATCAAAGTACGAGGCCTCCCCCATCTCGCGATAGCGGATGGTGAAGTAGGTCTTCGCCCCCGCCAGCGGGTGGCGGCGGAAGTGCTCGGCCAGCTGCTCGGGCGACTCGAGCGCGGCGGGCGAGAGGGTCAGCGTGCGGTCGGCGGTGGTGCGGTAGTAGCCCTCGATCTCCCGGCTGACGTCTTCCAGCGTGCTGCGCAGCCAGTTCCGCTCCGCCGACGCCGTGTTCCGCTCCAGCGTGCGCAGGAAGCGGTACTGCATCACCAGCAGCACGCCGAGTGGGATGACCACGACCGGCAGGAGCCAGAGAATGGAGCGGCGGAAGAGGCGGCGCATGGCTTGGTGGTCTTACGGATATCGTCTCACGCGGGTCTCGGCCGCCGCGACGGTTGACACAATTTGTTACCTCTGGAACGCATACGCCACCTTCAAAAACATCGACCGGCCACTGGGGCGCAGCGCCTCGCGCTCGTCGAGCGTGCGTTGGTCGCCGTAGCCGACGAAGAACACCGTCTGCCAATTCAGGCGATAGGCATAGAGGGCGGACAGTGACAGGCCGCCGTCGCGCGAGGCGCGCAGGTCGGTGTCCTCATGCTGGCCGATGAGGCGGACCAGGGAGCGGGCCGAGAACGTGTACGTCATCTTCATCCGCTCGATGTTCGCCGCGTACGACTCCTCCACCCAGTCGCGCTTCACGCTGCCGATGAGCTCCAGGTGATCGGTCGGCCGCACGGTCGATGACAGATCCACCACGCCGCCCCGGCCGACGCGGCTGCGCGTGTAGTCGATGCGCTGGCCGAAGGTGCCGTTGAGCTGCACCGCGGGCAGGCTGCGGATCGGGTTCGCGCGCAGCGACCACTCCGCGAAACGGTAGCCGAGGATGCGGCCGTCTACGCGCTCCGCATCGGCGGCGCGGAGCGTCACCCAGCCCGAGCTCCCCCACTTCCCCTCGAAGTACGCGCCGGGAAAGATCGCCCGCCGCGTCGACTGGCCGCCCTCGTACGCGACGTTGTGCTGCGCCGCAAAATACGGCCGCACGAAGCTGAAGAAGCCGCGTTTGGGGTACCAGTGCCCGCCGATCTCGCCGTACACGAGGCGCATCCCCACCTTCGGAATGAACCCGTTGTCATCGCGGAACCGGGGCGAGAGGTCCTGCACCTCGGCGAACAGGTCGTAGCGCGGGCGGTCGCGGGTGCCCCAGGCGCGCAGGGCGTGGCCGCGCGAAGCCGAGCCGTCGAATTGCGCGCTCAGGTCGGCCCGCTTCGGGTTCTCCGTCGTGCTGAACAGCAGTTGCGCGGAGAGGCGGTTCTCGGGGGTCGGCTTCCACAGCACGTCCGGCCCGAGGACGCGGTTGTAGCCGCCGCCTTCCACTTCACGCGCCGTGGCCAGCATGCCGGCGTACGAGTTGCCGAGCGAGGTGCGGACGCGGCCGAGGAAGACGCGGGAGCGGAAATCCTGAGCCACGGTTTCCGAGCCGTAGAGTCCCGGCAGGATGACCGTGCCGCCGCCGCGGTCCTCGGCGATGAGCATGGTGTAGGCGCTCCTCCCCATCTGGCCGGTCGCGCGCGCCCCCCAGGCCGGCGAGGTGATGGCCCGCGTGTAGACGGCGCGCAGAGGCGTGGAGAAGAGGTCGACCCCTTCCAGGAAGAACGTCCGCTTCTCCGGATAGTCGAGCGCGAACCGGTTGTTGACCGAGACCTGCGGCGCGTCCGACTCGATCTGGGAGAAATCGGGATTGAGCGTGCCGTCCACGGTCAGCTTCGCGCTCGGCTTCCACTTCAGGTCGAGGCCGACGTCGCTGCGCATCGGGTCGGTGATCATGTCCCGCGTCTCGGCGTGCTCGTAGCGGTTGGCCGTGGTGTAGGGGGCGAGGGTGAGATGTCCGCCCGTGGGCAGGCCGGTCAGGCCGGTGAGCTCCGCCGCGTGGCAGACGAAGCAGTTCGTGCTCTTCGGGATCGGCGTGTTGGCCATCATGTAGCGGAAGTCGCGCGGATAGTTGCGGGTCAGGATCACCCCCCACGTCTGCGGATCGCTGCTCGGATAGCGCAGCGAGGAGAGCGGGATGCGCAGCTCCGCCATCCACCCGCCCGGCGTCTCCCGCGCCCTGGTCTCGAAGAAGAAGTCGGGCGCGAAGTCCTCCACGCCGTTCGCGTCATTGAGGACGCTGTCCGCCTGGATGCCCCGCGGATTGACCCGGAAGATGATGGCCGAGCGGTGGTCGTTCTGCGTGTCGATGACGATGGAGACGTAGTCCTGGTCGGCCAGCACCTGGTCGCGGTCGACGAACGGCGCGCGGATCTCCGCCGGCCGCGGATCGCGCGCGTCGAAGCCGACGTAGACGTATTGCGCGTCGTAGGTCAGCAGCGCCGTCGTCTTCACTGGAGGCGCGACGTTGTCGCCGCGGTAGTACTCGACGAAGGTCTCGATGCGCTGCGCCTTCCGCCAGCCGGCGTCGGAGAGGTCGCCGTTGAGGACGATGCCCGCGTCGATCTTCGAGATGTTGATCCGCGTCGGGATCGCGTACGCGGAGCCGGCGATCCCCATCGCCAGGACGATTGCCGTGCATTTCATGATGCCGACAATCTGGGCGACGGCGCGCCGCGAGTCTTCCTCGCGGCGTTACGAATTGTGACGTCAGGTTACGGCCATGAACGAAGGGTGAACGCCGCCACCGTCCCGACACGAACGGCGACGTAACCGATGATCACCGACGCTGCGACATTCAGCAGCGCCCATCCCAAGGCCCCGCGGCGTGCGAGCGCGAACGTCTCGTGCTCGAACGTGGAGAACGTGGTGTACGCGCCGAGAAAACCGGTAGCGATGAGGAGGCGCCAGGTCTCGTCGATGGAGGCGCGCTCCGCCGCGAACGCGAGGAACGCGCCGAGGAGAAAGCACCCGCTGATGTTGATGACGAACGTGCCGAGCGGGAACGGCTTCCGCCACAGCGAGCCGATCCAGACGCCGATTGCATAGCGCGCGATCGCCCCCGCGAAGCCGCCGGCACCGACGATGAGGTAGCGAGACATGATTTAATGATGAACGATGAACGAGGAAGGATGAACGATGAACGCCGCCCACCCGGTTCGTTCATCGTTCATCCTTCCCCGTTCATCGTTTAACTCATGATCCACTTCTACCACGTCACGAAGAAGTTCGATCGCTACTCCACGGCGCTGCATGACGTGACGTTTCACATCGAGAAAGGCGACTTCGTCTTTCTCACCGGGCCGAGCGGCGCGGGCAAGTCGACGCTGCTCAAGCTCATCCTCCGCCAGATGGTGGCCAGCGAGGGGCAGATCATCGTCAACGGGCGCAACCTCAACACCATGCGCCGCTCCCACCTCCCCTACTTCCGCCGCGAGATCGGCATGGTCTTCCAGGACTTCAAGCTCATCGAGCGGATGACGGTCTTCGAGAACCTCTCCTTCATCCTCACCGTGCTGAACGTCCCGCCCAGGGAGCACAAGAAGAAGGCCTACCAGGCGCTGCGCGCGGTGAGCCTGCATCACAAGCTGAACTCCTATCCGCCGCAGCTCTCCGGCGGCGAGCAGCAGCGCGTGGCCATCGCCCGGTCATTGATCAACGACCCGCTCATCCTCATCGGCGACGAGCCGACCGGCAACCTCGACCCCGACCTCTCGCACGACATCGTGCAGATCTTCTCCGAGGCGAACCTGCGCGGGTCGACCATCCTGCTGGCCACGCACGACCGCGACCTGATCCGGGAGAGCGGCCGGCGCGTCATCACCCTCGAGCATGGCCGCATCACGGAAGAGAAGGCGCCGCAGCCGGAGAAGCTCCCTCGGGCCGAAGCTTTGTTCGGGCTGGCCTCCTCCTGAAGATGGCCCGCGACTTCATCCCCGGCCGCCGGGAGCCGGAAGTCCCCTCCAACGCCTTCTCGTACTTCTTCCGGGAGGCGGTGCGCCGCATCTGGATCTCCAAGCGCACGAGCTTCGTCGCCGTGGCCATGATCACCATCTCGTTGTTGATCCTCGGCTCGTTCCTGCTCGTGGCGGAGAACCTGGAGCGGGCGGTGACGCAGTGGCAGGGGAAGTCGCGGGTGAACATCTATCTGGAGGCGGAGGCGACGCCGGAGGAGATCCGCGCCGTCGACACCTTCCTCGCCGCGCGCCCGACGCTGGCCCAGCGGCACTTCGTCACCCGCGAGCAGGCCCTGGCCCGCTTCCGCAGCTACTTCTCGAACCTCTCGGAGGTGGTGGGGCAGCTCGATGAGAACCCCTTTCCGCCTTCGTTCGAGGTTGAGGTGACGCCGGCGATCGCCCAGTCGCCCGGCTTCGACCGGGACATGAAACAGCTGCGCAGAATCGCCGGCGTGGAGCAGGTGCAGTTCGACTGGGAGTGGCTCAATCGCCTCAAGCGCATCATCTCCATCGTCAACCTGGCGGGGCTGGTGGCGGGCGGCGTGCTGGCCATCGCGGCGGCGTTCACCATCGCGAACGTCATCCGCCTGACCATGATGCTTTACCGCGAGGAGATCGAGATCATGCGCCTGGTCGGCGCCACGGAGCGGATCATCCGCGGCCCGTTCCTGATCGAGGGGTTGTTGCAGGGAACGCTGGGCGGCGTGCTGGCGGTGGGGTTGCTCTTCCTCCTCTTCGAGGTGTCGCGGCGGGCCATCCCGCCCTCGAGCTCCCTGCTGTGGGGCTTCCTCTTCGTCGGCTTCCTGCCCTGGCAGAAGATCGCCGCGCTGGTGGCGGGGGGGATGCTCGCCGGCTGGTTCGGCAGCTGGCTCTCCGTGCGCGAGCGCCCCTCGGAGGAGACGTGATGCCGCTGGCCGGCCGCACCGCCCTGGTGACGGGCGGCAAGCGCCGGGTCGGTCTGGCCATCGCCGACGCCGTGCGCGCGGCCGGCGGCGAGGTGATCGCGCAACTGCCGCGCATCGACCTGCTGGTGAATTCGGCGGCCAACTTCACGCGCGAGCAGCTCGCGGAGGTGACGTTCGCCAGCTTCGACGAGACGTTCGCCCTGAACATGCGCGCCCCGTTCTTCCTGGCCCGCACCCTCGGTTGCAGATGAAGGGGAACGGCTTCGGCCGTCGTGTTCCTGATGCAGAGCGACTACATCGCCGGCGCGACGGTGCCAGTGGACGGCGGTCGCCTCCTGCGGTGAGGGAAATGTAGGGCCGGCTCTCAGCCGGCCCCGCGTCAACGGATCAATCGGGCCGGCTGAGAGCCGGCCTACATTTAGAATCCCCTCATGTTGAAGATCACCCTCGCCGGCGCGACCGGCTGGATCGGCAAGCCGCTCGTGGACGCCATCGAAGCCGCGGACGACCTCCAGCTCGTCGCCGCCGCCGCCCGTTCCGCCGCCGGACGGCAGCTCGGAGACCTGACCATTGTCGGCACCGTGGAAGAGGCGCTGCAGACGCCGAGCGACGTCTTCGTCGACTACACCAGCGCCACGGCGGTGAAGCGCAACGTGCTGCTCGCCATCGATGCCGGGCGTCACGTCGTCATCGGCAGCTCCGGCCTTTCCGACCTCGATTTCGGGGAGATCGACGCCGCCGCGCAGGCGAAAGGCGTCGGCGTGCTGGCGGTCGGCAACTTCGCCGTCTCCGCCATCCTTCTCCAGCAGTTCGCGGCCATGGCGGCCAGGCAGATGCCGAGCTGGGAGATCATCGACTACGCCCACGACTCCAAGCCCGACGCGCCGAGCGGCACCGCGCGCGAGCTGGCCTGGCGCCTCTCCCAGGTCGCGTCACCGCAGACGCGCATCCCGGTGGCCGACACGCAGGGCCGCCCCGACGCACGCGGCGCCGAGGTCTCCGGCTCGCAGATCCATTCCGTCCGTTTGCCCGGGCACACCATCGGCCTGGAAGTGATCTTCGGCCGGGAAGACGAGCGGCTCTCCATCCGCTACGAGGGGGGCACCGGCGCGGCGCCGTACATCGCGGGAACGCTCGTGGCGATTCGCCGGGTGGCGGGAGTGAAGGGGCTGCAGCGAGGGATGGAGTAGTTGTCAGTTGTCAGTTGTCAGTTGTCGGTAGGCAAGAACCTACTGACAACCGACAACCGACAACTGACCACTACTTCTCGTACTCCCACGCAATCTTCTTCAGCACCCGGTCCACGCGCTCGATCATCTGCGTCACGTCCTTCTTCGCGTGGGCGGCGGAGAAGAACGCGGCCTCCAGCTGCGAGGGCGGCAGGTAGACGCCTTCGCCGAGCATGAGGTGGAAGAAGCGGGCGAACTTGTCGCGGTTCGATCTGTTCGCCGACTCGAAATCGGTCACCGGCCCTTCGGTGAAGAAGATGGTCCACATCGAGCCGACCCGGTTGATGGTGAGCGGCACGGCGTGCTTCTCCGCCGCCGCCCGCACCCCCTCCTCGAACTCCGCGCTCCGCTCCTCCAGGTCGGCGTAGATCGAGGAGTTCTTCAGCACGCTGAGCGTCGCCCGGCCGGCGGCCACCGCCACCGGATTGCCGCTCAGCGTCCCGGCCTGATACATCGGCCCGACCGGCGAGACGTAGTCCATGAGGATGCTCGACGCGCCATACGCGCCGATGGGCATGCCGCCGCCGATGATCTTGCCGAGCGTGGTGATGTCCGGCCGGATGGCGTACAGCGACTGCGCGCCGCTGTACGCCACGCGGAAGCCGGTCATGACCTCGTCGAAGATGAGCAGCGCGCCGGAGTCGTCGCACAGCTCGCGCAGCCCGCGCAGGAAGCCGTCCGCGGGAGGCACGCAGCCCATGTTGCCCGCGACCGGCTCCACGATCACCGCCGCCACTTCGTCGCTCATCGCCTTGCGCACCGCCTCGAGGTCGTTGTACGGCACGCTGATGGTCAGCTCCGTCACCGCCTTCGGCACGCCGGCCGAGTCGGGCAGGTTGAAGGTCGCGGAGCCGGAGCCCGCCTTCACCAGCAAGGAGTCGACATGCCCGTGATAGCCGCCGTCGAACTTGATGACTTTCGTCCGCCCGGTCGCCGCCCGGGCCAGCCGCAGCGCGCTCATGGTGGCCTCGGTGCCGGAGTTGACCAGGCGGAGCATCTCGATGGAGGGGATGGCGGCGACGATCATCTCCGCCAGCTCCACTTCGCCCAGGGTGGGGGCGCCGAAGGAGAAGCCTCTGGTGGCGGCTTTCTTGACCGCTTCCACGACGTAGCGATGGCCGTGCCCCAGGATCATCGGCCCCCAGGAGCCGACACAGTCGATGTATTGCAGGTTGTCCGCGTCGAAGATGCGCGAGCCCTGCGCCTGCTCGATGAACAGCGGCGCGCCGCCCACGCCTTTGAAGGCCCGGACCGGCGAGTTCACGCCGCCCGGAATCACCACCTGCGCCCGCTGGAAAAATGCGTCGGAGTTCTTGCCCATAAGAGGGGGCGGATTATAGGAGTTGTCGGTTGTCAGTTGTCGGTTGTCAGTTGTCAGTTGTCGGTATCTCTACTGAGAACCGATGACCGGCAACCGATAACTCATCGCTAATACGCGTTCTCGTGCCGAATCCCGTGCACCACCGTCAGGAAGAGGATCTTCAGGTCGAGCATGAGCGACCAGTTCTCGATGTAGTAGAGGTCGTGCTCGATGCGCATGCGGATGGAGGTATTTCCGCGCCAGCCGTGCACCTGGGCCCAGCCGGTCATGCCGGCGCGCACTTTGTGGCGGAGCATGTAGTGCGGGAACTCGGCGCGGAACTGCTGCACGAACTGCGGCCGCTCGGGGCGGGGGCCGACCACGCTCATGTCGCCCATGAGCACGTTCCACAGCTGGGGCAGCTCGTCCAGCGACCAGGCGCGCAGCCATTGGCCGATGCGCGTCCGCCGCGGATCATCCTTCTCCGCCCAGACCGCCCCGGTCGCCTCCTCCGCGCCCACGCGCATGGAGCGGAACTTCACGATGTCGAACGGCTTGCCGTCCAGCCCCATCCGCACCTGCCGGTAGAAGATCGGGCCGCCGTCCTCCAGCCAGATGATCAGCGCCAGCAGCCCCATGAACGGCGCGAGCACCGCCAGCGCGATTCCGGCCACCACCAGGTCGAAGCCGCGCTTGACGTAGCGGCTCCACCCTTCCAGCGGCGTCTCGGAAAGGTTGATGGTGGGCAGGCCGTCGATGTCCTCCACCCGCGAGCGCAACACCATGAACTGCAGCAGGTCGGGCACGACGTGGATGGAAACGCAGCTCCGCACCAGCCGGTCGAGCAGCGCCATCATCGCCTCGGAAGACGCGTGGGGCAGCGCGACGAAGACGTGATCGATGCGGTGCGCTTCGATCACCCGCTCCGCGTCGTCGATGCTGCCGAGGCAGGGCAGCTCCGCCACTTCCGCCGGGTCGCCGTTGCGCAGATAGCCGACGATGCGGAAGCCGAGCTGGTCGCGATGCGCGCGCATCCGCTCCACCACCGCGCGGGCGAGGTCGCCGTTGCCGGCGATCAGCACCCGGTCGAGATCCTTCCCCAACCGGTGCCGGCGCTCGACGGCGAGGCGGACGAAGACGCGCCCGATGATCACGAAGACGACCGCACACAGCATGAAGAGGAGGAGCGTCGCGCGGCTGTAGAAGAGGTCCGAGCCGCCCGCCGGCCTGACCCACAGCAGCACGCCGGAGAGCACCACGGTGCCGAGGACGGAGCTCATGGCCACGGAGAGCCACTCTTCGGTGCGGCCGCGCGTGGTGCGGACGCGGTAGAGCCCTTGCGCGGCGAAGGCGAGGGGGAAGACGACGGTGACGATGGGGAGGAGGGCGACGTAGTTCTCGAACTGCTGGGTGCCCTTGGTGACCGGGATGATGGCGAACTGGAAGCGGAGGAACCAGGCGCAGAGCATGGCCAGGTTCGACGCCAGCGCGTCGATGATGAGGTAAACCCCGGCCAGCGCGCGGTGCTTTTTCTCGATCATGCTTCCATCAGTGCGGCGAGCTCGCGGTGGAACCGTTCGCGGGAGAACGCCGCGGCATGCGCCCGCAACGCCGCGCGGTCCCAGCTCCGCGACTCCACCTCGTCCAGCGCCCCCCGCAGCGAATGTACCATCGGATCGTCGAAGAGTATGCCGGTCGAGCCGTGCACGACCGTGTCGAGCACGCCGCCCTGCCCCAGGGCCACCACCGGCGTGCCGAGGGCCATCGCTTCCAGCGGAGTGATCCCGAAGTCCTCGATGCCGGGCAGGATCAGGCTCCGCGCCCGCGAGAGCCGCTCGATGATTCTATCCCTCGATACGGGGCCGAGGAACCGGACGTTGGGGCCGGCCTTCGCCTGCAGTTTCTGCAATAGCGGTCCGCCGCCGATGATCTCCAGCTTCCGGCCGCTTTCGATGGCCAGCTCGATCTTCTTGTAGGGGACCAGCGCGGAGACGACGAGGTGGAAGTCCTCCCGCTCGTGCTCCAGCCGCGGCGCGAGGAAGGCCTCGTCGACGAACGGATGCACGACGTCCGCTTGGCGCCCGTAGTACCTCTCGATCCTCCTCGCCACGAAGCGCGAGTTGGCCACGAAGCGGGTCACGCCTTCCGTATCGCGGTCCCACCGCTGCAGCCACGGCCGCAGCGCCCACGCCGCGATGCGCTGGGCCGGCTTCGACCAGGGGAAGTAGTCGTCGAAGCGGTCCCACATGTAGCGCATCGGGGTGTGGCAGTAGGTGATGTGCTTGACGCCGTGCGCGTTCACGCCCTTGGCCACGCAATGGCTGGAGGAGACGATGAGGGCGAAGCCGCGCAGGTCGAAGGAGCGCGCGGCCCGCGGGTACAACGGCAACAGGCGGCGGTAGTCGCTCACCTTCCGCGCCACGTTCTGCAGATAGGAGGTGTGGATGACCCGCGCCTCGATCTTCGCCGAGACGCTCCCCGGAAAGTGGAACAGCGTGAACAGCTCCGCGGATGGGAACAGCTCGAGGATGGCCTCGAGCACCGCCTCCCCCCCGCGCATCCCGGTCAGCCAGTCGTGAACGACGGCGACCTTACCGCTCATCGCGCTTCTTGGCGTCAGGAGTCGACTTCAGCGGATACTCGTCCTCCGCCGCGCACTTGTCGCACACCTGATCGTTGCGAAAGTACTCCTCCCCCCCCACCTCGGCCAGACACTTCACGCAGAAGTGCCGCCCGGTGCGCTCGGGGAGCTTGCGCGGGAGGGGGTCGTCGTGCACGGGGCGGGATTGTAGTGGTTACTGGTTGCTGGTTGCTGGTTACTTGCGCCGCAGCGCCTGGAACCGGCAGCAGCGCAAGCAACCAGCAACCAGTAACCAGCAACTACCCGAACATCTCGCTGACCGCCCCATACGTCCCCTCCTTCGCGAACGGCACGTACTCGAACACCCGGCCCAGGGGGGCGTCGCGGCGCACGATGGTGTAGTCGATGCCGAGGGCGGAGTAGATGGTCGCGGTGACGTCCTCCGGGCGGATGTCGCGGTTGCCGCTCCAGCCGTACTCCACGGCGCTGATGCCGCGCTCGTCCGTCTTGCCGATGGCCCGGCCGCCGCGCACGCCGCCGCCGGCCATGACGATGGACATGCGCAGGTGGTGGTCGCGCCCCTTCGAGGCGTTGAGCGGGCCGACCGTGCGGCCAAACTCGCCCAGCACCACCACCAGCGTCTCGTCCAGCTGCGTCTTCCCGCTCTCCGAGCCGGGGGTGGCGGCCAGATCGCTCAGCAGCGCACCGAACGCGGGATCGAAGATCCTCATCTGCGCCGGCAAGGCGGTATAGATCAGCGAGTGATGGTCCCAGCCCGCCAGCGTCACCTGCACGAAACGGGTGCCCCGGCGTGCCGTGATGAGGTTGCGGGCCACGGCCAGCGAGTCGCCGAACGGCGTCTCGCCGTACCGGGTGTGGTCCTCGGGCGTGAAGCTGAACAGCCGGCTCGCGTCCGGCGAATCGATCAGCTGCTTGGCCGAGTCGTAGAAGCCGGACATGTCGGCGGCGTTCTTCCCCAGCGTGGGCGAGGAGCGCTCCCGGTCGAGCCTCTCTAGCAACTGCCACCGCTCGTGCAGGCGCGCCTCGCCGTCCGGGTGGCTGATCGCCGGCACGCCATTCGCGCCAGACGACACCTCGAACGGCGCGTACTGCGACGGGAGGTATCCCGAGCCGGCCATCACCTGATTCATGGCCACGAAGCCGGGCAGGACGTCGCCCGCCCTCCGGGAGACCTGCGCCTCCAGCGCCACCACCGCGCCGATGTGGGGCGCGAAGGACCCGGATGCGCTGCCCGGGTTGCGGGCAATCTGGGCCCAGGTCTGGGCCAGGCCGTGCACCGCCGCCCAGGACAGACCGGTGCGGATGACTCCCAGTCTGTCGATGTGCTCCGCCGTCTTCGGCATCAGCCCCTGCGGCCAGCGGAGCTCGCCGAAGTCCGTCGGCGCGAAGTTCTTGGGCGTCCAGACTCCTTCCTTCAGGTCCCAGGTATCGATCTGGCTGGGCGCGCCGGAGAGGAAGATGAGG
>DASYMJ010000293.1:0-13402 GCA_036009105.1 Thermoanaerobaculia bacterium | reverse complement strand
TCGGTGAAGTGCGCGGGCGCGTCGACCTGCTGCTTGGCATCGGGCTCGACTACCTCAGCTTCAACCGCCGCTCCGCCACCCTTTCGGGCGGCGAGTCGCAGCGCATTCGATTGTCCACGCAGATCGGGTCGGGCCTCATGGGCATGCTCTACGTGCTCGATGAGCCGAGCATCGGCTTGCATCCGAAGGACAATGTGAAAATGATCGCGACGCTCGAGAGCCTGCGCGACATCGGCAACACGGTGATCGTGGTGGAGCACGACGAGGAAACGATCGAGGCCGCGGACCACATCGTCGACCTCGGTCCCCGCGCGGGCGTGCACGGCGGCGAGGTGGTCGGCGAAGGAACCCTCAAGGAAGTGCAGCGCTACGAGCGCTCCCTCACGGCGCGCTATCTGCGCGGCGAGGCGTCGATCGAAGTGCCGCCGGCGCGGCGGCCGATCACCGAGGCGAAGCTTGTGGTGCGCAATGCGCGGCAGAACAACCTCAAGAACCTCGACGTGGCCATCCCGCTCGGCGTCTTCACCGCCGTGACCGGCGTCAGCGGCTCGGGCAAGTCGACGCTCGTGAACGACATCCTCTACAAGGCTCTCTCGCGCTACTTCTACGACTCGGTCGACACGCCCGGCGCGCACGACCGCATCGAGGGGCTGGAACAGATCGACAAGATCATCGACATCGACCAGTCGCCCATCGGCCGCACGCCGCGCTCGAACCCGGCGACGTACACGCAGCTCTTCGCCGAGATCCGCAACCTGATGTCGCAGACGCCCGAGGCGCGTATGCGCGGCTACGGGCCGGGGCGCTTCTCCTTCAACGTGAAGGGCGGCCGCTGCGAGGCGTGCAAGGGCGACGGGCAGATCAAGATCGAGATGCACTTTCTGCCCGACATCTACGTGACGTGCGACGTCTGCGGCGGCAAGCGCTACAACCGGGAGACGCTGCAGGTGACGTACAAGGGCCACTCCATCGCCGAGATCCTGGACATGACGGTGGAGCAGGGCCTGGAGACGTTCCGCAACATCCCGAAGATCGCCAACATCCTCCGCACACTCGATGAAGTCGGCCTCGGCTACATCAAGCTTGGGCAGTCCTCCACGACGCTCTCCGGCGGTGAAGCGCAGCGCGTGAAGCTGGCCAAGGAGCTGGCCAAGCGCGCCACCGGCCGCACGCTCTACATCCTCGACGAGCCGACCACCGGCCTGCACTTCGACGACGTGGCGAAGCTCCTCCACCTCATGCACGGCCTGGTCGACCGCGGCAACACGGTGGTGGTGATCGAGCACAACCTCGACGTGATCAAGACCGCCGACCACATCATCGACCTCGGCCCCGAGGGCGGCGACGCCGGCGGCCGGATCGTGGCCACCGGGACGCCGGAGCAGGTGGCGAAGGTGAAGGCCTCGCCGACGGCGGAGTTCCTCGCCAAGGTGCTGAAGAAAAATGTAGGGCCGGCTCTCAGCCGGCCCGCGGTCACGAGATAGCTGGGCCGGCTGAGAGCCGGCCCTACATTTTTCACTTCACCAGATGTCGCACCGGTCGGTGCGGACCATCGGGTCGTTGGCCTTGCACCCGAACGCTGCGGCGAACTGCGGCATGTTCGAGACCGGGCCGTTCACGCGGAACTTCGACGCGGGGTGGGGGTCGGTGTTGATCCGCACGCGCAGCGCCTCGGGGGTCACGTTCGTGGCGCGGGAGCGCGCGAAGCCGAGGAAGAAGCGCTGCTCGGGGGTGAAGCCGTCCACGTTCGCGGGACGGGGTTTGCCGGCCAGGGAACGCTGCCACGCGCCGTAGGCGATCACCAGGCCGCCCAGGTCGGCGATCGACTCGCCGGCCACGAGCTTGCCGTTGTGGTGCAGGCCGGGCTCCACAAAGTAGGTGTCGAACTGGCGCACGATGCACTCCGCGCGCTCGTCGAACTTCTTCTTGTCCTCCTCTGTCCACCAGTTGCGCAGGTTGCCGCGCGCGTCGTACTGCGAGCCCTCGTCGTCGAAGCCGTGCGTGATCTCGTGGCCGATGATGCTGCCGATGGCGCCGTAGTTGAACGCGTCATCCATATTCGGGTCGAAGAACGGCCACTGCAGGATGCCGGCGGGGAAGACGATCTCGTTCAGCGAGCCGTTGTTGTAGGCGTTGATGGTGGGCGGGGTCATGCCCCACTCCGCGCGGTCCACCGGCTGCCCGATCTTGCCCAGGTCGCGGCGGACGGCGAACGCGCCGCCGGCCAGCACGTTGCTCGCGTACGGCCCGTTGGCGACGGTCAGCTGCGAGTAGTCGCGCCACTGATCGGGGTAGCCGATCTTGCGGCCCATCGCCTCCAGTTTGGCGATGGCGGCTTGCCGTGTGGCGGGACTCATCCAGTCGAGGGTGGCCAGATCGCTGCGCAGCGCGGCGATGAGGTTGTCCACGAGCTCCGTGGCGCGACGCTTCGCCGCGGGGGGGAACTTCTTGTCGACGTAGGCCTGGCCGAGGGCTTCGCCGAGAAGCTGGTCGGCTCGCTGGACGCAGCGCTTCCAGCGGGGCTGCTGTTCCTTCTGGCCGGCGAGGATGCCGCTGCGGAAGCGGAAGTTCTCGTTGACGAAGGCGGAGGAGAGGGTGGAGGCGGTGTCGGTCAGGACGTGCCAGCGGAGGTACGTCTTCCAGTCGGCCAGCGGCGTGGAGGTGAGCTGGCGCTGCAATTCGGCGAAGAACTTCGGCTGCGCCACGTTCACCGACGGCAGCGCGCCGGCGCCCATCTGCCGGAAATACGCGGGCCAGTCGAACGCGGGCGCGATCGAGGTCAGCTGGGTGACCGGCATGCGGTTGTAGATCGCGTTGGGATCGCGCTGCTCCACGCGCGTCATCGAGGCGTTGGCCAGCGCCGTCTCGATGCGCATCACCGTCTCGGCGCCCTTCGCGGCGGTGGCTTCGTCATCGCCGGCGAGGCGGAGCATCGCCGCGACGTGCTTGACGTACTCCTCGCGGACCGACTGCCGGTCGGGCTTGAAGTAGTAGTCGCGGTCGGGGAGGCCCAGGCCGCCCTGGCCCACCTCGCCGATCACTTCCGCGGAGTTCTTCGCATCCTGATTCGAGTTGAAATTGAACGGGCCGTTCAGGTTCATCGACTGCAGGCGCGCGATCTCCGCCTGCAGGTCGGCCGTGCTGGCGATGGCGTCGATGCGATCGAGCTCCGGCTGGAGCGGCGAGATGCCGGCCTGCTCGATGGCCGGCTCGTTCATGCAGCTGGTGTAGAAGTCGCCGATCTTCTGCTCGTTGGCCGTGCGCGAGGAGACTGGCTTCGCCGCCGCGGCCTCCAGCACCTCCCGCAGCGCCGCGCGGTTGTTCTCCAGCAGGCCGCTGGACATCCCCCAGCTGGTGAACTGCGGCGGAATGGGGTTCCTGGCCAGCCAGGCGCCGTTCGCGTACTGGTAAAAGTCGGTGCAGGCGTTGACCGTCTTGTCCATGTTCGCCGGGTCGAACTCCAGCGGCGACTTTGGAGCGGCGGCGACGGGGGCGGCGGGGGTGGTGGTCACGGGGGCGGCGGGCTGCCGCGGCGTCGCGCAGGCCAGCGCGGCGCAGAGCAGAAGCAGGAGGGCGGCGTTTTTCATGGCCGTGGCACGGTAGCAGATGAGGGGCGGAGGGATGGCAACGGGACCGCTACAATTCTGCGCCGTGGGCAATATCTTTCTCCTCTCCCCTGCGAACGTGAGCGGCCTGCGGGCCAAACAGCTCATGTCTCCCCGCGCCGGGTTCGACACGGCGAAGATGTACCGCTCGCCGGAAGGCGTTCCCATCGGCCTGGCCTTCGCCTTCATGAGCGCCCTCTACTTCCGGGGCAAGGTGACGTACGCGCTGCACTTCGGCGGCCTGGAGAACACGTTCGTGATCGCGCCCGGCTTCGGCCTGGTGCGGGCGGACTGGCGCATCACCGAGGAGCGGATGAAGGTGCTCAAGCGGACGGAGGTGGATGTGAAGGTGCGCAACTACCGCAAGCCGCTGGAGCGCGATGCCCGCGCGCTCGTCTCGCAGCTGGACGCCGATGCGAACGTGGTGCTGCTGGGCAGCGTGGCCACCGGCAAGTACGTCGACATCCTGCTGCCGATCTTCGGTCCGCGGCTGCGCTTTCCGGCCTCGTTCGCGGGCTTGGGCGACATGTCGCGCGGCGGGTTGCTGCTGCGGGCGGTGCGGGCGGACCGGGAGCTGGAGTACGTGACCCTGGACGCGGGAAGGCACCGCCCGCCCGGCGGATCGGGCAAAATGCCCCCGCTGCCGTAAATGTAGGAAGGGTAAATGTAGGGCCGGCTTTCAGCCGGCCCAGCATGCTTTTACTGCGGCCGGCTGAGAGCCGGCCCTACATTTGAGAACGCATGACTGCCAGAAAAAGGGTCATCATCCCCACCGACGCCAACAACGTCGTGCTGCGCTTCGGCGAGCGCGAAGTGCAGTTGACCAACCTGCGCAAGGTCTTCTGGAAGAACCTGAAGATCACCAAGGGCGACCTGCTGCAGTACTACGCGGACCTCTCGCCGCTGCTCATCCCCCACCTCGCCGGCCGGGCCATGGTCATGAAGCGCTACCCGAACGGGGCGGAGGGGGAGTTCTTCTACATGAAGCGCGCGCCGGAGCCGCGGCCGGAGTGGATCGAGGTCTGCCCCATTCCGCACAGCGCGGACGTGGTGAAGTACCCCATCGTGCAGGACCTCCCCTCCCTGCTCTGGCTCATCAACCTCGGCTGCATCGATCTGAACCAGTGGTACGCCACCTGCGACGACATCGACCGCCCCGACGTCCTCCATTTCGACCTCGATCCCGGCCCCGGCGCCGACTTTGCGAAGGTGCGCGAAGTGGCCCTGCGCGTGCGCGACATCACCGGGCACCTGGGCATGCCCACCTATCCGAAGACGACCGGCTCGAAAGGCATCCACGTGTACATCCCCATCGTGCGCGGGCCGCTGCAGAAAGAGGTATGGGCGGTGGCGAAGACGATCGCCGTCGAGCTGGAGGCGCGCCATCCGAAGCTCATCACGGCCGAGTACCGCAAGGTGAACCGGCCGCACGGGCGCGTGCTCGTCGACTACAACCAGAACGCCTGGGGCCGCACGCTGGCCTCCATCTATTCGGTCCGTCCGACGCCGTTCGCCGGCGTCTCCACGCCGGTGGAATGGGAAGAGATCGAGCAGGGGATCCGCGTGGAGGACTTTCGTTTCGACAACATCCGGGCGCGCGTTGCGGAGGTGGGGGATCTGTGGAAGGCGATGCTGGGAAGGAAGAGGGTGGATCTGTTCAGGAAATTCAAACGATGAACGAGGAAGGATGAACGATGAACAGGGGCGCGTTACGCCTCGTGTGAAAAGGTTCCTGCTTCGGTTCATCGTTCATCCTTCATCGTTCATCGTTCTGCTCGCCGCGGCAGCGGCCAGCGCGCAGACGGTGCGCATCACCGACAAGCCCGCCGGTCTGGTGCACGGCATCCTCCGCGTGCCGATCGTGGCGACGGAGCCGGTGACGAAGGTCGCGCTCTTCATCAACAACGTGCAATGGGCGGAGGCGCCGGGGCGGCAGGCCACGGTTCAGGTCAACGTCGGCGAGTACATCCGCCGGCTGCGCATGCGCGCCGTCGGCTACGACGGGCAGGGGAACGTGGTCGGGGCGGACGAGATGGTGGTCAACGATCCGCGTCCGCCGTTCCGGGTGCGGTTGCAGGCGCCGGCGAAGCTGCCGGAGAGCGGCCCGGTCAGCGTCTCGGCGAGCCTCAGCTATCCGGACGAGATCCGCATCGCCGGCGTCGACTTTTACGTCGGCGAGGAGAAGATCGGCTCTGCTTCAGCGCCGCCTTACAGCACCACGTTCGACGCGGCGAAGCATCCGAACGCCGTGTACGCGCGCGTGGTGGCGCGGGCCATCACGGGGGAAGAGGCGAACGACGTCGCCTTCTTCGGCGACACGCCGCGCGACGCGATCGACGTCACCCTGCAGCACATTCCGGTCTCCATCGCCTCCGGCACGAACCCGCTGCGGCTGCAGGATCTCTCGCTGTTCGACGAGGGGCAGCCGCGCAAGATCGAGGCGCTGCAGGCGGCGTCCGAGGAGCCGCTGTACGTGGTGCTGCTGATCGATTACTCGGAGAGCATGCTGGAGGAGCTGCCCGTCGTCGCCGCGGCGGCAAAGCAGTTCGCGAAGGCCGTGTTGCGGCCGCAGGATCGCATCGCCATCGTCGGCTTCAACCAGCGGACGTTCTGGCTGACCGGCTTCACCAACGACTGGAACGCCGCGGCGCAGGCGGTCGATCGGGTCAAGCCGATCGGCGAGACGCACCTGTACGACAGCGCGATCGAGGTGTTGTACGAGCTGCAGAAGATGCCCGGCCGGCACGCCCTGGTGCTGCTCACGGACGGCGTCGACCAGGGGAGCGCGTTCAAGCTCGATCATCTCGTGCACTACGCGCGCTACGCCGGCGTGCCGCTCTATCCGGTGATCAAGAACAAGAAGCTCTCCCAGCTGATGCGCTTCGGCGTGGGGCGGCTGGAGGCGCGGCGGCTGCAGGCCGTCGCGCGCGACACCGGCGCCACGTACTTCATCATCCAGCAGGAGCGCGAGCTGCCCGGCGTCTACAACCGCATCGCCCAGGAGCTGCGGCAGCAGTACCAGGTGGTCTTCTATTCATCCGCCACCGGATTGGATCAGTGGCACGCGCTGCGGCTGGATACCAGGGGAGGACAGAGCCTGCGGGCGCCGAAGGGGTACTTTCCCTGATCGGCGATCGGCGATCAAAGGCTGCTGCTCTCTCGCTGATCGCTGATCGCTGATCGCACCGCCACGGCACAGGTCGTGAACAACCGCCGCGCGTGACCGATAAGGGCGCGCCCCTTTTTCCGGAGCCGGTGCGGCGGCACCGAATCCATCGCGGGCTGGTGTCCGAGCGGCAGGAGCACATCTTCACCTGGGTGGCGGTGGTCGTCATCCTCCTCTTCGTCACCATGTGGGTCGGCGCCATTGTCGAGGCGCGGCGGCAGCACCTGCAGGATCTGGCCGAGGCGAAGGAGGCGGGCGACGTGGCACCGCCTCCCACCTCGGCGTCGCCCGCGCAGCAGATCGCCAGCTCGCTGCTCACCCCGAACGCGCCCACCGCCGCATACATCAACGACGCGATGCTCGGCTTCCTCAACCCGCTGCGCGGCGAGAGCGGCAAGGTGTACTTCACCACCCGCACGCCGGGCAGCGCGATCGCGCCGAACGCGCCGGGCGAGGCGGACGCGGTGCTGCAGGGCCGCGGTGGGGCGAGCGAAGTCTCGCCCGACTTCACCGCCCCCGACGAGCCGGGCGTCTACAAGCTCGCGGTGCAGATCAACCAGGCCACCAAGCAGATCAACGACCTGAGCGTCGTCACCCTCGTCCCCTTCGCCGAGAAGCGCGGCGGCCGCATCGGCCTCTACTACCTCGGCAGCTGGCCGTTCGAGGGCGGCGGCACGCCGAAGACGGCGGCGTACGCGAACCCCAGCGGCTTCATCGAAGTCACCCCGGAGAATCAGAACACGCAGATCTCGGAGCACTTTCGCCTGCGCGACTTCCTGACCAAAGATCAGCCCAACGTCTGGCCGAAGTACCTGCTCCTCAACCCGAAGCTGCTGGACAAGCTCGAGGCCACGATTCAGGAGCTGGAGGCGGCGGGACATCCGGTGCGGCGGATCACGGTGATGAGCGGCTTCCGCACGCCGCGCTACAACCACAGCGGCGGCAACACCGCGGGGCGGGCCAACCTGAGCCGGCACATGTACGGCGATGCTTCCGACGTCTTCGTCGACAACGACGGCAACGGGAGCATGGACGATCTCAATCACGACGGCCGGGTCGACGCGCGCGATGCGGAAGTGGTGCAACAGGCGGCGGATCGGGTGGAGAAAAAGTACCCCTCCCTCATCGGAGGGATTGGCGTTTATTCCGCATGCTGCGGCCATGGGCCCTTCACGCACATCGACGTGCGCGGTTTCCGCGCGCGCTGGCGCGGGACAGGCAATGGCTAGGGGAACGATGAACGAGGAAGGATGAACGAGGAACGGAGGCGAGCACGACGCGCGGCGTTTTTGTTCGTCGTTCATCCTTCAGCGTTCATCGTTTTGAGGAGGTACCTGTGGCTGAAGAAGAAGTGAGATGCCCCGAATGCTCGACGCTCCGCCCGGAGCCGTCGAAGCCCTGCCCCGCTTGCGGCGCGCCGCCGATCGTGGAAGGGGAGCACCGGAAACGGGAGGCGGAGGTCCGCGGCGAGGATCTCGAGCCGTACGTGACGCTGCGCTACATCGCGCGGCTGTTCAAGATCCTCGCGGCGCTGATGGCGGTCATGCTGATCGGCGAGGTGGTGACCGGGCTGGCGACGGAAGGCCGCGCCGCGCTCTTCACGCTCATCGGCGAGGCGACCCGCCTGATCGTGCTCGCCGGGCTCATGTGGGGCGGCGGCGACATCACCATGCTGCTGATCGACGCCGGCCACGACCTGCGCGTGGCGCGCATCCTCCTCGGCCGCATCAATGCCGAGCTGCACCGCAAGAACGAGGCGGAGAGCGGGCGTCCCGTCACCGCCGCAGCCACCGCTCCCCGCTCAGGGGAGGCGAGGGCAGCCGAACGGGGATGAGGCGGTGCCGGCTACTTGCCGGTTTCCACCGGCTCGCCGGCGCCGACCCACTCGTCCCAGCCGCCGACCAGGGCGGCGGCGTTGTTCAGCTTGTGCGCGTTCAGACCGAGCACGGCGAGCGCGGCCGTGTGCTCGGCGGGGCAGGCGCAATAGGTGATGACCGTCTTCCCCGGCGGCAGCTCGCGCAGGCGGAGGGCCAGCTGGCTGAAGGGGATGCTCATCGCCCCCTTGATGTGCCCCTTCTTGAACGTCTCCTCGGAGCGGACGTCGACGAAGATCGCCTTCCCCGCCTCCGACAGCCGGATCGCCTCGTCGCGCTTGATCCGCCGCGCCTTGTCCAGCGACGGCGGCGCGCCCTGCGCACCGGGCGTCATCGTCTGCGGGTTGGAAGGAGGCGGCGTGGCGCTCTTCGGCTTGTACTGCGCGCCGGCGGCGCCGGCGACGAGCAGGGTGGCGAGGGAGAGGATGGTCAGTTTGCGCATAGGTCAGTTTTTCTTCTTCGGCGAGCTCTCCGTGGGGAGGCCGGCGTCTTTCCATTCGTGCCAGCCGCCGAGGAGCGCGGCCGTGTTCGTGATCTTCTTCTCGTTCAGGTCGAGCACCGCCCGGGCGCTCGTATGTTCCTGCGTTCAAGCACAGTAGGTGATGAGGAACTTGTTTTTCGGCAGGGGCCGCTTGGTGATCTCGTCCAGAGGGATGTTGATGGCGCCCTTGATGTGCTCCAGGTCGTACTGATCCCTGGACCGGACGTCGATGAAGATCGCCTTGCCCGCCTTCACCATCTTGATGGCGTCCGGGCGGGCGATGCGGCGCGCGCCGTCGGTAGGCGGCTGGGGCGCGGCCATCGCCGGGCTGGTGGTCATGAGCGGGGGTAACGCCGGTTGCGGCTGGACCGCCGGCGGTTTGTCTTTGTACTGCGCGTGCAGGCTGACCGCGAAAAGAGTCGCGGCCGCTACGACTGACAGTTTGCGCATCGGGGACAGGCCTCCTTTGGAGTCGAGACGGCGGTCAGAACCGCCCTCGAGGCCGACATCTTCCGGCACCCGCTTTGCGATGATCCGGGCAGGAGGTTGTGATGGCGAAAGACGACAAGAATCAAGGCGGCCCGACGCATTCGCGCAAGGATGAGCCGACCCCCGACCGCGACAACCGCAACGCATCCAGCCGGGAGGAACTGCAGGAGCGCTCCGTCCACGGCGACCGGCCGGGCAGAGGCCGACGGAACGGCTCGGACAAGAACAGGTAGGGAAACGTAGGGCCGGCTCTCCAGCCGGCCCGCAGTCAGAGAATAGCTGGGCCGGCTCTCCAGCCGGCCCTACATTCAGAGCATGGGTACATCGACGCCGCGCGTTCTGGCGACCTCTGCCGCTTCCTGGTAGCCCGCGTCCACATGGCGCATCACGCCGGTGCCGGGGTCTGCCGTGAGCACGCGCTCCAGGCGCACGGCGGCCTCGGCCGTGCCGTCGGCCACGATCACCATCCCGGCGTGCAGCGAGTAGCCGATGCCGACGCCGCCGCCGTGGTGGAAGGAGACCCAGGTCGCGCCGGCGGCGGTGTTGAGCAGGGCGTTCAGGATCGGCCAGTCGCCGATGGCGTCCGAGCCGTCGCGCATCCCTTCCGTCTCCCGGTTCGGCGATGCCACCGAGCCGGCATCGAGATGATCGCGGCCGATCACGATCGGCGCCCGCACCTTCCCCTCCGCCACCAGCTGGTTGAAGAGCAGGCCCGCCTTGTCGCGCTCGCCGTAGCCGAGCCAGCAGATGCGCGCCGGCAGGCCTTGGAACTCCACCCGCTTCTGGGCCATGCGGATCCAGCGATGGAGCGCCGCGTCGTGCGGGAAGAGCTCGAGGATCGCCTCGTCCGTCACGAGCAGGTCGTTCGGATCGCCGGAGAGGACGGCCCAGCGGAACGGCCCCTTCCCTTCGCAGAACAGCGGCCGGATGAAGAGCGGCACGAAGCCGCCCACTTCGAACGCATCGGCCACGCTGGCGTGGTCGCGGGCCTGGCCGCGGAGGTTGTTGCCGTAGTCGAAGGTGACCGCGCCGCGGCGCTGCAGCTCCAGCATGGCGCGCATGTGGCGGGCCATCGTGCTGTAGGAAAGGTCGACATACATCTCCGGGCTGCTCTCCCGCAGCGCGGCCGCCGCGTCGAATGACATGCCCGAGGGGACGTAGCCGCGCAGCTCGTCGTGCGCCGAGGTCTGGTCGGTGAGGACGTCCGGGACGATGTTGCGGGCGATGAGCGCTTCCAGCAACTCGACCGCATTGGCCACCACGCCGATGGAGACCGCTTCGCCGTTATCGCGCGCTTCGAGGGCGCGTTTGATGGCGGCATCGAGCGACGGCGCTTCCTCATCCAGATAGCGCTTCTCGATGCGGCGGCGGATACGCGACGGATCGACTTCGGCGACCAGCGCGGTCGCGTCGTTCATCGTGGCGGCCAGCGGCTGCGCGCCTCCCATCCCCCCCAACCCGGCGGTGACCACCAGCTTGCCGCGCAGCGTGTTGCCGAAGTGCTTCTTCGCCACGGCGGCGAAACACTCGAAGGTGCCCTGGAGGATGCCCTGCGTCCCGATGTAAATCCAGGAGCCGGCGGTCATCTGGCCGTACATGGTGAGGCCCAGCGCGTCGAGGCGGCGGAACTCGTCCCAGGTGGCCCAGTTCGGGACGAGGTTCGCGTTCGCGATGAGCACCCGCGGCGCGCCTTCATGGGTGCGGAAGACGCCCACCGGTTTGCCCGACTGCACGAGCAGCGTCTCGTCGTTCGCGAGGCGTTTCAAAGTGGCGACGATCGCGTCGTAGCACTCCCAGTTGCGCGCCGCCTTGCCGGTCCCGCCGTACACGACGAGATCTTCAGGCCGCTCGGCGACGTCTGGATCCAGGTTGTTGCAAAGCATCCGCAGCGCGGCTTCCTGCTGCCAGCCGCGGCAGGAGAGCTCGAGGCCGCGCGGCGCGCGGACGACGCGCGAAGCGTGGGCGGCGGGGGCGGGCGTGGTGGTGGCGGTCATGGCGTCGCATATCCTATCGCCGATGAAGAGTCGCAAGGACCGCGTCGCGGAGATCCTCGTCCGCCTCAAACGCATGTACCCCAAGGCCAGGGTCGCGCTCGATTACACGAACGCCTTCGAGCTGCTCATCGCCACCATCCTCTCCGCCCAGTCGACCGACGCGCGGGTGAATGCGGTGACGAAGGAGCTCTTTCGCAAGTACCCCACGCCGCGGGACTTCGCCGCGGCGAGCCAGGCGGAGATGGAGCGGGACGTCCGGCAGACCGGCTTCTTCCGCAACAAGGCAAAGGCCGTCATCGCCTGCTCGAAGGTGCTCGTGGAGCGGCACGGCGGCGAGGTGCCGCACACCATGGAAGAGCTGACCGCGCTGCCCGGCGTAGGCCGCAAGACGGCGAACGTGGTGCTCTCCAACGCGCTGAAGATGCCGGTCGGCATCGTGGTCGATACGCACGTGGCGCGCGTCTCCGCCCGCCTGGGGCTCACCGCGCACGACGACGCGGAAAAGATCGAGCAGGACCTGATGCAGGTGGTGGCGAAGAAGGAGTGGACCAGCTACTCGCACCGCATCATCTATCACGGCCGCCAGGTTTGCGTCGCCCGCAAGCCGAAGTGCCGGGAGTGCCTGTTGAATGACGTCTGCCCCAGCGCGGAAGAGCCGTTGGAGTAACGTAGGGCCGGCTCTCAGCCGGCCGCAGTAAAGAAGGATGATGGGTCGGCTGGAGAGCCGGCCTTACGTTCTCCTCATGGTTCATCCACCGTCCCCATCTTCGTCCACGGCCCGCATCGCGCGATCCGCCATGCCGTCTTCATCCCCCCCACCAACAGCCCGTGCTTGCGGATCGACTCGTAGCCGTAATGCGAACAGGTTGGCGTGAAGCGGCACACGATGCGGCCGCGCAGGTGCGGCGAGAGGTGCGCCTGGTAGCTGCCGATGGCGGCCAGCGCGGCGCGGGCGCCGAACGCGCGCGGCGCGGGCACGAGGATGTCGTGCCCGGCCAAGGCGGCGAACAGCAGCACGGCTACGGCCGCTCGGCGGCCTTGGCGCGGTCCCACAGCGAGTCCATCTCCTCCAGCGACAGCTGATCGATGTTGCGGCCGCTCTGGTGCACCTCGGCCTCCATCGAGGCGAAGCGGCGCGCGAACTTGCGGTTGGTCGACTGCAGCGCCTCTTCCGGGTTCACGTTCAGCTTGCGCGCGGCATTGACGATGGTGAAGAGCAGGTCGCCCAGTTCCTCCTGCACCTGCTCCTGCCCGCCGGAAGCGATCGCCTCGCGCAACTCGCCCACCTCTTCCTCCAGCTTCTCGAACACATCCTCCGTGCGGCGCCAGTCGAAGCCGACGCGCGCCGCTTTCTCGGTCAGCCGCGAGGCCTTCAGCAGGGCGGGCAACGAGGCGGGCACGCCGGAGAGCACGCCCTTGTTCTCCGCCTTCCGCTCCTCGCTCTTGAGCTTCTCCCAGTTGACCAGCACCTGCTCCGCGTCATCCGCCTCGACGTCGCCGAAGACGTGGGGATGGCGGCGCACCAGCTTGTCGTGGATGGCGGTGATCGAGTCGTAGATGTCGAACGTCCCTTCCTCGCGCGTGATCTCGGCGATGAACACCGCCTCGAGGAGCATGTCGCCGATCTCCTCCTTCAGCGCGGCGCGGTCGTCGCGGTCGATGGCGTCGACCACTTCATAGGCCTCTTCGATGACGAACGGCTTGAGATCGGGAAGGGTCTGTTTGCGGTCCCAGGGGCACCCATCGGGGCCGCGGAGGCGTTGCATGAGACGAAAAAGTTCGTCGAACGATCG
>DASYMJ010000292.1:0-35326 GCA_036009105.1 Thermoanaerobaculia bacterium | reverse complement strand
GGCGGGCGGCGACGGCTGGGAATCGCCGAAACTGATCGAGATCGGCGGCAAGGCGCTGGAAGGCTGCTTCTACTCGAACCACTACTACGCCCAGGATCCCGACCCGGCGGTCCGCTCCTTCGTGCAGAAGTACAAGGACCGCTTCGGGCAGACGCCCGACTCGCTCGCGGCCCTCGGCTATGACGGGGCGAAGATGCTGGCCGACGCGATGAAGCGCGCGGGCGGCACCGCGGGGCCGGCGCTGCGCGATGCGATCGCCTCGACCAAGGGCTTCCCCGGCGTGACCGGCGTCATCAACCTCGGACCGGACCGCAATCCGATCGGCAAGAAGCTGGTCATCGTCGAGGTGCGCAACGCCGACCTCGCCCTCAAGAGCACCATCCTGCCGGAAGGGGAGCAGGCCGCCGGGGCGCCGGCGACGGCCACCGGTTCGCCGGCCGCCACCGGAACGCACTGACTCAGCCACATTTGTCTTTACAACTCACGGTCCGGCGAGTAGTTTTCGCCGGACCTTCTGCATGCAGACAATTCTGCAGAACCTCCTGAACGGCATTGCCGCTGGCGCCATCTACGCCCTGATCGCATTGGGCTACACGATGGTCTACGGCATCCTGAAGCTGATCAACTTCGCCCACGGCGATGTGTTCATGCTTGGCTCGTTCATGGGCTTTTACAGCGCGCGCTGGTACGCGAAGCTGACCCACCAGGCCGGCGCGCCGGAGCCGTCGTGGGTGATGGCCGCGGTCATCCTGCTCTTCGCCATGATCGCCTGCGGCCTGTTCGGCTTCCTCAACGAGCGGATCGCCTACCGCCCCCTGCGCAACGCGCCGCGCATCGCCTCGCTCATCACCGCCATCGGCGTGTCCTTCCTCCTCGAGTACGGCGGCCAGTTCGTCTTCGGCCCCGATCCGAAGTTCTTTCCCACCCTGGTCGACAAGCACCTCATCACCTTCGGCGGCATCACCACCACCAACTACCAGCTGATCGTGCTCGTGGTGGCGCTGGCCTTCATGGCCCTGCTGCAGTACATCGTGTACGGCACGAAGTTCGGCCGCGCCATGCGCGCCGTCTCCTACAACTTCGAGACCGCGTCGCTGATGGGCATCCCCACCGACCGCGTGATCTCCACCACCTTCGTCCTGGGCTCGGTCCTGGCCGCGGTGGCCGGCATCCTCTACGGCCTGGCCTACCCGAAAATCGACCCGCTGATGGGCGTCATGCCCGGCCTCAAGGCCTTCGTCGCCGCCGTCCTGGGCGGCATCGGCAACGTCCCCGGCGCCATGGTCGGCGGCCTCCTCATCGGCCTGATCGAAGCCTTCGTCGGCGGCAGCTCGTTCTCCAACTACCGCGACGCCATCGCCTTCATCATCCTGATCGTCATCCTCCTCTTCCGCCCGTCGGGGTTGTTCGGGAAGTACCAGGCTGAGAAAGTATGAAAATTGAAAATGGAAAATTGAAAATTGAAAAAGCGCCGCCCGCGCTCGTTTTTCAATTTTCAATTTTCAATTTTCAATTCCCCCAGAGGCCGGAGGCCGAATGACCCGCCTCCCCTGGTGGATAAGGGACCTCATCTACCTCGCCGTCGGCGTCGCGATCCTCATCGGCCTCTCCTACGGCCTGACCGCCATCCCCATCACCGGCATCGCGTACTACAACCGGATCCTGGTCATCATGGGGATCAACATCACGCTCGCCGTGTCGCTGAACATCATCAACGGACACGCCGGGCAGTTCTCCCTCGGGCACGCCGGCTTCATGGCCATCGGCGCGTACTTTGCGGCTTTTCTCACCCTCTATTACTTCGGCCCATGGGTGGACAAGATGCCGGAAGGCTCCACCCAGCACTGGATCGCCCAGAACGGGCTGCTGCTCGTGGCCGTCCTCCTCGGCGGCCTGCTGGCGGCCATCGCCGGCTATCTCGTCGGCCTCCCCTCGCTGCGGCTGCGCGGCGACTACCTGGCCATCGTCACCCTCGGCTTCGGCGAGATCATCCGGGTGGTCATCCTCAACGTGGAGAAGATCGGCGCCGCGCGCGGCCTGTCCGGCATCCCCCCCTGGAGCAACTTCTTCTGGGTCTTCTTCTTCGCCGCCCTCACCGTGCTCATCTCCAACCGCCTGGTCAACTCCTCGGTCGGCCGCGCGTTCCTGGCCATCCGGGAGGATGAAATCGCGGCCGAGGCGATGGGCGTGGATGCCACGCGCTACAAGGTGAAGGCGTTCATCATCGGCTCGTTCCTGGCCGGCGCCGCGGGCGGTCTGTTCGCCCATTACACGCCGGCCTACCTGAACCCGACGATGTTCACCTTCATCAAGTCGTTCGAGGTCATCGCCATGGTCGTGCTGGGCGGCCTGGGCTCGATCTCCGGCTCCGTGCTGGCGGCGGTCATCCTCACCTTCCTGCCCGAGGGGTTGCGGATGGTGAAGGACTACATCCCGGGCGGCAAAGACCCGCGCATGGTCATCTACTCGATCATGCTCATCGTCCTGATGCTCACCCGGCCCCAGGGCCTGCTGGGGCGGCGTGAGCTGTGGGAAGTGCTGCGCAAGCGGAAGGACGCGCCGGTGAAGGACGCGGTGGACGAGGACGAGGAGAAGGCGTCGCCGCCCATCCAATGAACGCCCAACCGCAATCGACCGCGCCGCTGCTCGACGCGCGGCATGTGACCATCCGCTTCGGCGGCCTCACCGCCGTCAGCGACTTCAATCTGCAGATCGTGCCGCATGAGCTGATCGGCCTGATCGGCCCGAACGGCGCCGGCAAGACCACGATCTTCAACATGCTCACCGGCGTCTACAAGCCGACCGAGGGCGAGATCTTCGCCGGCGGCGTGTCGACGAAGGCGCTCAAACCGTACGAGATCACCGGCCTGGGGCTGGCGCGTACTTTCCAGAACATCCGGCTGTTCAAAGAGCTGACCGTTCTGGAGAACGTCAAGATCGGCGGCCACATCCACTACAAGTACTCCGGCACCTCGGCCGTGCTGCACACCAACCGTTTCCACGAGGCGGAAGATCTCGCCGAGCGGGACGCGCTCCAGTTGCTGGACATCTTCGGCCTGCACAGCCGCGCGGACGCCTACGCGAAGAACCTCCCGTATGGCGATCAGCGCCGGCTGGAGATCGCCCGCGCGCTGGCGGCGCGGCCGAAGCTGCTGCTGCTCGACGAGCCCGCCGCCGGCCTCAACGACCGCGAGACGCTCAACCTGATGCAGACCATCCACGACATCCGCGACCGCTTCAACATCGCGATTCTGCTCATCGAGCATCACATGGAGCTGGTGATGGGCATCTGCGAGCGGATCGTGGTGCTGAACTTCGGCAAGACCATCGCGCAGGGGACGCCGGACCAGATCCAGGCGGACCCGAAGGTGATCGAGGCCTACCTGGGCGAGCCGGCGGAAGGGGTGGAGCTGTGAGCCTGCTCGCCGTGCACGACCTGGAGGTGGGCTACGGCGCGATCGTGGCGCTGCACGGCATCGAGCTGGAGGTGCAGAAGGGGGAGATCGTCACCCTCATCGGCGCGAACGGCGCGGGGAAGACGACCACGCTGCGCACGATCTCCGGCCTGCTCAAGCCGCGCCGCGGCGGGGTGACGTTCAACGGCTCGCCGATCACCGGCGTGAAGCCGCACACCATCACCGCCCTGGGCATCTCCCACGTCCCGGAGGGGCGCGGCATCTTCGCGAATCTCTCCGTGGCGGACAACCTCGAGCTCGGCGCCTACCTGCGCAAGGACAAGATCCAGCAGTCCGAGTACGACCGCATCTTCACGCTCTTCCCCGTGCTCCGCGAGCGGATGAAACAGAACGCCGGCACCCTGTCCGGCGGCGAGCAACAGATGCTGGCCATCTCCCGCGCCCTCATGTCCAAGCCCCAGGTCCTGCTCCTCGACGAGCCTTCCCTCGGCCTTGCCCCGCAGATGGTGCAAACGATCTTCCGCGTCATCCGCGAGATCAACGCCGAGGGGACGACCATCCTCCTCGTGGAGCAGAACGCGCACATGGCCCTCGTGACCGCCCACCGCGGCTACGTCATGGAAACCGGCCGCATCGTGCTGCACGACGAGACGAAGGCGCTGCTGGCCAGCGACCGGGTCAAGAAGGCGTACCTGGGGGGGTAGGGATGGGCCGGTGGCTGCTCTGTGCGCTGCTCCTCGCGCCGACGGGATCGGCGGATGAGGTGCCGCAGGCGGTCGCGGCGCTCCAGCACCTGAAGCCTCGATCCAATGACGGTCCAACCGCATGGACGGCCGGCGTCTATCAATACGACGGCTGCGGCAACATCACGGCCATCGGCAACGAGTCCTTCGTTTACGACAAGATCGGGCGCCTGAAAGCGGCCACCGTTCGCGGCCCTGACCTGATCACGCGGCAGTTCCTCAGGCCTGGAGTCCTTCAGCAGTCTGGCGAAGCCGTTCTGGACTTCATGGGGCCGCCCAGTCCGCTGAGTGTCGGCGCTCAGGCGTTCGTCCCTGGGCCGGTAAACAGTCAGTGGGGAAAGCTGGACTACCTTCTGGGAGAAGTTGCACATTCCGACAAGAGCTTGGGATTGGGCGGATTCTTCAAGGGCGAGTTGGGCTTTTCGAAAGCTACTGAAGATCTGTTGCGTACCGAGTTGACGAACCAGTTCGCCGAGAATTTGGCCAAAGCCGTCCGAAATGACAAGGGCTTGTTCGAGATCACCGGACGCATCACGGGCGCGAACGGCAGAATTGCGATCGTCAGGACGGTCTGGGAACAGGTCGGCGACTCCTACAAGCTCGTGACCGCCGTCCCCGCTCATTGAGATGGCGTGATGGAATCCGCGGTCATGCTCTCGCCCACGGAGGAACTGACCGGGCAGCGCCGTCACTACGACATCACGATCGATGGGGTGGCGCGCGGGCAGGTGT
Source organism: Thermoanaerobaculia bacterium (assembly GCA_036009105.1). Classification (GTDB taxonomy): domain Bacteria; phylum Acidobacteriota; class Thermoanaerobaculia; order Gp7-AA8; family Gp7-AA8; genus JAFAVZ01. Next base: position 30,435 of record DASYMJ010000292.1, on the reverse strand, counting down.
TGCTGGAGCACTACTTCAAGCCGACCACCGGAATCTACGGTGAAGAAGTCGCCGTGTGGGCCGGCCGCGACGTGGCGATCGGGTCGCTCCGCGAAGGTCCCTTTCGGCAGATCGCTCTTCCGGAGCCGTTGCTGGCCGTCTATCGCCTCCGGGCGGGATGGCTGGTGGTGGCCGAGATCTCCGTGTATCTGCTCGATGAAGCGCTGACGGTCGTCCTTCGCAGAATCCACAACGAAGTGCTGATGAGCTCGTCCTGGTCGGACAGTCAGCTTCTGGTGCGCGACTTCGCGGGCCGGGTCCTTCGGCTTGATGTGGATGAAAGCGCTCTTTCAGCCGGCGATTTTCTCGCATCCTGACCCGCTTCTTGCACTAGCCATCCTCATCAATCGGCATGCAGTCTCATTGCCGAAAGGAGGACACAAATGCTACGAAGAACAGCATTTATCGTGATGCTCTCTCTCGCCGTGGCCGTGCCGGGGATGGCGCAGCAGCAGACCCCGAAGCAGGCTCTGGCGCAGGGGCAGCTCAACGGGCTGATCGAGGCCCAGAACGCGCTCACCGCGGCCGATCAGGCCGGTGCGCAGCAGTATGCGAAGTCTCTCTACGACGACGCCCATTGGCGCCTCAGCTTCGCCCAGAACAACTGGAACGCGGCCAAGGGCTCCATGCGCGAGCAGGCCAAGTTGCGCGCCGAGGAGGCCCTGTGGGCCGCGCGCGCGGCGCTGGCCAAGGCGCGCTGGCTCGGCACCAACGCGGCGCTCCGCGGACTGCAGAATGACGTGGTGAGGCTGGGTGGTCCCTCGTCCAGCATGATGCTCGTCGACGAGCCGCCGATGGTCGACATCAGCCGCGGCACGAACTCGCGGGAGCGCATCAAGTATGCGCAGGCGATCATCGATCAGGCCAAGGCGGCCGGCGCCGAAATGGTGGAAGGGAACGATCTCAAGCCGGCCCAGGACAACCTGGCCACCGCGCGCAAACTGACGCGCAACGACTCGCAGGTCGAGTCCGCCGATCACCTCGCCTTCGACTCCGAGATGATGGCCCGCCGGGCCATGTACCTCGTCCGGCTGAACGAATCGTCCAAGTACATGCCCGACCTGCAGATGACGCGCACGCGTCTGGCCCAGGCCGAGGCCGACCGCCTTGCCCAGCAGGAGCGCCAGCAGCGGCAGATGGCCGAGCAGCGCGCGACCGAGCTGCAGCGCCAGCTCCTCGACGAGCAGGCCAACCGCCAGGCGCAGTCAGCCGAACTCGACAAGCTGCGCCAGCAGGTCGATGAGAGCCGCCGGCAGCTGGACCAGCAGCTGGAGGCCGACAAGGTGGCGCGATCCGCCGCCGAGCAGGCCCTCGACGCGGCCTTCTCCAAGTACGAGAGCGCGGTGACCGCCGGCACGTCGTCGGACGTCGAAGCGTTGCGCCGTCAGCTGGAAGACCAGCAGCTCTCCTTGCGCGGCATCCAGCAGCGCGAGATGCTCAACGAGCAGCAGATGGCGGCGGAGATCGCCGGCCTGCAGACCTCGCTGCAGAACGCGCAGCAGCAGGGCACGATGAACGCGCAGGTGCTTTCCGAGCGGCAGGCCGAGCTCACCCGCCGGCAGCAGGAACTGGAGCAGTTGCGCCAGGAGCGGCAGGCGGACATCACCCGCCGGGCCGAGCTCGACCGCCAGCGCGATCAGGTCATCAACGAGGCGATGCAACGTCGCGCCGAGGCGGAGGCTCAGGCCCAGGCGCTGAAGCAGCAGATCGAGCAGGCCAATGCCACCGCGCAGCAGGCGCAGCAGCAGGCGCAGATGAGCGCCTCCGCGCTGCAGAGCGCGAACGAGGAGCTGGAGCGGACCCGCCAGCAGCTCGCCCAGCGCGACTCCGACGTCCGCCGCGTGCAGATGGAATCGGAGCTCGCCAAGTTCGGCAACACGCGCAACGACAACGGGCGCTTCATCGTCGCGCTGTCCGGCGGTCTGCTCTTCGACACCGGCAAGAGCACGCTCAAGCCGGGCGCGAAGGCGACGCTCTCCAAGATCGCCGCGCAGCTGCAGTCCGATGACTCCATCCGCATCTCGGTCGAGGGTCACACGGACAGCGTCGGTTCGGAGGATCTGAACCAGAGCCTGTCCGAGAAGCGCGCCGCGGCGGTGCGCGACTTCCTGGTCAACGCTGGCGTGCCGGAGAGCCGGATCTCGTCAGACGGTCAGGGCGAAGCGCAGCCGATCGCGACGAACAAGACCGCGGCGGGACGGCAGCAGAACCGCCGCGTGGAGTTGGTGATCACGCACTAAAGATGTAGGGCCGGCTCTCAGCCGGCCCAATATCGATGCTGGGCCGGCTGGAGAGCCGGCCCTACATTTACCTCTCTCCCAGCCGCACGTGAGAGCGCGGCGAGCGCGGCCTCCAGTTTCGGGACCGCCTGGGCGGCTTTTCCCTGTTCGATGAGTCGCACGGCCTGCTCGTAGTCCGAATGCCACGAAAACAGCAGGGTCGCCAGCACGATTGTGAACATTGAGGAATTGTAGCTAACCATCGCCCGGAGCCGCCGTCTGATCGCTCATGAGAAACACACTGCTGGCCATCCTCGCCCTGCTGCTCGCCGTCCCCGCCGTCGTCGCCCGCACCAGCCATCACAGCAGCTCCATCTCGATCTCGACGGATGACTGGGAAGAGATCACCAGCTGCGATCAGCTCAGCGTGCGCTTCGACGGCGAGCGCGCCACCATGCGCGAGGAGGTCCTGCCGGCCGGCAACCTCCGCTCCCTGCGCGGGCATGCCGCGAAGAACGGCGGCATCCGCGTCACCGGCTGGGACCGGCCGGACTGGTCGATCCAAGCCTGCCGGGCGACCAGCACCGATATGGCGGGCAGCATGCGGCCCTACCTGCGCGGCGATGAGCTGGGCGTGGAGGGAGAGGATGACGACAACCTGACGGTCATCTTCTTTCTCATCCGCGCGCCTCGCAATGCGGTGCTGAACCTGGACGCGCACAACGGCGAGCTCGGCATCCAGGGCGTCAGCGGGACGCTCACGGCGCGGACGCAGAACGGCCCGATCTCGCTGAAGGAAGTCTCGGGCAACGTGGACGCGGAGGCGCAGAACGGCCCGATCAGTTTCGCGGGGAACGCCGGCAAGGTGCATCTCGAGGCGCAGAACGGCCCGGTCTCGGTGAAGCTCACCGGCAGCTCCTGGAGCGGCACCCTCGACGCCTCCACGCACAACGGCCCGCTCTCCCTGAAGATCCCGCGCGACTACCGCTCCGGCGTGGTGGTGGAGTCCGATGGCCACGGCCCGATCAGCTGCCGCGCCGAGGCTTGCCGCCAGGCGCGCCGGACGTGGGGCAGTGATGATGACGATGACAACGACTCGATGCGCCGCATCGAGCTGGGGAGCGGCGCGCAAAACGTGCGGATGTCGACCACGAACGGGCCGGTTTCGGTCAAAGAGGAACGATGAAAGATGAAAGATGAACGATGAGCGGGGGAACGACGAACGGCTTTTGTTCATCGTTCATCTTTCCTCGTTCATCGTTCATCGTACACTTCTCCCCGTGCCGGTCCCGCCCGCTCACGAGCGACACCGACTCTTTGCCGTCCTCGGCGTCACCTTCGGGTTGGCGGTCACGATCGGCAACACCATCGGGGGCGGCATCCTCCGCACGCCCGGCATCATCGCCACCCAACTTCCCGCCCTCTGGGCCTTCCTCGCCGTCTGGCTGATCGGAGGCATCTACGCGCTCCTCGGCGCGAACGCGCTGGCCGAGCTCGGCACCACCGTCCCCCGTTCCGGCGGCCAGTACGTCTTCGTCCGCCACTCCCTCGGCGACTACGCCGGCTTCATCGTCGGCTGGAGCGACTGGATCTCCACCTGCGGGACCACGGCCGCGGTCTCCATCGTGGTCGGCGAGTACGCCATCGTCCTCTTTCCCAAACTGCGCGCCATCGAAGTCATCGCCCTCGTCGTGGTGGCGGTGCTGACCCTCATCCAGTGGGCCGGCACGAAGTGGGGCAGCGCCGCGCAGAACGTGACGAGCGCGCTGAAAGCCATCGTCCTGCTGCTGCTCATCGGCGCCTGCTTCTGGCTGGGCGGACGCAATCCGATGGAAACCACGTTCGAGCCCGAGCGCGAGGGCTCGCTGCTGCTGGCCTTCATCATCAGCCTGCAGGCGGTCATCTACACGTATGACGGCTGGAGCGCGGTCATCTACTTCTCCGAGGAGGTGAAGGAGGCGGGGCGGAACATCCCCAAGGCGATGTTCGGCGGCATCGCCTCCGTCATCGCCATCTACCTGCTCATCAACGTCGGCTTTCTGCGCGTGGTGCCGCTGGGGACGATCGCGGGGGAGAAGCTCGCGGCGGGCGTCGTGGCCCAGCACATGTTCGGGCCGAGCGGCGACCAGGTGATCCGCATCGTCATGATCGTGGCCCTGATCAGCGCGGTCAGCTCCAACGTGTTGATGGCGCCGCGCGTATTGTTCGCCATGGCCAACGACGGCCTGTTCTGGCGCGGCGCGCGGGAGGTGAACAAGGGGGGAACGCCGGACATCGCCCTGCTGATCAGCAGCATCCTGGCGGCGCTGTTCATCGTCACCGGCACGTTCGAGAACGTGATCGCGAAGCTGGCCTTCTTCTTCGTGGCGAACTACACGCTCTCCTTCGCCTCGCTCTTCGTGCTGCGCCACCGCGAGCCGGATGCGCAGCGCCCCTTCCGCGCCTGGGGCCATCCGTTCACCACCGGCCTGGCCCTCCTCGCCTCGGTTGCGTTCCTCATCGGCGCCGTCATCGGCGACCGGGAGAACAGCCTCTGGGCGGTCGGAATACTCTGCGTCAGCTTCCCGGTCTATCTGCTCGTCCGGCCGCGCAAATCATGATCGATCCACGCCTCGCATACGCCTCCACCATCCCCTCGCGCTACTACATCGATCCCGATGTCCTGGCGGATGAGAACCGCGCGATCTTCGGCCGCACCTGGCAGCTGGTCGGGCACTTGGACAAAGTGCGCGAGCCGGGGCAGTTCTTCACCGCGACGGTGGCTGAAGAGCCGCTGCTGATCGTGCGCGGGCAGGACGGCGAGCTGCGCGCGCTGTCCAACGTCTGCCGCCATCGCGCCGGCCCGGTGGCGAAAGGGGAGGGAAAGCGTCCGGTGCTGCAATGCGGCTATCACGGCTGGACCTACAGCCTCGACGGCCGCCTCCTCGGTACGCCGGAATTCGACGGCGTCCAATGCTTCGACCGCGCCGCCTTCGCCTTGCCGAAGTTCCGGGTAGAGGTGTGGAACGACCTGGTGTTCGTCAACCTCGACGCCCTGGGCCCGTCGCTGCGCGACTGGCTCGGCGAGATCATCCCGGACATGGAGCGCCACGACCGCACCGGCTTCCGCCTCGCCGCGCGCAAGGAGTGGCAGCTCGACTGCAACTGGAAGGTCTACGTCGACAACTACCTGGAGGGCTACCACATCCCCATCGTCCACCCCGGCCTCTTCCGCGAGCTCGATTACCCGCGCTACCGCACCGAGACCAAGCGCTTCCACTCGCTGCAGCACGCGCCGGTCAAGCGCGCCGATCGCATCCGGCTGATGGAGGGGGCGGATGATGTGCGCTACTTCTGGGTCTTCCCCAACCTGATGCTGAACGTCTACCCAGACAACTTCTCCACGAATTTGATTCTCCCCCTCGGTCCGCACCGGACGCTGACGCTGTTCGAGTGGTATTTCCGCGAGCCAGAGACCTCACCGGTGGCCGAAACGGTGTCCTTCAGCGACGAGATCCAGCGGGAGGACATCGAGATCTGCGAGGCGGTGCAGTGCGGGCTGCAGTCGCAGACGTATGACCGCGGCCGCTACTCGCCAGCGCGCGAGAACGGCGTGCATCATTTTCACTGCCTGTATCAGGAGTTCCTCGGGCTTGGCGATCAGCCGTCGGCGATCAGCGATCAGGAGTTGCCGGCCCGTTCGCCTGATCGCTGATCGCTGCTCGCCGATCGCCCGCCGGCAGCTCCAGCACCGACTCCGTCCCCGGCGGCCCGAAGTAGAGCCGCCACGGCTTCGCCCCTTCCACGACCTGCAGCACGCGCTCCTCGGCGTCGAGGAAGTGGATGTCGATCGGCACGCGCATGAAGAACGTGTGCACGGCGGAGCAGCGGGGGATGAGGAGCGAGAGGCGCTCCGGATCGGTCTCGCCGATCAGGCCGCGGAAGCGGAGCCAGAAGGTGTTCGCTACGCGGACCGCCACCGCGCCCCCGCCCGCAGCGCCTTGCCATGGACCGGACAGCTCTCCTCGTGCGCGCCGGGGAGGTAGCCGATCGACATCAGGAACGAGCCGGTGATCTCGCCGCCGGTGAAGACGAAGGTCTTCTTGAACAGCTTCACCCACTCCTCCTTGGTCAGGGGATGATGCTCCTCCAGCCACCGCGCGAACGACCCCAGCTTGCGCAAGCGCTTCGCGTTCTCGATCGCCGCGGCGACCTTCAGCCGGTTGCGGATGATCCCCTGGTGGCGCAGCAGCTTCTCGGGCGAGAGGCGGGCCACTTTCGCGATGTCGAATCCGGCGTATGCCTCGCGGAATGCCTCGCGTTTCTTGAGGATGGTCAGCCAGGAGAGGCCGGCCTGGTTGATCTCCAGCACGAGGCGCTCGAAGAGCTCGTTGTCATCGTGGATGGGAAAGCCGTACTCGCGGTCGTGATACGGGCCGTGGAAGGGATGGCCGGCGGCGAGGTCGCAGTAGGAAGTCATCGGCGCGCCATTCTGTCAAAGTTTCTGTTGCCACTGCCTCGGCGGTCATGGAAACTCAGCCTCCGATGCAATCGGCCGAGCTCCTGGCGTCGATCGCCCTCTTCGTGGTGGCGATCTACATCATCGTCCGCCAGGTCAAGGCGATCCGCGCCGAGCAGGCCCTGCGCGAGACGAACCAGTTCGCCACCGAGATCATCCAGAACGCCGGCGAGGGGATCGTGGTCTACGACCGCAACCTCCGCTACCGCGTCTGGAACCGCTTCATGGAGGAGCTCACCGGCCGGTCGGCGGATGAAGTGATCGGCCGCCTCGCGCCGGACGTCTTCCCCCACCTCCGCGAGCAGCAGGTGGACGAGCTGCTCCAGCGCGCGCTGCAAGGCGAGGCCGTCTCTTCGCCCGACGTGCACTACTGGATTCCGGGCACGGACCGCAGCGGCTGGGTCTCCGCCATCTACCGGCCGCATTTCGACTCGCGGGGGAAGATCGCCGGCGTGATCGGCCTGATTCGCGACATCACGGAAAGAAAAGCAGCCGAGCAGCAGATCGAGTATCAGGCCTATCACGATGCCCTGACCGGCCTGGCCAACCGCCGTCTCTTTCAGGAGCACCTGACCCTGGCCCTGGCCCTGGCCCAGCGGCGTGGACGTCTGGTGGCCGTGCTCTTCCTCGACCTCGATCACTTCAAGCTCGTCAACGACTCGCTCGGCCATTCCGTCGGCGACGCGCTCCTGCGCCAGGTGGCGACGCGCCTCAAGTCTTCCGTGCGGGAGGGCGACACGGTGGCGCGGGTGGGCGGCGACGAGTTCACGATCGTCCTGCAGGAGCTGGCCAAGCGCGAGGACGCGGCGGTGGTCGCGCAGAAGGTGCTGCGCACCATCGCCGAGCCGATGGAGGTCACCGGCCACCGGCTGTACGTCACGACGAGCATCGGCATCACGCTCTTCCCCGACGACGGCGACGACGCGGAGACGCTGCTCAAGAACGCCGACAACGCGATGTACCGCGCCAAGTCCGAGGGGCGGAACATGTACCAGATGGCCACGCAGGAGCTGAACCGCTCCACGCAGGATCGGATGACGCTGGAGAGCGGCCTGCACATGGCCATCGAGCGCGGCGAGTTCGAGCTGTTCTATCAGCCGCAGATCGACGTGCGCACCATGCGCGTGATCGGGATGGAGGCGCTGCTGCGCTGGCATCATCCCGAGCGCGGCCTGGTGTTGCCCGCGGAGTTCATCGGCGTGGCGGAGGAGCGCGGCTTCATCGTGGTCATCGGCGACTGGGTGCTGCGCACCGCCTGCCGCCAGGCGCGCCTCATCCACGACCGCTGCGGCCTGCCCGATTTCCGGGTGGCGGTGAACATCTCCGCCCGCCAGTTCCGCGACCAGTCGCTGGTGCAGACCATCGAGGCGGCCCTGGCCGAGTCCGGCCTCAACCCGCGCTGCCTGGAGCTGGAGATCACCGAGAGCGTGGCCATGGAGAACGTGGAGCTGACCCTGCAGATCCTCCGCACCCTGCGCAAGACCGGCATCACCGTGGCCATCGACGACTTCGGCACCGGCCACTCCTCCCTCAGCTACCTCAAACGCTTCCCCATCGACGCCCTCAAGATCGACCGCGGCTTCGTGGAGGACCTCCCCGACCGGGTCGAAGACGCCGCGATCGTCCGGTCGGTGATCCAGCTCGCCCACGGCCTCAACCTCCGCGTGATCGCGGAAGGGGTGGAGACGAAGCCGCAGCTCGACTTCCTCAAGGCGCAGGACTGCCGGGAAATGCAGGGGCACTATTTTTCGATCCCGCTGCCGGCGGGGGAGTTCGCGGCGTTGTTGGAGGCTGGGTAGCTACTCGATGTCTACGAAGACGCCGGGCTGAATCGTTTCCCGCGCAATCAGGGCGGCGGGTGGTCCGACATGTCGTTGCTGACGGCGCGCAGCACGAGGATCCCCAGGGAGATGCCGGCGAGGTTCTGCTGATAGCGGAGATTCGAATCGATGGTGACGAATACATCGAAGTGTCCCGATGCCCGCCGCAGAAGTGCTCCGTTTCTTCAACGCCGGCCAGACCTGCTTCGGGGACCGTCAGCCCCTGATGTCCGACAAACTGCCGCTTCAACTGTTTGGGCAGGCACTCATCGAACAGCAGGCGCATTGCCGAGGAGCAGCTCCTTCGCTTCTTCTAATGCGGCGATCGCCTGTTCCCGCCGGACCGTGGGAAAGTCTTCCAGAAACTCGTCCAGCGATCGGCCGTGCTCGAGGTAATCCAGAAGGTTCTTCGCAGGCACCCGGGTGCCGGCGAACACGGGCATCCCGGAAAGGATCTCGGGATCGCGAATGACGATGCTGCTCATGGCTTCGTCTACGTTACCACGGGTACTCTGGACACTCATGGACGTCCCCTGCCCCGGCTGCCGCCTCGTCATGCCCCACCGCCCCGGCCTCCCGCCCGGCGGGTACTACAACATGTCGCCGGAGTGCTGGAGTGTGTACACGGAAGTGCTGGCGGCGGAGTACTCCAATGCGCCGCTGTTCGGGCAGGTGCATCAGCTCACCGTCGATGCCTATGCGGCGCAGCATGCGGGCGGGCCGCATCCGGACAAGTCGGTGGCGGTGCATCTGGTCGGGTTGTACCTGGTGATCGAGCGGGGGTTGAAGAGCCCGGAGATGCCGCCGAGGCTGCAGCAGCTGGCCGAGAGCGTCCGGGAGTGGCCGCACTTCGAAGCGCCAAAGACGGATTGGCCGATCACGATATTGGATGTCGCGCTGGCCGACGATCACGCCGCGAAGGTGAGGGAGTGGAGTGGGATGGTGTGGCGGGCCTGGGAGGCGCAGCACGCCGCGGTCGCGGAACTGGCGCTACGCGCGGGGGCGTAGCGCCAGCTCCACAAGAACTACTCCTTCGCGCCGAGGTTCGCGGCGAGGTAGGTGGGGTCGTTCGTGCCGTTGTCGTTGAGCGTGGCGTACGCGCCGATCATGCCGGTGATGGGGGTGATGCGGATCAGCGCCGCGGTCGGGCCGTCGCCCAGGCCGCGGGCGCGGAAGACGTCGTTGAGCTGGATGCCGCCGGCGCTGGCCACGTTGACGGTGAACGTATCCAGCGTCTTGCCGCCGTTGTCCACGATCTCGATGCGCACGCTGGCCGCGGGGCCGCCGGGGAAGCCGGTGAGCTCGATGATGCCGATGTTCGTCCGGTAGCCGGAGCCGCCCACCACGCCCAGTATCTCCAGCGTGTCGCCGGTGCCGGCGCTCTGGAAGTTGTTCAGCGGCGGCATGAGGAAGCCGTACGTGCCGCCGTCCTCGCCGATGGTGTACGTCCGCGAGGTCACCCGCACGCCGACCGGATCGCCCTGCGACTGATAGCGCAGACGCGCAATGCCGGTGCGGCCGAATGCGGTGGAGAGCACGTCCCGGATCACGCGCGCCTCGTTCGGCAGGAGCGTGAGGTTGAGCGTCATCGGCTGCTCGTTCGTGTCCCACATCTTGGCCTGCAGCGTCACCTGCCGCGGCTGCGGCGCGGGGTTGTAGAGATAGAGATCGCTGCGGAACCGCGAGTTGTTCGCGCCGTCGAGATGGCCGATGGCGGGGATGGTCCGTACGATGGGCGACGGCAGGTCGGGCGGAAAGTACGTCGCGTCGTTCGTCCGGTTGTCGATGGCGATGACCGAGGCGATCGTCTCGCCGCGCTGCGGCTGCACGATCAGCGCGCCGGTGTCGCTGGGGAAGAGGCCGAGGTCAGCGGCGATGCTGTTGCGCTGCTGCTGCCCGCCGCTCGGCGCCGCGAACACCACGCCGCTGTTTCCCATCGCCCCCGATTGCCCCGCCGCCGTCAAAGAAGCCTCGGTGCCGCGGCGGGAGGTATCGGTCAGGATGAGGTTCGTCCGGAAGTTGGAGCCGGGGAACGCGCCGGCGAAGGAAACCGGGAAGCGCGGGCTGGCCGCGGAGTAGAGGTCGATGCCGTTCATGCCGAAGCCGTAGGTGCCGTTCGCGACCTTGTTGTACGTGCGGCTCGTCACGTTCACCGCGGCGTCCGGGATGATGTGGAACGCGCCGCCGCCGTTGTCGATGCCGAACAGCGTCTTGAGCGCGTCCGGGATCACGCGGATCTCGTGCGGCGCAAGGTTGAGCGTCCGCTCCTTCAGCTCCTGCGTCCGCGGCTCCTCGCCGTTCGAGATGTAGCGCACCGAGACGGCCTGTCCCTGGTCGAGCGGGTTGTAGATGATGACGTCGCTCACCCAGTTGCTGTTGTAGGCGCCCGGCGTGCGGCCGATACCGGGGAGGATGAGCTGCTGCTTGAGCGAGGCGCGGACGACGCCCCACTCCTGGATCACGTCGCCGCCGCCGCCCACCGGCACGCTCGGCGAGATGATCACCCCGCCGCCGCCCTGGTTGATCAGGGCGCCGGAGTCGAAGACGAACGGCTCGCCGGCTTCCAGCTTGTCGACATCGACGTGCACGAAGCCCTTCGAGATCTGCTCGTTCATGAACAGCTCGTCGTACGCGCGCGGCGCCGGCTGGCCGACGTGCCACACGGCGAGCGCCGGATCCTTGAAGAGGCGCTGGTCCGGCTGCAGGCGCGGCCGGTGGACCTGGACCAGCACCGTGTTGCCGGACGGGCCGGCGTGCAGCGCCTCGACTTCCGGCGCGGTGATGTCCTGCCACTGCTCGACCAGGCCGCCCAGGGCGGTGTGCCTGGAGAGCACGGTCGGCTTGCCGCCGCCGCGGGTGATGATCCAGGCGCCGTTGTAGTCGGAGGTGGGGATGGCGAAGATGCCCAGCTGGTCGGTGCTGAGGGGGGCGGAGCCGAGCAGGTTGTTCTGGCTGCCGCGGAAGAAGTAGAGCGAGACCTGGTTGCCGGAGCGCTGCTCGACATAGGCATCGCCGGCGCTGGTCATCCAGCCGTCCTGCGCGCCGTTGGAGTCGAGCGAGCCGAGGAAGGTGCGCGTGCCATTCAGGTCGACATAGCCGAAGTTGCTGTCGACGCGGTAGAGGAAGCGGGTGTTGGTGGAGTCGGTGCCGATGAGGCGCACCTGCGAGTTGCCGAGATCGGAGCGGGGGACGAGCACCTTAGCGCTCGCATCGCTGCCGACCGCCCACAGCCCTTCCGTACCGAGGTTGACCACGAAGGGGAAGGCGCTGGTGCCGATGCGGATGTTTGCGTAGCGCGAGCGGGCGACCGGCCCGCCGGTGTCGACGTTGCCGCTGATCAGATCGAAGAGCATCCCGCCGTTCGGCAGCGGGACCTGTTTCCAGTTCGCGCCGCCGTCGGTGGAGAGGAGGAAGAGGCTGAGGTGCTGCGGGTTCTTGCCCTGGAAGTCGGCGTTGGTCTGGATGAGGATGACCAGCGAGGAGCCGCTCTCGCGCACGACCGCGGCGCTGATGCCGGTCATGGAGCCGTCGGCGGGGAAGACGACTTTCGGCTCTTCCAGGCCCTGCGAGTCGTAGACGACGACCTGGCCCGCCGTCGCGCCATACGGAACGGGCGGGGAGATGAGCAGCGGGTTGCCGTTGATGCTCAGCCCTTCCACCAGGACGAAATGGCGATTGAGGCGAAGCTGCTGGGCCGGGAACGAGGCCCGGTCGCTGTACGGCGCATACGAGATGACGCGTGCATCCGCCGTCGAAACAACGAGCCCGACGACCACCGCACACGCCGCGAGAAGCTGCTTACTCTTCGCGAACATGGTGACTTCCTCCGTTGTGGGGTTGTACGGAGTTACATCGCGGCGTGTCCAAAAACGTAGGGCCGGCTCTCCAGCCGGCCCAATGTTGCTTGACTGCGGCCGGCTGAGAGCCGGCCCTACATTCATTTCACCTTTGCCATCGCCTCGTTGATGCTCTTGCGCTGCTCGTCCGTGGTGGCCAGGGCGAGCGCCTTGTTGTAGCTCTCCAGCGCCGCCTTGCGGTCGCCTTTGGCGGCGTAGGCGTCGCCGAGGTTGTCCCAGGCGTTCATCGAGCTGGGGTGGTCCCGGGTGTTGCGCTTGAACACGTCCAGCGCCTCGTCCACCTTCTTCTGCCCGAGCAGGCTCGTGCCGTACGAATTGAGATCGCCCTCCGTAGCGAGGGTCATCGCCTGTGCCCGCAGGGCCTCGGCCTGTTTCGCATCGCCCTGCTTCTCCACGATGGCCGCCTTGGTGCGGAGGTTCTGGAACGTCGGCTGGATCTTGATCGAGCTGTTGGCCCAGTCCAGCGCTTCATTCAGATCTCCGCCGTTGCGCAGCGACCAGCCGGCCGCGGAGTTCCATCCCTGCCAGCTGAAGCGCGGACGCCCCCGCAGCTGGTCGCGCAGATTGGCCGTCACCGTCCTGGCCACGTCCACGTCGACCCGGAACGGCACGCGCAGCCGCTCCCAGCGCAGCGCCACGACGGTCGACTTGTCGGTCGGCTCGTCGAAGCTGAAGGTGAGGCGCTCGACCGAGTCGTTCATCGTCTGCGGCGTCACGGTCACGCGCAGCGCATCTTCGCCCTGCTCGTAGCTGTAGCTCCCCCAGGCGTGCGCCTGCTTGCTGAAAATCACCGTCCAGGTGGTCGGCGTGGGCCACATGTGCAGGCCGTAGGTGCCGGCCGCGAGCGGCTGCCCCTCGACGGTCACCGGATCGGAGAACGTGATGGTCGTGTTCTCGTTGGCGCCGGCGCGCCAGACTTCGTTGTACGGCACGAGCTCGCCCCACACCTTGCGGCCGTTCACGGCCGGACGGTGATAGTCGATCCTCATCTCGGTGAGGCCGATGGTCTGCGATACCGATGCGGCGGGGCTGACTTCCGGCAGCGTCAGCGGGAACTGGCCCAGGGCCGACGAGGCCGCCGCGAGGGACGCGAGCAGCAAAAATTTCTTCATGGACTTCCTCCTCCTCGGAGCGGATTGTATTTTTGCCGCGGCCGAAGGATGTGTCACGAACGTAACAAACTGCGGGCGGCCCGCTTACCGCTGGCGATGGCGCCGGCCACGGTGCCGGTCTGGTCGCTGCTCGTCGCCTCGCCGGCGAAGAAGAGCGTGTTGCGGACCGGCCTGGCCAGCGCGTCGTGCGCGCCGCTGCCGCCGACGCCGGCATAGGAGTAGGCTCCGCGGCTGAAGGGATCGGCCTGCCAGTCGTGCGTGTGCGCGCCGACCAGCAGCCAGTCGATCGTCTTCCGCTTCTGCGCGAAGGTCTCCGCCATCGCCTCCAGCCCCCGCTCCACCCTGGCCGCCGCGCTTTCGGCGAGCATCGCGTCGGCGGCGTGGCCGCCCGCCCACGCGGTGAGGATGGGCGCTCGCGCCGGCGCCGCGGTCCACCACGTGGGGACGAAGCGGCTGCTGCTGTGGATGAAGTTCCGGTCGTCCTCCCAGAAGCGCTTCCGGAACTGGTAGACGATCTTGACCACGTGCCCTACCTCGAGCTTCGCCAATGCCGCTTCTTTCTCGGGCAGTGCCGGCTGGAAGCAGATCGCCCCTTCCTGATCGCGCGGCGCCTTCCAGACGCCGATGGGGATGGTGATCACGGCCGCCTTCGCGCGGATCGTCTCGCGGGTGCTGACCGCCGTGATGTCTCCGTCTTTCCAGCGGATCTCGCGGATGACTTCACCCATGCGGAGGTCGACGCGCTCCGGATCGAGACCGGCTCGCAGCCAGTCGAAGAGGCCGGTGTAGCCGCGGGCGAGGCGGAACTGCTTGTGCTCCTCCTGCTCGCCGTCCGCCGACTGCAGGGCGAGGGCGCTGATGCGGTCCGCGTGCGCGGCGTGGTAGCCCTCCACGAAGTTCGTGACCAGCTCGCGCTGGCGCGGCGTGAGGTTGCGGCGCGAACGAAGAAAGGCGGCAAAGGAGACATCGCGCCGCGGCTTGATGCGGGAGCGGATGGCGTCGATCTGCGCCCAGAAATTGCGGATCGGCCGCAGCTCGCCGTTGCGGGACCACCAGTGGTCGTCCGGCAGCTCGTAGACGAGGAGCGCGGCCGCTTCCACGATGCGGAACGTCTCGGCGGCCTCGCCGTGGATGAACTCCGCGCCGAGCTCGACGGGCAGGGGGAGGGCGGGGAGGTGGAGGGTGTGGGCCCGGCCGCCGACGCGGCCGCGCGCCTCGACCAGACAAACGCGCTTGCCGGCGCCGGAGAGCTCCCTCGCCGCGGCCAGCCCCGCCGCCCCCGCACCGATCACCAGAACGTCATAGCGCATCGCGCCATTGTTTTATGACTTGCGCTGCGACACCAGCCCCACGATGAGGAGCAGCACCAGGCAGACGGGCCTCGAGCGAAACCGAAAATGTGGGGCCGGCTCTCAGCCGGCCCGTCAGCAACGGATAGCTGGACCGGCTGAGAGCCGGCCCTGCATTTACCGCATCGCTTCGACGGCCACCAGCTCGCGCTGGATGGTGGGGTTTTCCGGATCGAGCGATTGGGCGAGCTTGTAGGCGGCGGCCGCGTCGTCGTAGCGGCGGCGCAGCGCCATGTACCGGCCGCGCATCAGCAGCGCGGAGCGGTACGCGGGCAGCACCTCGGTCAGAACGGGATCGTCCTCCTGGTAAGCGCCGGCCAGGCCCTCCAGATCGACGTTCAGCGGCTGCGGCTGCGTGCCGTTGTACTCGACCAGGACGCCCTGGGGCAGGAGCGGATATTTCGCGCCGAGGGTGCGGAGCATGGGGACGAGGACCGGCTCTTTGCCGGCCACGAATTCCGTCGTGGCGTAGACCGGCTGGTTGGCCGCGAGGCGCGTTTCGATCATCGCTTGGATGAGGTCCGCAACAAGGGTGAACATTCGCGGCTTGAGCGCGTTGTCGGATTCCCACGCGTTGAGCACGGGGCGGTAAGCGTCGAGCTGCGGCTTCACCGCCTGCATCAGCGCGGGCTGGCGGCGCTCCAACTGCTCGACATACCACGGCCGGTTCAGCATCCCGGTCTCGACCGCGATCACGTCCGGCCGCGCGTGCTCCACTTCCTGAAAGTACATCAGCGGAGCGTAGAGCTGCCAGTCGCTGGTGAGCAGCAGCGCGTTGGGGCGCATCTGGCGCAGCGCGTTCTCCGCGTACAGCTTGGGGACGAGGAAGCGGCCGCGGTCGCGCTGCGGATACGCGAAGACCGCGGCGAGCAGCGGCACGAGGAGCAGCGCCCAGGCGAGCCTGCCGCGCGCCATCGTCGCCGCGCCGTATGCGGCGGCGAGGACGATGGCGATGATGGCCGGCAGAAGGTAGGCATCGCGATCGTTCGCGATCGGATAGAACGCGGCCCAGGCCAGGTCCGCCGCGGCGAGCAGCACCACGAACAGGAAGAGAGGACGTTCGGTGCGCCAGAGTTGGATGACGCCCCACAGGGCCAGCAACAAGGCGATGGGACCCAGGTCGCGGCCGAGCAGGCCGAGCATGGCGGCGAACTGGCCGCTGGAGGATTGCAGATAGCCGCGGTACTGCTTGCCGGTGACGTGATCGACGAAGCGGCCCAGGGAATCGGGATCGCCCCAATTGAGCGGCGGATTGTGCGACGCGGCGATGGGCAGGTACGCGTAGATGCTCAACGCGGCGATGGCGAACAGCGCGCAAATCACGATCTGCTTTTTGTCCGCGCGCCAGGCGAGGGCCGCGATGCCTGCGATGCAAAGGCCGACCGTGACGTGATGGACGCACAGCCCGAGGCCGAAGACGAACGCCGCCGCGTAGAGCAGGCGATCGGCGCGCGTGCGGTACCAGGCCAGCACGAGCGCCAACATGGCCACGATCAGGAAAGTATTCAGCGCATACACCTCGGCCACCGTGGCGTAGTTCCAGAGGGTGCGGGAGAAGGCGAGCATCAAGCCCGCGAAGACGGCGACGGTGATGCCCGAGCGGCGCGCCGTCATCGAGGCGACGGCGAACACCATCGCCCCGCAAGCCAGCGCGGCAAAGAACGCCGAGGCGAAGTTGACGCGCCACGCGACGCTGCGGATGGGCAGCAAGGTGAAGAGGTGGGTGAGGAGCAGATAGAGCGGGAAGCCGGGGGGGTGGGCGTTGCCGTGGGCCCAGGCGGCGACGGTGAGCTCGCCGCTGTCCGTGAGGCCGACCGTCGGGGCCAGGGTCACCAGGTAGACGCCGAGGGCGACGGCGAAAACGACGGCGGCGGCGAGGAGGAGCGGGCGCATACGGCGGGCGGAAAGTAGCATACGATCAGGAGGCGTGCTGAAACTGATCAGCTATCTCGCGCCCTCCATCCCGGCCGGCTTCTTCACCCTGGTGGCGCGGCACCTGGAGTCCGCCACCGGGCTGCCCGCGGACGTCACCTTCGAGACGCGCATCTCCGGCCCGCTCGACGGTGACGACGACCCGTTCGCCGACGGCCGGGCCGACGTCGGCTTCATCTGCTCTCCTTCCTTCCGTTTTCTGCGCGGGCGCTCGCCGGTCGAGCTCCTGCCGCTGCCCGTCCCCCTCGACGCGCGGGCGGAGGGGCGGCCGGTCTACTTTGCGGACGTCGTGGTGCACGCGGCCTCGCCGGTGCGCCGTTTCGAGGAGCTGCGCGGCGCGGTGTGGGGCTACAACGACCGCAACTCGAAGAGCGGCTGGTTCAGCATGCTGGAGCGCACCGGCGGGGAGTCGTTCTTCAACCGGATGGTGCACGCCGGCTCGCATCTCCGCTCGCTCGACCTGGTCCTGGCCGGCGAGATCGACGCGGCGGCCATCGACTCGAACACCCTGGCCCTGCGTCGCCGCCTCGACCCCGCCCTGGCCGGCCAGATGCGCGTGCTCGAGTCGTGGGGGCCGTTCCCCATCCAGCCGGTGATCATCCGCAGCGCCGTGGCCGTCAAGGAGCGGATTCGCGAGGCGCTGCTGACCATGCACCAGTCGCACGCCGCCGCGCTGGCGGAGTTCGGCTGGGCTGGTTTCGCGATCGGCGACGAAGGGGCGTATCGCTGACGCTCAAATTGAAAATGGAAAATTGAAAATTGAAAAAAGATGTGCGGCGGGCGCTTTTCAATTTTCAATTTTCAATTCATTTCCCATGCTTCCGCAGGTCATCCAGTTCCTCCGCTCGCTCGGCATCAACGTAGACGCCCGCCGCATCGAGCACCCCACGCTCGTGCCGGGCCTCGACATCCTCGCCGGCGGGTTGATCTACGACGAGCCGCATCTCTCCAGCCCGGCGGACCTGCTGCACGAGGGGGCGCACATCGCCCTCACTCCGCCCGCCCTCCGCGCCGCGCTCACCGGCACCATCGAGAGCAGCCCGGCCGAGGAGGTCTCGGCCATCGCCTGGACGTGGGCCGCCGCCCTCCACCTGGGCCTCGACACGAGGCGCGTGTTTCACGAGGACGTGGTCAGCGGCAACGGGCCGACGCTGCTGGAGAACTTCAGCGCGGGCCGCTATGTCGGCGTCCCGATGCTGCAGTTGTGGGGCCTCACCCGGGCGGATGAATACCCGCGCATGCGGCGCTGGCTGCGCGACTGATCTAGACGCCCGGCTGTTCCAGCCGCAGCGAGGCGAACCCGGTCGCGTGCGAGACCTCGTCCATGACCCCCACCGACACCGCCTCCGTCTTGCTGTCCACCGTCACCTCGAGCTCGAGGGTGATCTCTTTGCGCCGCTCCAGCGACCCGGCGGGGAAGCGGAGCTCGTGCACGTTCATCTTCACCTCCGAGACGGCGCCGTCGCGGCGGAGGAAGGCGGTGTAGCTCTGGAAGCGGCCGCGCAGGTCGCCGCCGTCGGGCAGGAGGGTGAGGGCGCTGGTGGGGATGCGCACCTCGACCGGGACCACCAGGTGCTCGTCGATGGCGACCTTCGTCGCGCCGCCGCCGCGGATGCGGATGTTCAGGTCATTGCGGTTGATGGGATAGAAGAGATTGGCCGCGACCGCGTCCTTCATCTCCGAGCTGGTGGAGCGCTCCACGAACGCCTGGCGGGTCCGCACCTGCAGGCCGCGCTTGTTCTTCAGCCGTACCTGCACGGAGCGGATGGTGTCCTGCTTCGCGCCGGTGGCGCGGTAGCCGATGGAGTAGTAGGAGGAGAGGTCGTTGGAGATGGTGTCGAAGGCGAGCTGGAAGTTGCTGGACGAGGTCAGCGCCGTGCCGCCGGTCAGCGCGGCGATGGTGCGGAGCGTCTGCAGGTGCTCATCGCGGTGCATGAGCTGGCGGCCGGGGTTGTTGTACTCCGTACCGAGGTTCTCGGCGCTGATCGCTTCCATGTCGCCGGAGAGGCCGGCCGCGTCGATGGGGTAGAAGGTCACGCCGGTGCTGTTCGCCGTGTCCGACATGATGTTCGTCAGCGCCGGCTCCGCGTATTGCTGCGCTTCGCGGACGGCGTTGTAGTTGACGCCGTTCACGAAGCGCTCCTTGACCTGATCGACGAAGTCGAAGATCGGCTGCGCCGCGCGGTCGGAGAGCGATTCGGTGACCACGACGAACACCTTGCGTCCCTCGATGCCGCGCAACGAGCTCATCACGCTCTTCATCGCCGCGACCTTCCCCCGCTGCTCGTGCATCACCTTCGCGGCGTAGAGGCGGGCCTGCTCGATGGCCAGCTCGATGGGGGGGATCTGCCCGATCATGGCGTAGTCGGTGGGCATGTCGCTGATGGCGCGCTCGGCCATCTTGCGGTCCTGCAGGTAGAGATTGCCGTTCGCCCGCTCGTTCTTCATCGCCTCGATGGTGGCGATGAGCGCCTCCACGTCGCCGGTGAACGGCACGCCGATGTCGAGCGGCGGGTTCCAGGCCACGATCATCACCTGGTCGCCCGGCCGGACGGTCTGGCGCACGAAGGTCTTCATCGATTCGAAGACCTTGTTGCGGGTGAAGATGCGCAGGGAGGCGTTGTCGAGGAAGATGACGATCTTGCGGGAGCGGACGTCCTGCTGCGGCTGGGACGGCGCCGCCTCGATGCGCGGCGCGGCGTCCGCCGTGGCCAGCACGGTGGTGGAGGTGCCGGCCATCTCCGCGAAGTTGGAGATGTCCTGCCGGTGGCCGTTCTCGAAGACCTCGAAGTCGTCCCTGGTCAGGCCCCGCACCGGCTTGCCGCTGCCGTCCGTGACGATCGCATCGACGTTGATGATGCGCACTTCGATCGTCTCGCTGAAGAACGGATCCGGCTGCCGCTCCTGCGCGAAAAGGGTGACGGCGAGGAAGGCGAGGGGGATCGCGGCGCGGCGCATTCGATGATTGTAGTTGCTGGGGGTGAGAGGCAGTTATCAGTTGTCGGTTGTCGGTAGAAGCCGGGCCGACTGACAACCGACAACTGACAACTCGCAGCTAAGCGCGCGTCGCTTCGATCAATTGAAACATCCCTCCCGTGGCAATCACCCTCGCCACCGCGAAGCCGCCCGCGCGCAGCAGCTCGTTGAATTCGGCGACGGTGCGCTCGCGGCCGCCGAGCATCACCAGCATGTTCAGGTCCATGAACGAGACGGGCGAGGGCTGGGTGCCGTCGGGCAGCACGGTCTCCACCACCAGCAGCTTCGCGCCCGGCTCGGCCGCGCGGTGCACGGCGCGCAGGATGGCCAGCGCCTTCTCGTCATCCCAGTCGTGCAGGATCGACTTGAGCACGTAGAGGTCGCCGCCGCGCGGAATGTCGCCGAAAAAGTCGCCGGCCACCAGCTCGATGCGGTTGGCGGGCGGGGCCGCGGCGATCACCTCCGGCAGATCGAACAGCACGCCGCGCGCCTCGGGACCGGCGCCGCGGAGCAACGCGCGCAGCAGCACGCCCTGGCTGCCGCCGACGTCGACGATGCGCCGGAACGGCGAGGCGTCATAGAGCCGGGCCACATCAGCGGAGACGAGCGCGGACAAATTGCCCATGCCGCGGGCGAAGGTCAGCCCCTCCTCCCGGTTCTGCGCGTAGTACTCCCAGACCGGGACGCCGAGAGTCTCGGCGGAAGTGGGGCGCCCGGTGCGCACCGCGTCGTAGAGGCGGCCCCACGGCAGCCAGTGGCCGGTGGCCAGTTCCGCCACCAGGAAGTCGCGCAGGGAGTGCTCGGCGTCCGAGCGGAGGCATTCGCCGAGCGGGGTGAGGGCGAAGCTGCGCGGCGCCGTCTCGGAGAGGAGGCCGCAGGCGGCGCAGGCGCGCAGAAGGCGATACATCGCGCCGGCGTCGGCGCCGGCGGCGGACGCGATCGCATCGGCGGTACTCGTGCCGCGGGCGATGTGATCGGCCACGTCGAAGCGCGCCGCGGTCGCCGCGGCCTGCGCCACCCACATGCCCATCATCATCTGCAGCACCTGGACGTGCGGCGGGGGAACCTCTTCAGTCGGCATGCCGAAGTTACGGAGGAGGAAGCAAGTCGGATTCAGCGATCGAGCACTTCGTCGAACACCCGCGCGAACGCCTCGGCCGGATCGTCGCCGACGCGATAGTCCTGGAACAGCCGGTAGTTGAAGACGGGACGGCCGTTCTTCTTCACCATCACATTGGCCACGCGGCGCTTGCGGCCCCGCCCCAGGTGGTCGAGCTTGCCGAAGAACTCGATCGAGACGTCCGCGGAGCCGTCGATGGTCAGGCGGTCCTTGAGGATGTTCACCAGGCGCGCGGTGAGCGCCGGATCGCCGCTGCCCCGGATGGCCACGCGCGAGACGCCCTTCAGCGCGGCGGCGGCCTGCTCGAGCATCCGCTCGTTTTTGGAGGAATCGCCCCCCTCGACATACGCCGTGATGCTCGCCTGCTCTTCCTCGGGGGCCGGCTCTTCTTCCGTCTCCGCCGTCTGCACCACCGGCGGCGGCACCGGCACCGGCTGGGGCTGCGGACGCGGCTGCGGCACCGGCTTGATGATGGGCGGCGCCTTGGTGGTGGTGACCGGATTGGTGGTCGTGGTGTAGATGGTCGGCGTGTTGTCGCCGATGACGTCCATCGAAGCGGTGGACTGCGCCGTTTCCGAGGTGACCGGCGATGTGATCGGCGCGGTGAGCGTCTTGTTGTCGTCCACCCGCTGCGTCGGCGCCGCGCGGCGCCACCAGATGAAGCCGAGCAGGCCAGCGATGACGAACACGCTGACCACCGCCGCGATCAGCGGCAGCGCGGAGCTGCGCTTCGGCGCCGCGGCGTAGGGATCGATCACCGTGGCCGGGCCGGCGGGGGATGCGGGGCCGGGCTTCGGCGCGACGGGGCCGGTTGAAGCCGGCGCCCACCCTTGGGGGGCCGGTGGCGCGGCAGGAGCCTCCGCCTCGTAGCCGCGTTTGGCCCAGGAGGAGGGGATCTTGTACTCGAACGCCTCGTCGGGCGGCACCGGCACGGGATTCACGGACGGCTCGTACGTCGGCGGCGCGGCCGGCAGCGGCGCAGCCGGCAATGGCGCGGCGGGCAACGGCGTGTGCAGCGTCGGCGCCGCCTCGCCCTGCTCGGTCGTGCGGAAGAGCGTCCCCCGCGCGCCAGGCTTGAGGCGCATCGTCTCATCCAGCTGCTCGATGGCGGGGCTGGTGGCGTTGGCCAGCGACTTCTCCACCTCCACCAGCGCGGCGGCGAACTCCCGCGCCGTGGCGTAGCGCTTGTTGCGGTCGCGCTCCAGGGCGCGCTTGAGCACGTCCTGCAGCGCCGCGCCGCCCGGCAGGTCGGGCGCCAGGTCGATCGGTCGGAACTGCGAGTCGCGGGAGTGGAGGATGATGTATTCGTGCGGCGAGGTGGCCTCGAACGGCGGCCGCCCGGCCAGCATCTCGTAGAGCACGACGGCCATCGAATAGAGATCGGCCCGCCCGTCGATCTTCTCCCCCGCCTCCAGGAACCCGACGTGCTCGGGCGAGGAGTAGCGGAACTTGCCGAGGAACATGCCGGTGCGCGTGGCCTCCTCGCCCGGCTCGTCCGACTTGGCCACGCCCATGTCGATGATCTTGACGTGCTCCTGGCCATGCTCGTCCCGGATGGTCATCACGTTCTCGGGGCTGATGTCGCGGTGGACGATGCCCGCCCGATGGATGGCCTCCAGCCCGTAGAGCGCCTCGATGGCGATGCGCACCGCCTCGCGCGGCGGGAACGTGCCGTGCGCGCGCTGGCGCTGGGCCAGGTTCTCCCCCTCGATGTACTCCCATACCATGTACATCGAGCCGTCCGGCAGCGCGGAGAAGTCGTGCAGGGTGGCGACGTTGGGGTGCTGCACGCGCGTCGCCACGCGCGCCTCGCGCAGGAAGCGGTCGTGCGCCTCGCGGCTGTCCGAGATCTGGGCCCGGATCACCTTGATGACGCGCAGCGAGCCGAGGTACTTGTGGCGGACCTTGTAGACCTCGCCCATCCCCCCCGCGCCGAGGCGCTCCAGGATCTCGTACTTGCCGTCCACCGGCTCTTCCAAATAGCGTCTTAGGAAATCCGTGACCGGCTCGCCGCAGTTCGGACAGGCCTTGAAGGTTTTTTCGATCTGGGCGTGACAGCGGACACAGTGGAAAGCCATCTGAAGCCGTACATGATAGCGCGCGCTGTCATTTGCGGTACCATTTGCAGCTCTCAATAACTCGGAGGATCATCCATGAAACGTCTCCTCTCCCTGGCCATCGCCCTCGCCATCGCGGCGAGCGCCTCGGCCACCAGCATGCGCCGCTACTCCCTGGAAGAGGTGCGCGACCGCGCCGAGTCGGTCTTCGTCGGCCGCGTGGTCTCCTCGTCGGTGCGCCCGGTGATGAACGGCCAGCTCGTGGCCACCGACTACACCATCGAGGTGGGCGAGGTCCTCGCCGGCACCGTCGGCGCCACCACCACCGTCACCTTCCTGGGGGGCAAGGACAGCCGCTATGACGTCGCCATCGCCGGCTCGCCGGCCCTGGCGAACGGCCGGTCCTACCTCTTCTTCCGCACCAAGCAGCCGAACAACACCACCGTCGGCTGGAACCAAGGCCTCTACCGCGTGGAGAAAGTGAACCTCAACGGCACCGAGCAGACAGTGCTGATCTCCGGCGACGGCGAGATGCTGCGCATGACGCACGGCCGCCTGGTGCGCGCCGAGAGCGTGACGGTGCGCGACGGCGCGCTGGTCAAGGCCGCGGTCGGCGATGCGCACGCGGGCGATCCGCGCGATGGGAACGGCGTCGCGCTGAACGCCGACGGCACGCCGGCCCGCCGCGTGGCGCCGTCCAACGCGGCGGCCGCCGAGGGGCCGGGCTCGATTGCGACGATGGATGATGTGCGCCTCTTCGTCCGGAGCCGGCAATGAAAAAGCTCCTCGCCATCGCGCTCCTTCTCGCCGCTTCGTCGGCCCTCGCGCAGAACCGGACGGCCGGCTGCAGCTGCGGCATCCCCGGCTCGGTGCCGACCACCTGGGAGATCCGCCACGTCGATCCGACCGCGCAGCAGGCCGCCGTCAACGCGTTCAACACCTGGAACCTCTACGTCGACACGCTGCGCCCGCAGGTCGGATCCGCGGTCAGTTATGACTTCGGCAACGGCCACAACGAGATCCTCTTCTTCGACTTCTCCACCGTGCCCGGCCTCGACTCGAGCACGGTGGGCTTCGCGCCGTCGCTGCCGCAGGGGGCGTTCGGCAACTTCAACCAATGCCCCATGCCGGCCGGCACGAGCTGCGGCATCTTCAGCGAGGCGGACGTCTGGCTGAGCAACGCCATCGACTGGCACGTGGCGCGGCCGAACGTGGACGACTCGCGCGATGCGGCCTACTACTACTCGACGGCCATCCACGAGATCGGCCACACCATGGGCCTCCATCACAACTTCAAGAACATCTCCACCATGAACTACTACCAGGACTTCGCCGGGCAGTTCGTCTCCCGGGCCGACGTGCTGGCCGTGCGCAGCCAGTTCCCCTCCCGGGCGAAGACGGTGACCGACCTCGCCACGTACGCGTTCCGCTACGACGACACCCTGCAGAACGGCTCGTACGGCAACGGCGCGCTGGTGCCGGCCACGGTCTCGCCGGCGCAGGTGGCGGCGGGCGGCAACCTGACCATCCGCAACTGGACCATCGAGAACCTCGGCTCCAGCGCGGTGACCTCGGCGCGCCTCCGCTTCTTCCTCTCCACCGACACCAACATCACCACCAGCGACATCTACATCGGCGGCTTCAAGTGGGAGCCGCTCACCACCTGGTCGGACGATCCGGACGGCTTCCAGTTCACCGTCCCGGCCGGCACGCCGGCCGGCCAGTATTACCTCGGCGCGATCGTCGGCTCGGGCGACAACCTGGTGCAGGACACCATCACCTACAACAACTCCTGGTTCCTGCCGGGCAAGATCACCATCGGCGGCGGCGCGCCCTCCGCGGTCTGCACGCCGACCTCGAACCGGGTCTGCCTCAACAGCAACCGCTACGGCGTGGAGCTGACCTTCCGCACGCCGGACGGCGCGCAGAACAACGCCACGGTGATCAAGTACACCGACAACTCGGCGCTCTACTGGTTCACCGGCCCGGACAACATCGAGGTGGTGGTGAAGGTGCTCAATGCCTGCGGCTTCGCGAATCACTACTGGGTGTACGGCGCGGCGGCGACCGACCTGCAGTACACGCTGACGGTGACGGACAGCAAGAGCGGCAAGGTCAAGACGTATTCACACGCGGCGGGAACGCCGGCTACCGCGATTGCGGACCAGTCGACGTTCGACACATGTCCATGACGGCGGCGTAATAGCGTTCCGGCTCGACGGCGGGGATCTCGCAGTGCCCCGCCGTCTGGCTGACCAGCAGCTGCTTCTTCGTCGTCAGCCCTTCGTACAACCGCATCCCCAGCTCGAACGGAATGACCTGATCGCGCTTGCCGTGCATCACCAGCACCGGCACGTTCGCTTGATTGAGCCAGTCGGTCGTTCTCAGCGCCCGCGGTGCGAGCCAACCCAATCCGTAAAGCCTGTTTCCCATGGCGGCGAGGGAGGGGAAGGAGTTCTCGATGATGACCGCCTTCACTTTCCTGTTCTTCGCCACGTAGGCGGCATAGGGGCCGCCCAGGGACTCGCCGTACAGGATCACGCTGTGATGGTTCACCGCCCCGTACGCGGCCAGGGCATCCTCGTACAGCCCGCTCTCGCTCGGCGTGCCCTCGCTCTTCCCGTAGCCGCGCCAGTCGAAAAGAAAGACGCTCACCCCGCGCGAGGCCAGCTCGGCCGCCATCCCCGCCCGGTCGGTGAGGTTCCCGCCGTTGCCGTGGAACCAGATGAGGAGCGGCTCGCCGCCCCTGAACAGCCAGCCGTGCAGCTTCACGCCGTCCGCCGCGTGGAACCAGACCTCTTCCGGCACGATCTGGTACGCCTTCGCGTCGTAGTTGCCCTCCCGGCTCGGAAAGAACATGGAGGTGCGCCGCAGGTACTGGGTGAAGAGCCAGAGCGCCGCGAGCAGGAGGAGGGCGAAGGTGAGCATGCGTTTGATCATCTTCGCAGGTAGGGAATCGCGGTCCATTTCACTCTCCTCCAGCATGAGCTATCTCGATCTGCCGCGTCTGCACTTTTTCGGGACTTTCATCGCCCAGCCGTCCACCATCAACAACACGCCCGCCAACTACGACGTGAGTGCGCCGCTGGGGGATCCGTTGTGGAATCCGAACGGCACGCATTTCTTCGGCTTCACCGCGTGCAAGGTGACGGGGGTGGTGTTGCCGGACGGGTCGACCACCGATCCGGTGGTGGGCGGCGCGGTCTCGACGCCGGCGGCGGGGCAGCCCGCGGCCGCGGTGCTGGTCGATCTCGACACCGAGCAGCAGCTCGTCTCCCAGGTCTTCGGCCTGCAGGTGACCGTGGCCCTGCCCAAGGGCGGGGCGATCACCGGCACGATGGAGACGGTCAACTTCTTCGACATCACCTTCGCCCGGGTGCACGGCAGCGGAGGGAAGGATGGCGGCGCGAGCGCGGTGTACCAGTCGGTGCTGCGCAACGTGCAGTGGAAAGGGGCCGCCGCGTCGAAGTTCGCCCAGGCGCTGCAGGGGGCCAGCCCCAATGCGCTCTCCATCCACTTCGTGGTCGACCTGTTCAGCGGCTCCACCAAGAGCGGTCGCGTCACCGGCACCATCGGGCCGTACTTCGAGAGCGAGCCGGCCACCTTCACGAACGCGCGCTTGCTCCGCCCCACCGGCTCCTCGCAGTGGGGGAGCATCAACTTCGCGCCGGCGAAGAGCGATCCGCGCCGGGGCACCATCACCTTCGACTTCGGCAACGCGTTCCCCATCGACTCGGGCGGCTCGGTCTCCTCCTTCCCCGCTCCGCTGCAGGCGGTGATCCTGCCGGCCGGCGGCGCTCCGGTGGTGCTGGGCGAGATCGACACGAGCGACGCCGCCTACCGCAACACCGGCTTCGTGCAGGAGTTCAAGGCCGATCCGCATCTGCTGCAGGACGCGCCGACCGGCGTCGCCGTACAGACCGTGGCGGCGCACGGCAGCCCGGCCCGGCTGGTGACCATCCTCAGCGAAAACCCGAGCGGCGCCTATGTGAACGTCGCCCCGTACGTGCTTCGCCTCAGCCCGGGCGATGTCGCCGTGGCGACGCTCTGGGCCAACGTCTTCGAAAAGCCGGCCGCGAACGTCACCATCAACCTCGGCCCGTACAACGACATCCTCAACCAGCAGGCGCCGGACGACCTCCCGATCGCCACGCCGCCCACCGCGATCGCCTTCCCTCCCTCGGTGACCACCGACGCGAACGGCCGCGCGCAATTCGCCATCGCGGCCGCCGATCCCGGCACGCCGCGCGACTTCATCGACGGCCAGGTCTACGGCATCGGCTTCCAGTGGACGGAAGACACGAGCCCCGACCCGTTCGCCTTCTTCAGCGTGAAGGTCTTCAGCGGCTACCAGGCGCCCGACACGCCGACCTGGGTGCACGACGTCCGCCCCGTGCTGGCCCAATACGCCCACCTCTATCCGGCCATGCAGGCCATCATCAAGCTGGACGACTTCAACGCGGTGGTGAAGAACATCCAGCCGATCATCGCGCGCCTGAGCCTCCCCTTCGATGACCCGCGCCTCATGCCCTTGACGCGCGAGCTCTCGCCCGCCAAACGGGACATGATCCTGCACTGGGCGCGGATCGGGCACCCGCAGAGCTGAGGCTCAGACGATGAAGTCAGGTCCGTAGTTGCCGGGCAGCGCGGTGCGAGGGACCTGCATCAGCATCTGGGCCGGATCGGCCAGCGACCGCATGTCGTTGGTCGCGGAGGTCAGCAGGCTGCTGTTGACCTCCGTCCACGCCCGCTGCAATCCGTCCAGCACGGAGGCGTAGGCCTCGTTGAACATCTGCAGGGTTCCGTTGCCGTCCGGGTCGCGCTCCGGCCAGCCGCCATCCGGCACGACCGCCATCGGCCAGACCTCCGGGAACGGCACGACCGCCCCTTCGAACCGCCACCCTCCGCCGGTCTCGATGAGCCGCCGGCCATGATAGATGCTGGCCAGCTCGTAGTAGTGGGCCAGCCGCCCCTCGAACTCGGCGGACATGGTCGACCCCTCGCCCTGTCCCTTGATGCGCGCGATCGCGGCCTTCGCATCGTCCACCGTGCGCAGGATGACCACGCCGAACGCCTTCCGCTCCAGTTGCCGCGCCGGATCGAACGGCGGCCCCTTTTCCTCGAGCGCGGCGCTCAGCGCGTCGTAGAACGCGCCGATGGTGGGGAAGCTCTCCTCGATTGTGAACGCGACCGGCTGCTCCGGCATCTCGATCTCCATCAGCACGTCGTGCAGGAGCGCCGGCGTGAGGCCGCCCAGGGAGACGGTGAGCTGCTCGCGGACATGGCCGGGGAGCTGGGTGGGGTATTTCGGTGCCGCGCCGCGGATGACCGGCGCATTGCCGATGCCGCTCTGCAGGTTCGCCATCAGCCCCATGTGCGCCATCTCCTGCAGCACGATGCCGCGGATGGCCTTTGCGGCCGGCGCGCCCGGGTCCTTGATCGACCACATCGCGCAGAGATAGGGCGGGATGGTCGACAGCTCGAGCGCGATGGCCGCGTCGATGCTCTGGCGCAGCCATTCCTCGTCGCGCTCCCCGGGCGCCACCTCCAGCAATGCCGCGATGCGGAGCGCGACCATGTCAGGTGGCCAGAGGCAGCGGCGCTTCCGGCATCCGGTGCAGCAACGCCTCGGTCAGGACGGAAAGCGTGCCGTCGACGCGCGCGCAGAGCTCGTCCGAGTGGAAGTTGAAGAACTTGGCCGAGAACGAGAGCGCGTTGTGCGCGGCGAAGAACCTGAGCACCGGCGAGTCGCCCGGATCGATCTTCAGGTCGGCATTGACCACGCCGTCGTAGATCTCCCGGCCGGTCCAGCCGACGGAGAGCGTGGGGGTGAGGGTGGGGATGCCGAACTCCTGCGAGCCGCCCAGGTGGGCGATGCGCTTGGCCAGGTTGCGGCCGGCGGGCGTGCCGGTGCGGTCGGCGGGGGAGAGCGCGCGGTAGTCGTCGGGCAGGACGAGCCGCCGCTGCTCGGAGAACGTCTTGAGAGGGATGATGCCGTACGCCTGCTGCTCCTTGGCCGGCAGCGGCTTGAAGCCGTGCGCCTGCGGCCGGTCGGTCAGCTCCTTCGAGCCGCCGGAGAGGCGGGTCCCCACGTGCACCTCGAAGCAGTCGAACGGCTCCTGCCCGTCCGGCCACTGCTCGAACGGCGGCTGCTCGTCGGGGTTGTTGGGGAAGTTCGACGCGTAGTAGGTGTTCGGCCCCAGGCCGACTTTCTCCCCGATGACCGGATCGCCGGCCGGACAGTCCACCGTGCCGCTCTCGGTGTCCCCTTCCACCGCCGTGACGAATACGCCGATCGGCGCCACGTGGGTGCGCAGAGCGACCGGGTCGTGGAAGCGGAGCACGCGCCCCACCGGCTGATCGCGCTTGAGCGGGATGTTGTTCGTGGCGGGGACGAAGTCCGGCTCCCCCTCCAGGGCCCAGGTCCATCCCTGGTCCGTTCCGCGCGGGTCGTTGTAGAAGTCCATGTTCGTGGCGAAGCGGACCTCGTAGCGGCCCATGAAGCGGATGCGCGGATTGAAGACCGCGGTGAACGAGACCGTCGCCTGCACGCTGCCGTACACCTCCACCTGCAGGGTGATGTCGCCCTTCTGCTTGCTCGCCTCGAGCGCGGTGAGGGTGGCCGTCTGGCCGGCGGAGAGGGTGGTGGTGGAGAGCTCCACCTTCACCGCGGTCTGCACGCGCAGGGTGGCCGGTCCGGCCGCGCCGGGACCGAGCTCGATGGTGACGGGGAAGTTCGTGCCGCCGACCGGGGCGATCAGAATGCCTTCTTTCGCGACGGTGCCGTTCACCTTCACGTCGATGCTCATCGCGTGGACCTCCTGCCGTTGGTGGGGATGAGCTACAACGTAGGCCCGCGATTTTTTGCTGTCAAGCCGGCATCAGGCCGACAGCCGCTCCCAATCGCCATCCGGCGCGTCCAGGGCCAGGGCGAGGCCGCCGTCCGACCCCACGAACACCGGGTCCTGCATGTACGTCACCTTGCCCCCGCCCACCTGGCGCAGCGCGTCTTCCAGCGCCTGGGGCAGGCCGCGAATGAGGCCGCCGCCGCCGCTGAGGATGATGTTGTTGCGCACCCGCTCCTGGAACTCCGGCTCCACCCGCGCCAAAAGGTCGAGCATCGTCTCGATGACCGGCCCCACCAGCGTCTCGCACGCCGCGCGCACCTCGTTGGTGATGTCGAGGTCGGTCGGCACGCCCTTGACCGGCGCCGAGACGCTGGCCCGCAGCGGCGGCTTGCCCACGAAGCTGAACTTCTCCTTCCACTCCCGCACCATGAAGATGGTGACGTTCGCCTGCGGGAAGCGCTCTTCCATCAGCTTGAGCAGCTGCGCGTCGACCGAGTCGCCGGCGATGGTCAGCGTGCGCTGGTCCTCTTCCGTCGGATAACGGCCTTTCATCACGCAGAAGTCGGTCGTACCGGCGCCGATGTCGATGATCATCGTGTTGAGCAGCG
>DASYMJ010000291.1:0-4644 GCA_036009105.1 Thermoanaerobaculia bacterium | reverse complement strand
ACGTCGAGCTGGAGGCGGTTCAGAAAGCGCTGCCGGATGATGCCGTGCTGCTCGACTACTGGACCTCCGCCGCCGGCTCCGCGGTGGTATCGATCACCAGGAGCAGCGCGAAGGTGCAGCGAAAGCTGGCCTCCCGGCTGCTGCCCCCGCTGCCGGACAAAGCGCCGCATCTCATCATCGTTCCCGACGGCCGCCTCGCCTCCGTGCCTTTCGAGATGCTGCATGAGGGAAAGGGCCTGCTGATCGAGCAACACGACGTGACGTACATGCCGACCGCGGCGATGCTCCTCCGCCCGCCGTCTCCCATCCGCCGCTTCGCTCCTCCCTGGTCGCTGCTCTTCCGCGGCTTCGGCGATCCGCTGTTCGCGTCCGCCTCGCTGGACGACGCCGCGCAACTGCGGGCCCGCCTCACCGGCTCCGCCCGCGAGGTCCGCACCATCGCCGCGGAGCTGGGCGGCAAGTCGCTGCTCCACCTCGGTCCGGACGACCGCAAGGGCTACCTCCAGAGCGAGCATGCGGTTCCGCTGCTGCACATCGCCAGTCACGCCTTCGTCGATCCGGAAGCGATCGAGCAGTCGCGCATTCTCTTTTCGTCAAACGGCGCGGGACCGGCCGACTACCTCTTCCTGAAAGAGGCGTACGAGCTCCCGCTCTCCGGCGTGGAGCTGGCCGTCCTGAGCGCGTGCGATACGGAGCGGGGCAAGCCGCTGGCTGGGGAGGGGATCGAGAGCTTCAGCCGCGCCTTTCTCGCCGCCGGCGCGCGCAGCACCGTGACCACGCTGTGGCGGGTGCCGGACGAGACGACCGCCTCCTTCATGCGCATCTTCTACTACCACCTGCAGCGCGGCGCGTCGCGCGCGGAGGCGCTCCGCCTGGCGAAGCTGCGCTTCCTGCGCGGCGGCGCGCCGACCAACGACCCGCGCTACTGGGCCGCGTTCGTGCTCACCGGCGACGGCTTGCGGCCGGTCTCGACCGCCATTCGCTGGCGCAGCGTCGGGCTGGCGCTCGCCGCCGCGGTTGCGCTGCTCCTGGTGACGGTGAAGGTCTGGCTGCGCACGAAGCCGAGGCCGTCGTAGAAGGTGATGGAGAGCTTCTTCGCCGTCACTTCCAGCAGCGCGAAGCCGACCAGCGGCTTGGGCGGAAACTCGGCCGGGAAGATGGTGGGCGGCTCGTCGGCGCGGGTGCGCTTCTTCATCAAATCGCTGTGAGCGCCATGGCCGGCGACGAGAAAGAGCGGCTCGCCGCGTTTGTGATGGAGGTGGCCGATGAGCTCCGCATCGTGATCGTGCCCGCACATGTAGAGATCGACGTTCTGCTGTTTCAGCACCTCCAGAATGCCGCTCCGCATGTGGCGCTGATTGCCGTTGTTCACGAAGCCATGCACGCCGGACGAATAGATGGTGTGATGGCCGGCCACGATGCGCCATTTGCCGTGCGATCCGGCCAGCGCCGCGGTGAGCCAGCCGATCTCGCGCTTCTCGGTCTCGCTGCCGAGGTACGGCGTCTTGAACTCGCTGGCGATCGGCTGCGTGTCCAGCATCACGATGTCGAGCAGCCGCGAGCGCAGCGCATAGTGCCGCGCCGGGAAGATCCAGTGCGGGACTTTGCCGGTGGCCTCCACCTCCGCCGCCGGCGAAGGCTGGCCGCAGGTGGTGAGGGTCCCGTTGATCATGGTCGGGTCACCGTAGTCGTGGTTGCCCAGCACGGGATAGATGGGGACGCCGGCGTCGGCGAAGTTCATGGTGACTTTGCCCCACTGCGGATCGTCGGTCGAGGCGACGCCGCAGGGATAGACGTTGTCGCCAAGCAGCAGGATGGCGTCCACGTGGAGGCGCTTCGTGGTCGCCACGATGCCGTCGTGCAGATGCGGATCGCCCGTACCGGCGTCGCCGACGACGATGAAGCGGGCCACGTCTTCGGCGCCGCGCAGGGGGATGGAAAAGACGGCCGGCTTTCGCGCCGGTGCGCCGGCAGCTGCCGCGAGGAGAGAAAAGAAGCAGAAGAAAAGTGCGCGCAATGTGGAGCCCGCGCGCAGTATCGGGATTGGCGGTTAAACGGGCGATGAACCGCGGCAGGCGAGCGTCACCACGAACGTAGTACCGGTGGCATCCGACCGGCGGAGGTCGAGCACGCCGCCATGCACCTCGGCGATCCAGCGGGCGATGGGGAGGCCCAGGCCGGCGCCGCTGCCCACTCCGTGATAGCGGCGCGCCGAGTCGGCCCGGACGAAACGGCCGAACACCGACTGGTGCAGCTCGGCAGGAATACCCTCGCCCTGGTCGCTCACTTCGATCGAATAGGCGCGGCCGCTGGACGTTGTCCGCACGCGCACCTCCCGGCCGGCCGGGGTGTGGCGGATGGCGTTCTCGATGAGGTTGCCAACCATGCGCTGCAGCAGATCGGAGTCCCCCTCGAACGCGAGATCGTGCTCGTGCTCCTCGGTGAGCCGTACGGCCCGGTCCGCCGCGACGGTGCGGAAGGAGAGGACGGTCTGCGCGACGAGCTCGTCGAGATAGAACCTCTCGCTGCGCACCGGCACGTCGCCGGAGTCGCTGCGGGCGAGGAGAAAAAGGTCGCTCACGATGCGGGCCAGCCGCCGCACGGACTTGCGCATGATCTCCAGCGATTCGCGGTACTCCGCCGCGTCGCGCTCATCGCGGGAGAGGGCCACGTCGATCTCGCCCTGCAGGATGGCGACCGGCGTGCGCAGCTCGTGCGAGGCATCGGCCATGAAGCGGCGCTGCGATGCGAACGCCTGGTCCAGCCGCTGCAGCAGGCCGTTGAGCGTCGCGCCCAACTGGCCGAGCTCATCGCGAGGGTTCGCTACCTCGATGCGCTGCCCCAGGTCCGCGGCGCTGATGGCCTGCGCCTTGCGGCTCATGGCCGTGACCGAGGCGAGGCTCTTGCGGGCGAGCAGATAGCCGCCGGCCGAGGCGATGAGCAGGGCGATGGGAATGGCCACGGCCATCGCCTCGCGGAGATCGTCGAGGACCTCGTCCTGCACGTCGAGGGTCTGGCCGACGACCACCGCGAACGGGCGTCCGGTGAGCACGGCCGGCATGATCAGGTAACGGATGCCGTGCCGGGAGCGGCTGGTACCGTAGCCATAGGCGCGCTGCCGCACGCGACGGCGCAGCTCCTGCCGATCGAGCAGGCGGGTGACGCCCGACTCCGAGATGGCGACGTCATCGCCTGATTCGGTGAGCAGCGCCACCACGCGCGTGTTGTCGCGGAAGTCGGCCAGCACGAGCTTCGCGGTGGGAGCATCGAGGACGCCGCCGGTCTCCCCCGCCTCGTCGGCAAGGGCGCGGATGAACTCGCGCGCGGCGAGCGCCAGCGCGGTGTCCGTGCTCCGCCGGACCTGGCGGCGGATGACGACGTAGGTGACCACACCGGCGGCGACGAGCACGATGGCCAGCACGAGCGTGTACCAGGCCGTGAGCTTTCCGCGGATGGTCATGTCCCGGGCCGCGCCTCCGCGATGTAGCCCGCCCCGCGGATGGTGTGGATGATCTTCGTGGTCCGGTCCCGGTCGACCAGGCGGCGCAGGCGGCCGATGTACACCTCGATCAGGTTCGAGAACGGATCGAACTGCTCGTTCCAGACGTGCTCGGCGATCTCCTCCCGCCCGATCACCCGGCCGGCGTTCACGGCGAGGTATTCGAGGAGGGTGTACTCCTTCGTGGTCAGCGCCAGCGGCTCGCCGCCGCGGGTGACCGCGTGCGAGCGGGTGTCGATGTGCAGGTCGCCGAGCTCGATGACCGGCAGCTGGCGGACGCCGCGGCGGCGGAGCAGCGCGCGCAGGCGGGCCAGCAGCTCTTCGAAGGCGAACGGCTTGACCAGGTAGTCGTCCGCGCCGGAGTCGAGCCCTTCGATGCGGTCGCGCAGGCCGTCGCGGGCGGTGAGCATGAGGATGGAGACGTCGACCGCCTCGCGGCGCAGCTGGCGGCACAGCTCGAAGCCGTCCGGCGGCGGGATCATCGCGTCCAGCACGATGGCATCGTACGTCGAGGTCGTGGCGCGCTCGAACGCCTCTTCGCCCGTCGCCGCCACGTCGACGGCGTAGGCCTGTTCGGTCAGGCCGCGCGCGATGAAGTGCGCCATGTCGGGATCGTCTTCGACCACCAGGACCCTCATCGCTCGATCCAGCGGATCGAGAACGCGGCCCCGCGCCCGGCGGCGGCGGGAGCGATGGTCAGCATGCCGCGGGCGGTGCGATGGCGATAGACGATGCCTTTCGCCACCGCGTGCCCGATCAAGGCGCCGGCGAGAACGTCCGATGGGAAATGCGCGCGGTCGTTGACGCGCGAGACGGCGACCGCGGTGGCGAGGGAGTAGACGACCGTCGGCACGACCCAGCCGTCATAGTGCCCGGCGACGGCCGTCGCGAACGCGAAGGCGTTGGTGGCATGCCCGGAAGGGAAGCTCTCGTGGGTGGAGGAGCCGGGCCGGAACTTGTGCGCCCCTTCCTCCTGGATGGGCCGGGACCGGCCGAACGCGCGCTTGAGCGCGGGCGTGACGATCCCGCCGGCGATGATCTCCGCTTCCAGCGAGTCGCGCCCCGCGTCGCGCAGCGCCGTATCGCCGCGCCAGGCGCCGCCGGCGATCATCAATAGCGAGATGTACTCGGCGCGCCGGCCGCCG
>DASYMJ010000290.1:0-41457 GCA_036009105.1 Thermoanaerobaculia bacterium | reverse complement strand
AGTCCTCGCTGGCCAGGATCGCATCGGCGAACTGCATCAGCGCCTGCTCGTACTCCGCGTTCGGGGTGATCCAGCTGGTGTGCGTCTTCGCCTCGCGCGCCGCCTTCTCCAGGTATTGCTTGAGGCGCTGCGGCACGTCATCCATCTCCTCGTCTTCGACGGGCCAGAAGCCGACGAGCGTCTGATAGATGAGCAGCTCGACGTTCGGGTCCGGCACGCCGCCCACCCGCGACGGCTCGTTCATCTTCGACCAGCGCCGCACCTCCCGCTCCCACGTCTCGGCGAGCTCCGACAACACGTGGATGCGCGCCCGCACGTCCTCGCTGCGCTTCGTATCGTGCGTCGAGGTCGCGTTCTGCGTGTCCGGCCAGTCGCGCACGATCCGCTCGTTGCGCGCGTGGAACTCCGCGAGGCCGTCAAAGTCCGATCCGCGTCCCGGATCGCCCCCTACCTCGGTCAGCGAGATGAGGCGGTTGTAGTTGTAGAACGCCGTGTCCTCCACGCCCTTCGCCATCACCCGGCCGGTGAACTGCTGCCAGCGCATCACGAAAGCGAGCCAATGCTCGCGCTCGGAGAGGAGATACGACGGCGGCTCCACGAGGAGCATCCGCTCCAGCACGGTGAAGAGGCGCTCGTCCATCGACAGCGCGTTGCGCCGCCGCGCGCAGGCCACCGCATTGCGGATGTACTGCTGATCTTCCTCCGAGACCGCCACGTCGCGGATGTAGGTGCGGTACACCTCCATGCAGGCCGTGATCTCCGTCAGCGCGGCGAGCAGCTCGCTCGGCGCGAAGTCGCGCGCGTTGCGGTCCAGCATGGCCAGCCCGGAGAGCTGCTTGCCGAGGGTTCGCATCTCGCCGGAGAAGAGCTCGTTGATGACCTGCTTCTTGCGCTCGTACACCACGTCATCGAACGAATCGGCAATGCCGGTGAAGCTGCGGTAGAAATCGGTCAGCCTGCCGAGGCCGGCCGGATCGACGAAGAGCGCGTTGAGCGTGTCGAGGAAGTCGTAGCCGGTCGTGCCGCTGACCGGAAAATCGCGCGGCAGCTGCTCGCCATGCTCCAGGATCTTTTCCACCACCACGTAGAACGGATCGGCCAGCCGCAGCTGCAGCTTCTTCATGTGGCCGATCGGGTCATACAGACCATCGATGTGGTCGATGCGCAGCCCGGTCACCTTTCCCTCGGCGATCAGCTCGAGCGTGCGGCGATTGCGCGCCTCGAACACTTCCGGATTCTCCACGCGCACGCCGATGAGGTCCGTGACGTCGAAGAAGCGGCGGTAGTTGATCTTCTCGCTGGCGATGCGCCAGTACGCCAGGCGGTACCACTGCGCGTCGAGCAGGCCGTCCAGATCGTTGAAGCTGTCCGCGTCGCCCGCGACGCCGTTGAAGCGGGTGATGGTTTGCTCCAGCGCGTTGCGGAACGGCTCGTCCTGATCGTAGATACGGCGGATGGTCTCCTTGAGGAACTTGCTGTTCGGCACCGCGTCGTCCTCCGCGACGAGCTCGCGCAGCTCGATGGCCACGCCCTCCGTCGGCAGCGAGTCGACACAGCCGCGCAGCACGATGCGGTACGACTCCGGCGCCAGCGGCAGGCGGTGATCGAAATACGCGAAGAAGAAGCCTTCCTCATCGAAGCCGAGCTTGATCTCCTGCGCTTCGACGGCCTCGCCGTACGGCTTGCCGAGGATGGGGAGAAGCACGCGGTTCGTCGTCTTGCCCTGGGCGGTGACCGCGCTCCAGTCGATGTCGAAGTAGTGCAGGTAACGCGAGTGGGGGCCGTTCTCCAGGACCGACATCCACCACGAGTTCTCCGGGCTGGCCGCCATGTGATTCGGCACCACGTCGAGCAGAAAGCCGAGCTCGCGCTGCTGCAGCTCCTTGTGCAGCTGCTCGAAATCGTCTTCCGAGCCGAGCTCCGGGTTCAACGCGTTGGCGTCGACCACGTCGTAGCCATGCGCGCTCCCCTTCCGCGCTTTGAGGATGGGCGACGCGTAAAGGTCGCTGATCCCCAGCTCCGCGAGATAGGCCGCGATGCGGCGCGCATGGTCGAAGGTGAAGCCGGCGTTGAACTGCAGTCGATACGTAGCAAGCGGGACGCGATACACGTCGCGATGAATTGCACGACCTCTGCCGGATCCGGCGTCATCCTGAGGCCCGTAGACGCACCTCAGGATGACAAGCGTTCCACGGCCACCAGCGCAAGATCGTGAAAACGCCAGTCGAGCTCCCGGGCGAGGCGCTGCAGCTCCGCGTTCCGGCGCGGCAGCTCCTCCGTCGTGCGCGGCACCACGTACACCTCGCCGGTGAAGATGTGGCCCTCCTCGCGGAGGCGCACATCCGCGTCCCGCACCCAGTCCAGCTGGCGGACGCGCGCGACGAGCTTCTCCGCCCAGTCGGCGCATTCGTGCTCGTGCGCCTTGGTCGGCACCTCGTCCAGCAGGTCCGCGATCACCTGCTCGAGGTTCGCCCAGCCGTCGTGCAGGACCTCCACGGCGATGATCGCCGCCGTCAGCGCATCGGCCCACCACCAGCCGGCTGCGAGCCCAATGATGCCGAGGATCGCGGCGACACCGGTCATCCAGTCGGCGCGGTTCATCCGGGCGTCGGAAGCGAGCGTCTTGTCGTGCAGCGCGAGCGCGTACGGCTGCTTCAGTTGCCCGAAGGTGTACTCGCCGATGAGGCAGTAGATCAGCGCGGGGAACATCAGCCAGCCGAGCCAGAGCTGGCGGCCGAACAGCTCCACCACGCCGACCGTGGGATGCTCGCGCATGGCGAGCGTGCGCAGCGCCTCGAAGAGGATCAGCGCGCCCAGGCCGACCAGGGAGACGGCGGAGGTGAGAAAGCCGATGGCGACGGAGCGCTGGTAGCCGTAAGGGAACCGCTGGGTCGGTTTGCGCCAGCGGATGCGCGCGGTGATGAGGAACGCCGCGGAGGGGATGATGCCGAGCACGTCCTGGATGAGGACGGCCCGCATGGCCTGCGACTGTCCGAGGGTGAGGTAGACCACCGGGACGCAGGAGCACATGAAGAGGAGCGACCACCACTCCAGCCGGGTCGCGCGGCGGAACGTCTGGCGCACGTCGGGCGGCAGCTCGAAGGGCGGCGCGGTCCTCATCGGCGCTGCTCCGCGAGATAGCGCTCCAGCTCGAGGAGGAACGCGTTCTCGCCCGGCGGCGCGGCCAGCACGCGCTCCTCGCGGTATGGCCGCGTGACCGCCACCTTCTTCATCCACGGCGTGCTCCTGGTGAGGCCGCCGGCGACGAGGTGCAGCTGGTGATGCTCGAGCATGGCGAGGTGCTTCTCCTCCGCGCCCCACACCCACCGCACCCGCGCGCCGATGCGCGAAGCGAAGCCGCGGATGAGGTCCGCCTCTTCGCCGGCGGCCTCCTCGCCGCGGCGCACGAGCAGCGGCGGATCCTCCGAGACGCCGACGCGCAGCTCGCCGCCGCGCGCGCGCTCCAGCGTGCGCAACGGATCGCGCGGCAGATCGCAGCCGAGCATCACGAGGAAAAAGAGGAGAGCCGCCCGAACGATCACGATCTTCCGAACAGCGATCAACGTGCCATCAAAGCGAACGTTGCGGGCGGGAGGGTGAGGCGGTCGCCATCGAGCCGCGCGCCGCTCTCGAGCAGGAGCCTCCCCCCGAACGGCACCGTCACGCGCTGCTCCTGATCGCCGAAGTTGAAGGCGATCACGCAGTCGCCGCGGCGGACGACCAGCGTGCGCCGCTCATCATCCGCCCGCGTCTCCACGGCGGAGAGATCGAGCTTGCGCAGAGACGGCGTCTCCCGGCGGATGCGGAACAGCTCGCGGTAGAGCTCGCGCAGTTCGCGATGCCGCTGCTCGCCGAGCAGGGCCCAGTTCAGCTTGGAGCGGCGGAACGTCTGCTCGTCGTGCGGATCGGGCGCCTCGCCCTGCCAGGCGAAGTCGTCGAACTCCTCCGCGCGCCCTTTGCGCACGGCCTCGATCAGATCGGCATCGGAGTGCGAGGTGAAGTACTGGAACGGCGCCTGCTCGCCGTACTCCTCGCCCATGAACAGCATGGGCAGAAACGGCGAGAGCACCAGCGCCGCGGCGGCGAGCCGCAGCTTCTCGAAGGGGACGAGCGCCGCCAGCCGGTCGCCGAGCATCCGGTTGCCGACCTGGTCGTGGTTCTGCGCGGCGACCACGAACTTCGCGCCGTCCGAGGTCTTCGGATGGAGGCCGTAGCGGCGCTGCCGATAGGTCGAGTGCTGGCCGACCCAGAGGTAGCCGCGCTCGAACACGCGGGCCAGATCGCTCACCCGCCCGAAGCCTTCGTAGTAGCCGTCGCGCTCGCCGGTGAGCAGGGTGTGCAGCGAGTGGTGGAAGTCATCCATCCACTGCGAGTCGAAGCCGAGGCCGAGCTGCTCTTTCGGCGTGATCACGCGCGGGTCGTTGAGGTCGCTCTCCGCGATCGTGTAAATGCGCCGCCCAAGCTCCTCGGCGCGAGCGCGAACGGCGGAGGTGAGGTCCTGCAGGAACGGCTCGGCGGAGTGGTCGACGATGGCGTGCACGGCGTCCACGCGCAGCCCGTCGACGTGGAACTCGTCCACCCACTGCAGCGCGTTGTGCACGAAGAACCAGCGGACGTGATCGCTCTGCGGGCCGTCGAAGTTGAGGGCGAGGCCCCACGGCGTCTTGTACCGGTCGGTAAAGTACGGCCCGTACAGGCCGAGGTAGTTCCCCTCCGGCCCCAAGTGGTTGTAGACGACGTCGAGGAGGAGGGCCAGGCCGCGCTGGTGGCAGGCGTCGGCGAGGCGCTTGAGGCCGCGCGCGCCGCCATAGGAGGCCTGCGCGGCGCCGACGTACACGCCGTCGTAGCCCCAGTTGCGCTCGCCCGGAAACTGCGCCACGGGCAACAGCTCGACGGCGGTGATGCCGAGCTCCTTCAGCTGGTCGAGCTTTCCGATCACCGCATCGAAGGTTCCTTCTTCCGTGAACGTGCCGACGTGCAGCTCGTAGACGACGTAGTCCTCCAGCGGGAGCCCCTTCCAGCCTCCGTCATGCCATTCGAAGTCCTCGCCCACGACCTCGGAGGGACCGTGCACGCCTTCCGGCTGATGACGAGACGCGGGATCGGGGCGGTCCTCGCCGTCGAGCGTGAAGAAGTAGCGCGTTCCTTCTGCCGTCTCGACCACGGCCTCGTGATAGCCATCATCGCGTTTGGTCAGGGCGATGCGCTGCTCGCGCGGCGCCACGATGTGCAGCTCCACGCCCTCGCGGTGCGGCGCCCAGACGCGGAACTCGGTGCGCTTGCCGTCGAGCAGATGCGCGCCGAGGGGGGTGCCGAATGTCTCCGGGGCGGTGCGGTCGTCCGGCGCCGCGGCCGGCGGCAGCGTGTCTTCGGCCGTCGGGCTAAGCGTCAAGCGCCGCCTCCTCCGCCTCGGGCTCCGGCTCCGGCTCGTTCACCAGGAACACGGCGCCGAGCGGCGGGAGAGTCAGCGTGGCCGACCACTTGCGGCCGTGCAGCCGGATCGGCGCCGCGTCGACGCCGCCCATGTTCCCCTGCCCGCTGCCGCCGTACAGCGCGGCGTCGCTGTTGAGCACTTCCGTCCAGCGGCCGGGGGCCGGCATGCCGACGTGGTAGTTGTGGCGCGGGATGGGGGTGAAGTTCATGGCCACCACCACCATCTGCTCCGGTCTGGACGACGAGCGGCGCATCAGCACGACCACGCTGTTCTCCGTGTCGCAGCAGTCGATCCACTCGAAGCCGTCCGGCGAGATGTCGCGCTCGTGCAGGGCCGGGATGTCGCGCACGGCCTTGTTCAGGTCCTCCACCCAGCGGTTCAGCGCGGCGTGCATCGGATAGTCGAGCAGGTCCCAGTCGAGCGGCGTGTCGTGGTTCCACTCGCGGTACTGGCCGAGCTCTCCGCCCATGAACATCAGCTTCTTGCCCGGCTGCGAGTACATGTGCGCGAAGAGCAGGCGCAGGTTCGCGAAGCGCTGCCATTCGTCGCCCGGCATCTTGCCGATGAGCGAGCCTTTGCCGTGCACGACCTCGTCATGCGACAGCGGCAGGGTGAAGTTCTCCGTGAAGGCGTACATCATCCGGAAGGTGAGGTCGTTGTGGTGGAACTTGCGGTGGATCGGATCGTTGCTGAAGTAGCGCAGCGTGTCGTGCATCCACCCCATGTCCCACTTCATGCCGAAGCCGAGGCCGCCGATGTAGGTCGGCCGGGAGACCATCGGCCACGCCGTCGACTCCTCGGCGATGGTCTGCACGTCCGGATGCTCCTTGTAGACGTCCTCGTTCAGGCGGCGGAGGAAGGCGATCGCCTCGATGTTCTCCCGGCCGCCGAACTCGTTGGGGATCCACTCGCCGTGCTTGCGCGAATAATCGAGGTAGAGCATCGAGGCGACGGCATCCACGCGCAGGCCGTCCGCGTGGTACTCGCCGACCCAGTACAGCGCGCTGGACAGCAGGAACGAGCGGACCTCGTTGCGGCCGTAGTTGAAGATGAGCGAGTTCCAATCGGGGTGGAATCCCTTGCGCGGATCGGCATGCTCGAACAGGTGCGTGCCGTCGAAGTAGGCCAGGCCGTGCTCGTCGGTCGGGAAATGCGACGGCACCCAGTCGAGGATCACGCCGATGCCGTGCTGGTGCATGAGGTCGACGAAATACTTGAAGTCCTGCGGCGTGCCGTAGCGGCTGGTCGGGGCAAAGAAACCGGTGCACTGATAACCCCACGAGCCGTAGAACGGATGCTCCATCACCGGCATCAGCTCGATGTGGGTGTAGTTCATCTTCTTGACGTAGTCGGCCAGCAGCGGCGCGAGCTCGCGATAGCCCAGCATCCGGTTGTCATCGCCGCGCCGCCACGAGCCGAGGTGCACTTCGTAGGTCGAGATGGGGGCGTGGACGGAGTTGCGCTCCTTGCGCGTGGACATCCACTCCGCGTCGTTCCATTCGTAGCCCAGGTCCCACACGACGGAGGCGGTATCGGGCGGCAGCTCGTGGTGCACGCCGAACGGATCGGCCTTGTCGACGCGGAAGCCGTTGTGCTTGGAGACGATGTGGTACTTGTACTTGGTCCCTTTGCCGACGCCGGGGATGAAGCCTTCCCAGATGCCGGAGCCGCCGTGGGCCTGCAGCGGATGCGCGTCGTAGTTCCAGTGG
The DNA here is from genome assembly GCA_036009105.1 of Thermoanaerobaculia bacterium. Classification (GTDB taxonomy): domain Bacteria; phylum Acidobacteriota; class Thermoanaerobaculia; order Gp7-AA8; family Gp7-AA8; genus JAFAVZ01. Next base: position 34,314 of record DASYMJ010000290.1, on the reverse strand, counting down.
TTGAACTCGCCGATCACGCTGACCCGCGCCGCGTTCGGCGCCCAGACGCCGAAGATCACGCCGCCCGGCACGATGTGGGCGCCGAGCTTCTGCCAGAGTCGGTTGTGGGTCCCCTCGTTGAACAGATGGATGTCGGTCTCGGTGAGGAGGGTGTGCGCGGTCGCCGGCTGCTCTTCGTTCATCACCTCAATGGTGACACTCGGCACGAAGTCCGCGCCGACATTCTGCAGCTCCTCGACGATGTTGCGCGCGCGCGCCGTCTTGCCCGAGACCGCGGCGCGCTTGCGGGCGGCCGGCTTCTTCGGCCCCTCGCCCGATCCATCTTTCCTACTCCGTTTCGTTGTCGCCATGAACCTTCCTTCGTCGTCCGGCCACCGCGCGCAGGATGCGGGTGACGGTCTCGTCGTTGCGTGTCTGTTCCAAAGAGAGGCGGAAGCGGTGACGCCAGCTGCGGCCGGGGACGCCGGGGACGTTCTGCGGCTCGCGTTCGCCCCACAGGTCCTCGAGGTTCACCAGCACGATCTCGGCATCGCTCCCGGCCACGAATTCGAGGACCGCCTGGAGGACGGCCAACGTGTTCTCCGTCCCCTCCTGAAGCAAGCCGCGCGCCGTCAATTGCGCTGCGATTTCGCCTCGGATCTCTGCCCGTTTTTCGCGCTCTTCCTGCGCGCCTTTCTGGTCGAGCAGCTCCTGTTCGAGTCGGTCCTCGATGTCGTCGCCGTTCCAGAAGCCGGCGAACGTCGGCATGTCGTGGGTGTTGACGCTGGCCACCGATTCGGCAGGCGGATGGTTGAGCTTCTGCTCGTACTGGACGACGTACATGCGCCGCAGACCGCGCTTCTTCATCGCGCCCGGCACGTACTGCGGCACGGTGCCGAGGTCTTCGCCGACGATGGCCGTGTTCGTGCGGCTGGCCTCGATGAGGAGGATGGCGTAGAGCTCGTCTTCGGGATAGCGGACGTACACGCCGTCCTTCGCTTCCGCGCCGTTGGGGATCCAGAAGAGGCGATGCAGGCCCATCACGTGGTCGATGCGCAGCGTGCTGGCGTGCCGGGTGTGATGGCGAACGCAGCGGCGCCAGTAGTCATGCCGCCTCAGCCGCGTCGCATCCGGATCGAGCGGTGGGAAGCCCCAGTTCTGCCCCTTGGTGAAGAAGAGGTCGGGCGGCGCGCCGACGGAGACGCCTTGCGCGAAGTGCTCTTTGTAGCGATGCACGTCGTACCCGTTGGGGCTGACGCCCAAGGGAAAGTCGAGGTAGAGGTCCTGCTGCGCTCGCATCTGCTCGGACATGCGGTGCTGGACGTAGGAGTGGTAGCGCTCGTCGCCGCGGAAGCGGGCGTAGTCCTTCACCTCATCGCTGACATCGCCATCGAACCGCCGGGAGAGCTTCTCGAGCAGCGCCCCTTTCGCTTTCGCCACCGCCTTGTAATCGATGCTTTCCGCCTCGACCTGCTCCAACTGCTCTCCCTGGTACTCGGGCAGCTGGCGCACATCGAGATAGAGCTCGTTCCAGAAGAGGCGGCTGATGGGCGAGTAGGGGCTGGGATCGCCTTCCGGATCGATGGCGAGCAGCGGCAAGGTGGCCACCACGCTTCCTCCGAGCTCGGCGATCCAGTCGCGATACGCGCGCATGTCCGCGAGGTCGCCCATCGCCCCGGTGTTGCGCGTATGAATGGCGTAGAGCGGCGCGAAGAGCCCCCATCGCTTCTCCGGCCGCGGCGCCCTCCGCGGCGCGACGAAGAGCGCCGTCTCGTTCCCGCCGATCTTCAGCGTGTGATACCCGACCGGCGCCTCGACCTTACCCCGCCCCTCCACCCGCTCGCCACTCTCCAGGGTCAGCTCGTACGGCTCGCCCTCCCGCCCCACCCGCCCCCGCCCCCACACCACGGTCACCGGCTCCATTGCGCGCCGCGCGCACTCCTCGCGCCGTTTGCGCAGCGCGTCGTCCAGCTCGTCATTGCCGGTGCGGGCGCGGAGGATGGCCTGCAGCGCTTCCCGCGAAGCGGCCCGCTTCTTCCCCCCGGCGTCCTCGTAGGTGAGCTGGATCGAATAGAGACGCGCGAGCTCATGCAGCTCGTCGTTTTTCATCCAACGCAAAAGGAGAGCAAGCCGCTTGCCGGATTCAGGGAGCGATGAAGCCGCGGGCGCGGGCGATTTGGGTGGCGTTATCGACGAGCGCCTTGAACAGTAACGGTCGGAACAATGAATCCACTTGAAGGTCGCGCTGCAACATGGCCACCGATCTCCTCAGCTGCGCGATCGCGTCGCGGCAGTTGGCCGCCGTCATCACCGGATGCTTCTCGAAGGAGTCGAGCAGACAGCTCACCACTCCCGCCGACCGGTTGTGATGGATGAGCAGATCGCGGCCTTTGTAGTCGCTGAGGAGCCGATCCATGCGGTAGGGCTGTGCGTCGAGGACCAGCACGTGGTAGGCGGCCGGATTTGCGAGCTTGAGAGAGTAGGCCAGACCGAGCTCGAACGGCATGTTGAATCGCACCGGCCGGCCGATTCGGCTCATGTCATGAATGGATGTCCCGCACGCACGCATCAATTCGAAAATGCGCGGCAGACGTCCGTCGCCGGTTTCGCGGATCTCGACGACGCAATGCGGTCGCTGATTCAGGAAAACGAGCGTGCCGACCAGCGCCACAAACAGCGGCTCGTACGAACGGTCGAATGGGACGTTCAGAAAGACGTCCTTCGGATCGGCCTCCGCCATCTACTTCGCAGCGCCGCGCGGTTTGCCTTTTTTTCGCGCTGCCTTTTCAGCGTCTATCCGCCTCACTTCGGCGAGCGCTTTTTGTGCCACGCGATGTACCGCCGGCGTGATGTTGTACGGGGCGAGGAGCTCTTCTGCCGTCAGGAGCCTGCCGATCGGGATCCGCTGCCGGTTCTTTTTCGCTGCCATGTGCCGAGGGTAACACTCCCCTCTTATCCGTCAATCCCCACCAGTTCCAGGTCGAAGATCAGCGTTTTGCCGGCCAGGGGGTGGTTCGCGTCGAGGGTCACGGTGCGGTCACTGAGCTCGGCGACCTGGACCGAGCCGGTCTCGCCGCCGGGGAAGCCGACCTGCAGGATGTCGCCCACGGCGAGCTCCATGCCCTGGGGAACGTCGTTGCGGCTGACGGTGAAGATCAGCTCCTCGCGGTGCGCGCCGTACGCGCGATCGGCGGCGATGGTCTCCGTCTTCCGGTCGCCCTGCTGCATGCCGACCACGGCGTGCTCGAAGCCGGGGATCACTTCGCCCGCGCCGATGGTGAAGGAAAGCGCGTTGCCGCCGCCGGAGGAGTCGAAGACCGTGCCGTCTTCCAGCTTGCCCGTGTAGTGCACCTGAACCGTATCGCCCCGTTTCGCCTGCTGCATGAGCATGCTCCTAACGCAACAAATCGAGTACGCCGCGCAGGGGGATGCGAACCCAGTCGGGGCGGTTGTTCAGCTCGTAGCCGATCTCGTACAGCGCCTTCTCCAGCAGATAAGCCTCCAGCAACGTCTGCCGCTCGGCATCGCTCGAAGGAAGGAACGACCCGCGCGAAGCCTCGGTGAAATAGGCGCGGAGGAAGGCCGCGGAGACGCCGCGATGCCAGAACTGCGCGCCGTGCTCCAGAGTCGCGGCATCCTCGGGGCGCACCACGAAGCCGGGCGCCTGGCCGAAGACCACCGCATACGGCGCGTAGTGGAACGAGCGGAGCATGCCGGCCACGTCGCGCAGCGGGCTGCGCTTGATGCGGCGCTCGCTCAGCGGCCGGGACGGCTCGCCCTCGAAGTCGATGATGACGAAGTCGTTGCCGGTGTAGAGCACCTGCCCCAGGTGGTAGTCGCCGTGGGTGCGGATGCGCTGGCCGGCGATGCGGCCGTCCAGGAGCTTGCGGAAGCGCTGCTGGATCTCCGCCTCCCGCGCGAGCAGTTGCTGCGCGTCCGGGTTGTCCTTCGCGCGGCGGCGGACGAGCTGCAGCATCTGCACGGCCTGCGTGCGCATGGACTGGTAGATGGAGCGCTGGTAGTGAGGCGTGAACGGCTCCGGCGCGAAGGCGGGGATGTCGTCCCGGGAGGCGAGCGCGAGGTGCATCTCCGCCGTCCGTTTGCCGAGGAGCTCGGCGTCGGCGAGATACGAGGAGAGCAGGTCGGCGGCCTGCTCGGGAGGCTGCTGCTGGCTGAGCAGGCGCTCGAAGTAGCGGCCGATCGCGTCCAGCGTGTAGGTCCAGGCGTCGCCCGAGTTCTCGGTGAAGCTCTGCAGGATGGCCAGCGTCGTCGGCTCGCTGCGCTCGTCGAGGCGGTATTCGAGCGCGCCGGCGAGGCGCGGCGTGTGCGTGAAATCGGTCTCCTCGTTGAGGAAGCGGGTGATCTCCAGGTCGGTATTGACGCCCGGCTCCAGACGGCGGAAGAGCTTCAGGAAGAGGCGCTGGTCGTAGAGGATGGCCGTGTTCGACTGCTCCGCCTTGAGCACCTGCCCCTCCAGCGGGCCGTCGCCGCGCAGCTCCTTGAACGCGCGCGCCGGCGCGCCGGCAACGCTGCCGGCCGCGCCTTTGAGCTGCTTGCGCCGGCCGATCGTTTCCAGCAATGCGTTGGCGAACTTCGCTTCCGTGACCGGCTCGTAAAGCAGGCAGCCGTCGCGCAGGCGCGCGATCAGAGTCGCGGTGCGCGCGTCCGGCTCATCGGCGCGCCGCGCCTGCGTGACGCCGAGCGGCAGCTGATAAAGATCGGGCTCGCCGTCCGTGTACTCCACCTCGATGAGCGCCAGCGCGCCGGCCTTGTTCGGCAGCGCCACATGGTCCCGCACGCGGATGCCGGCCACGCTGCGCGCCTTCGCCGCGAACCAGCGCCGCCCTTGCACGTAGCGCAAAATGGCACGCGAGAGCGCCTCGCGGTTCCGGTCGGCGAGCACCTCTTCCAGCGTCTTCGCGCCGATGAGCGGCAGCTCCTCCCCGCGCACGGTCTCGGCCGGCTTCTCCACCCGCTCGAGGGAGAACCAATAAAACGCGAACGGCCCGAGGTTCAGAAAGTAGGGACGGTCGCCCACTTCCGGGAAGCGCGTGCCGCCGGACAGCTCCACCGGCGCATAGCCGCGGTACGCGGAGAGGTCCAACTCGAACGTCTGCACGTTGCGGGAGAGGTTGGCCACCACCAGGATGGTCTCGTTCTCGTACTTGCGGATGAACGCGAGGATCTTGCGGTTCTCCGGGAAGAGGAACTCCATCGTCCCGCGGCCGAAGGCGTGATAGCGCTTCCGCTGCGCGATGAGGCGCTTCATCCACCAGAGCAGCGAATAGGGGCTGTTCTGCTGCGCCTCCACGTTCACCTGCTCGTAGTGGTACTCGGGGTCGATGATCACCGGGAAGAAGAGCTGCTGCGGGTTGGAGCGGGAGAAGCCGGCGTTGCGGTCCGCGCTCCACTGCATCGGCGTCCGCACGCCGTTGCGGTCGCCCAGCCAGATGTTGTCCCCCATCCCGATCTCATCGCCGTAATAGATGATCGGCGTGCCGGGCAAAGAGAAGAGCAGGCCGTTCATCAGATGGATGCGGCTGCGGTGGTTCTGCAGCAGCGGCGCGAGGCGGCGGCGGATGCCGAGGTTGATGCGGGCCTGGCGGTCCTTGGCGTAGGTGCGCCACATGTAGTCGCGGTCCTCGTCCGTGACCATCTCCAGGGTCAGCTCGTCGTGGTTGCGCAGGAACATCGCCCACTGGCACGGCTCGGGGATGGGCGGCGTCTGCTGCATGATGTCGATGATGGGGAAGCGGTCCTCCTGGGCCAGGGCCATGTACATGCGCGGCATGACCGGGAAGTTGAACGCCATGTGGCATTCGTTGCCCTCGCCAAAGTACGGCAGCGAGTCCTCCGGCCACTGGTTCGCCTCCGCGAGCAGCATGCGGCCCTGGTATTTCTCGTCCAGATGGGCGCGCAGCTTCTTGAGGTACTCATGCGTCTCCGGCAGGTTCTCGCACGTCGTCCCCTCCCGCTCGAAGAGGTAGGGAATGGCGTCCAGGCGGAAGGCGTCGACGCCCAGGTCCATCCAGAAGTCGAAGGCCTTGAAGAGCGCCTCGTGCACGGCCGGGTTCTCGAAGTTCAGGTCCGGCTGATGCGAATAGAAGCGGTGCCAGTAGTACGCCCTGGCCACCGGGTCCCACGCCCAGTTCGAGGTCTCGAAGTCCTTGAAGATGATGCGCGCGTCCTTGTAGCGCTCCGGCGTATCGCTCCAGACGTAGAAGTCGCGCCAGGGCGAGCCGGTTTTCGCGCGGCGGGACTTCTGGAACCAGGGATGCTGATCGCTGGTGTGATTGATGACCAGCTCGGTAACGACGCGCAGGCCGCGCCGGTGCGCCTCGCGCAGGAAAGCCTTGAAGTCCTGCAGCGTCCCATAGCTCGGGTTGATGGCCGTGTAGTTGGCGATGTCGTAGCCGTCGTCGCGCAGCGGCGAGGGGTAGAACGGCAGCAGCCAGAGGATGTCGACGCCGAGGTCCTGCAGGTAGTCGAGCTTGCGGGTCAGGCCGGCGAAGTCGCCGATGCCGTCATCGTTCGAGTCGAAGAAGGCGCGGACATGCGTCTGGTAGATGACGCCGTCTTTGTACCAGTAGGGATCGTTTGATTCGGTCATCACAATTCAAGGGCGGGCGGCGGGCGGCGGGCCGCGAGCAGGAGAACGGAACACGGCCGGCGCGTCCTCCTGCTCGCTGCTCGCCGCTCGCCGCTCGCTTTCATAAAAAGTACTCGAAGTCCCGCTCCGTCCTTACCCGGCGGCGGATGCGGAAGATGTGGGCGGGGACGACGTGCGGATTGAGCTGCACGAAATTGCGGGGACCGGTCCAGGAGTGCCGCGCGCCGCTCAATAGATCATGCACCTGGAAAGCGCGCGTGGAGTCGACGTGCAGCGCCTCGAGGTCGAGCACCACGTAGCCCGACTGGGTGTTGTGCGGATCGACGTTGGCGATGACGAGGATGGCGTTCTCGCCCGCCGTCTTGCTGTAGCAGACCAGCTGATCGTTCGTCGTCTCGTGGAAGCGCAAGGTCGCGTTCTGCTGCAGCGGCGCGTTCTGGTGGCGGATCTTGTTGACCAGCCCGATCAGCTCCGAGAGGTCGTCATCCGAGGCCGGCCACTGCTTGATCTCGTACTTTTCGGAGTCGAGGTACTCCTCGCTCCCCGCCTCGCGCGGCGCGGCGACCATCCGCTCGTACGGCGGCCCGTAGATGCCGTAGTTCGAGCAGAGCGTCGCGGCCAGGATCAGCCGCACGATGAACGCCGGCCGGCCGCCGAACTGCAGGTACTCGGTCAGGATGTCGGGCGTGTTCGGCCACGCGTTGGGCCTGAAAAAATCGGAGACCGGCGGCCTGGTGATCTCTTCAAAGTACTCCCGGATCTCATGCGCCGTGTTGCGCCACGCAAAGTAGGTGTACGACTGCGAATACCCCGCCTTGGCCAGCCAGTACATGATCTTCGGCCTGGTAAAAGCCTCGGCCAGAAAGAGCACATCGGGATGCTCGCGGCGCAGCTCGGCGATGCACCAGGCCCAGAACGGCAGCGGCTTGGTGTGCGGGTTGTCGACCCGGAAGATGCGCACGCCCTTGCCGATCCAGAACGTGAAGACGTCGCGCAGCTCGCGCCACAGGGCCTGCCAGTCGTCGCTCTCGAAGTGGAACGGATAGATGTCCTGGTACTTCTTCGGCGGGTTCTCCGCGTACTGGATCGTGCCGTCCGGCCGGGCCAGGAACCACTCCGGATGCGCCTTCACGTAAGGATGATCGGGCGAGACCTGAAACGCGATGTCCAGCGCCAGCTCGATGCCGTGCGCATTCGCCGCGGAGACCAGGCGCTCGAAGTCTTCCATCGTGCCGAGACCGGGGTGGATCTCCTTGTGGCCGCCTTCCTCGCCGCCGATGGCCCAGGGGCTGCCCACGTCATCCGCCTCGGCGGCCACCTTGTTGTTCTTCCCCTTGCGGTGCGACCGGCCGATGGGGTGGATGGGGGGGAGGTAGAGCACGTCGAAGCCGAGGCGCGCGATGCGGGGGAGCTCGGCCTCGACGTCGCGCAAGGTGCCGGAGGAGCGGGGGAACAGCTCGTACCAGCTGCTGAACGCGGCCTTCTTGCGGTCGACCTCGATGGCCAGCTCGCAGGGATAGCGCGTGGCGAAGTGCCGCGGCGCGTTGCGCCACATCAGGGTGAGCAGATCGGCGCTCCACATCTCGTCGATCTTGTCCTCCAGCTTGTCCTCGCCCTCCAGCATCCTGATGAAGACCTCGAGCTTGCGCCGGTCGCGCGAGGCGGCGTTCTTCGCCGCGGCGCGGATCAACTCCAGGCCGATGGCCAGCTGCACGTCGAGATCGGCCTGGCCGGCCGCGACGCGCTTGCTCAGGTCGCGGTGCCAGGTCAGGAAGTGATCGACCCAGGCCTCGATGGTGAAGAAGTGGAAGCCGAGCTGCTCGACCGTGATCTCCGCGCGCCAGCGGTCGTTGACCAGGGGGATGAGGCGCACCTCGCGCGGCTTCTTCTCCGACTGGTGATGATGGATCACGATCGCGGAGAGGACGTCGTGGCCGTCGGCGAAGATGTCGGCCTCGAGCTGCACGACGTCGCCCACGACGCGCTTCGCGGGGAAGCGTCCGCCGTCGACCTGCGGGGTGATGCCTTCGATGATGACGCGACTTCTGCCGTCGAGCTCCGGGTTCGGCACGCGCGGCGGAGGTGCTGGTTTTGTGCCCGTCAGATGAGGCGTTTCAGAAACGGGCGCACCAGCAGGCCGAGGACGCTGCCGGCGGGACGCGTCTTGAGCGCGACGAGGCGCCACACCTGCTCGACGGCCAGCGCGAGCGCGGTCAGCAGCGATGCGAGCGCGGTGGGGCGGACGTCGTGGCGCAGCGTGCTCCACGAGGAGACGAGGCCGAGAATGGCGATGAGCAGCAGCGCGGCGGCGACGTTCGACGACTGCCGCGTGTAGTCGTACTGGAAGCGGCGGGCGATGCTCAGCTGCTCGCGCGTGCTGAGCAGGGTGATGTACGGCTCGCGCATCAGCACGAAGTCCTGCAGCGCCACATCCTCCGGCGCCGCCGTCATCGGAACGGCGTTCCCTTTGCCCGGATCGGCCGCCAGCTTCGGCACGAAGAGGTAGGCGATGAGGCCGAACACCGTGCCGACCGGGCGGTTCTGCAGCAGCGCGATGGTCAGGCGCGTGGCGAACTGGATACCGAAGTAGAAGACCGTGAGAAAGAGCCATGGCGGCACGATGCGGAAGGTCGTGCGGAGGTGGGCCGAGTAGAGGATCGCCGCCGCGACGATGGCGAAGTCGGTGATGGTGGAGATGAGGGTCAGGCGCGCCGGGAGGATGCCGAGCTCGCTGCCGAGATGGTTCTGGATGGAGGCGGGGAGCTGGCCGGCGAAGAGGGCGAGCAGGTTCGCCGCCGTGCGCTTGCGCTCGCGCATGATTCCGCGGCGATGCTCCGCGACGCGCTCGCCCTCCGACTCCTCGTCGTAGCGGTCGGTGAGGCGGATGGCGTGCGTCTCCCCCCATAGCGCGAGGGTATAGCGGTAGCCCTGCGGCAGCGGCTGGACGTCCAGCACCTCGTAGCACTCGCCGTCCCACAGGACCGCGGTGCCGGGATGCTCGGGCGAGGTGAGCGTCTTCCCGATGCGCGCCTGCCACCCTTTGGGGATGCGGGAGGAGATGAGAAGCCGGTCGCCGTCGACCTGCAGCCGGTCGGAACCGTACGCGCGCATCTCCTCATTTTAGTCGGGCCGCGCCTCGACGCACGCCTGCACCCGCCTGACCAGCTCGTTGATGTCGAACGGCTTGGGGAGGATGTCGAACGGCTTGCCGCGCATCCGCTCCCGGATCACGCCGGGCGAGGCGGCGCTGGTGACGATGATCCGGTTCAGGCGCTCCGGCTCGTTCTGGGAGAGGGTCTCGATGAAGGAGAAGCCGTCCAGGTTGGGCATCATCAGGTCGAGGATGATGACGTCGAAGTCGGTCAGCCCGAGCTTGAGCACGGCTTCCACGCCGTCCGCGGCGACGTCGACGTTGTAGCCGTTTCGGTCCAGCACCATCTTCACCAGACGGCGAATGGCCGTGTCATCCTCGACCACGAGGATGAAGCACTGCTGAGGATCTTTCTGCACTCTCGTACCCGGGATTCCGAGCGCAGCAAAAACCGAACCGGGCAGCAAACTCGCAATAAGTCAGGGGCGAGAGGAGGCTCTCGAAATGGCAGAAAGAGTGACCGTCTACGGGGCCGACTGGTGCGGCGATACGCGCCGCACGCTGCGGCACCTGGACAAGAACGGCGTGCAGTACGACTACATCGATATCGACAGCGATAGCGATGGCGAAAAGAAGGTGATCGAGTTCAACAAGGGCAAGCGGCGCATCCCGCTCGTGGAGATCGGCCCCGACGCGCTGTCGGTGCCGAGCGACTCGGAGCTGCAGTCGGCGCTGAAGAAGTAGATGTAGGGCCGGCTCTCAGCCGGCCGCAGTGAAACATGATGGGCCGGCTGAGAGCCGGCCCTACAGTTTCGAGAACTGCCGCTGGATCGCCTCTCCCCGATAGTCGAAGATCCGCTCCAGCTCCCGCTTGACCAGCCACCCTCCGAAGACGCGCCCCAGCCATCCCAGCGGCAGCTCGTACTCGACCACATCGCGCATCTCCACCCCGCCCGGCACCGCGCGGAACCAGTGGGTGTGCAGCCAGCTACCGAACGGCCCGCGCTCCTGCGCGTCGGCGAACACTTCCTCGTCGCGCCAGACCGTGATGTGCGAGACCCAGCGCCACGGCAACCCGAAGACGCGCAGGCGGTACTCGACGCGGTCGCCTTCCCGCAGCGGCCGGCCCGGCCCGCGCACCACGCGGAAGCGCGTTCGGGGCGGCGTCAGAAGGGCGAGGTTCTCCGCCGCCGAAAAGAACGCGAAAACCTCGGAGGGGGAGGCAGGAACGAGCGTCGTGCGGTCGAGTCTCAATGCGTGGCCGGGTCGGAAGTCTTCACCACCGGGATGATGTCGTTGAGGATCCACAGCGGCCCGACCAGCAGGTGGGTCAGGTTGCGCAGGAACTTCGGCTGCTTGTGCTCATAGAAGCTGTGGCCGATGAACTGGAAGATCCATCCCAGCACGAAGCCCGCGACGTTCCACCAGAACGGGATCAGCCGGCCCAGCCACCAGAAGCCGGCCAGGACGGCGAGCATGGGGATGGCCAGGCGCCAGTCCAGCGCGAAGTAGTAGATGGTCGACGCCGCGATGAGCACCAGGGCGAGATCGATCGGCCCCAGCTGCACGCGGGCAAGCATGCCCATCACGGTGAGCACGATGAGCGGGATGCCCATTCTGTGGAAGAGCTTGTTGCCTTTGGTCTGATGCGCCTCGGCGTAGTCGGCGAAGAGGTACCGGACTTGCTCCATGCCGCTGATTGTACGCCCCTGTCGGGCGTGCATCAGGAGCCTCCAGCCATGCGCAAAGCACTGCTTTTCATCGTCCTCGTTTTCATCGCCCAGACCGCCGCGGCCGCGTCCGTGGGCAACGTCACCATCACCACCAACCCGGCCACCCCGACGCCGAACCAGCCGTTCACCCTCACCGTGCGCGGCACGTGGAGCGACGGCTGCGTGCCGCAGTTCAACCGGCTGACCAACGTCGGCGCGCGGCTGCAGATCGAGGCGGTGGCGAACCCGTCCTGCGCGCCGTGTCCGCAGGGCGTGACGCCGTACTCGTTCACCACCACCACCACGGTGACGGCGCAGTCGCCCGGCACGTACACCGTCGACTACTTCGTCACCGAGTGCAACACCCGGCGGCTGGAGTCGACGCAGACCGTCACCGTCTCGTCCTCCTCCTGCGCCTTCGACCAGAGCCTCTCCATCAGCCCCTCCGCCGTGCACGTGGGCGAGCTGTTCGTGCTGCGCTGGTGCGATCCGTCGTTCCAGAACGGCACGGACAACGGCTACCAGGTGCAGTTCTACCGGGTGCTCGCCTCGCGCAGCATCAGCGGTCCGTACACCGTGATCGGCGACGTGCCGGCCGACCGCACCGCGGCGCAGTTCGGCGCCGATGCCTCCGACGTCGGCAACACGTACTTTTTCCTCGAGGCGCACGGCTGCAACATCACCATCGCCGGCTGCACGGGCGACACGGTGGTCCGCAGCAACGTCGTGCAGCTCACGGTCGTGCCGCAGTCGGCCTGCGCGCCGGACGACAAGACGCTCTGCCTCAACAACGCGCGCTTCCAGGTGCGCGCGCGCTGGACCACGCCGAACGGCGCCAGCGGCGACGCCGAGGCGGTTTCGCTGACCGGGGAGAGCGGCTATTTCTGGTTCTTCACGCCGGACAACGTGGAGGTCGTGGTCAAGGCGCTCAACGCCTGCGACAGCCCCACCGCGCCGCGCTTCTGGGTCTTCGCCGCCGGCCTGACCGACGTCGGGGTCGACCTCACCGTGACGGACACCAGGTCGAATCAGACGAAGGTGTACCGCAACCCGATCGGCACGAAGTTCGCGCCGATCCAGGACACCAACGCGTTCAATACCTGCCCATAGGTGTCATCCTCAGGCGAGGAGACGCCGAAGGATCCGTACCGCTCTTGCGCATTGCCTGAAGGTACGGATCCTTCGCCCTCCGCGGGCTCAGGATGACACGCGGCGTTCGAGCCGCGCTTTCATCCCGCCCCGCGGCCGCAGCGTGATCGACGCCTGCGGCCTCGGCTCTTCCAGCACGCGCACCCGCCAGCGCTGCGCGAGAGTGGCCAGGATCAGCACGCCCTCCATCCAGGCGAAGCTCTCCCCGATGCAGATGCGCGTGCCGGCCCCGAACGGGAAATACGTCAGGCGCGGCCGCGCCGCCTTCGCCTCCGGCGTGAAGCGGCGCGGATCGAAGCGCTGCGGCTCGGGCCACCAGCGCGCGTCCTGCTGGGTGATGGCCGGCGCGACGATCACCACCGCCCCTTTCGGCACCGTCCACTCCCCGATCTGCACGTCCTCGATGGCCAGCCGCCCCATCCCCCACGCCGGCGGGAAGAGGCGCATCGACTCGGCCAGCACCATCTCGGTGAAGGGCAGCTTCGGGTAGTCGGCCGGCGTCGGCGTCCGTCCGCCCAGGACGCGGTCGAGCTCCTCGTGCATTTCGCGCTCGGCGTCTTCGTTCCGCGAGAGCACGTACCACGTCCAGGAAAGCGCGTTCGCGGTGGTCTCGTGGCCGGCGAGGAAGAGCGTCATCGCCTCGTCGCGCACCTGCCGGTCAGTCATCCCGCCGCCCCCTCCCTCCTCGTCCTGGGCGAGGAGCAGCATGGAGAGCAGATCGCCCTCGTCGCGGCCGGAGCGGCGGCGCTCCTCGATGATGCCGAAGATGGTCCGGTCCAGCCGCTCGAGCGCCGCCTCGAAGCGGCGGGTGCGGGGCAGCGGCAGGAGGCGCAGGTACTCGCCGAACGGCGTGACGAGGATGGGGAACATCTCCATCAGCTCCGTGAGCGACGCGCCGATCTCGTCCGCCTCTTCGTCGACGTCCGCATTGAACAGCGTCTTCGCCACGACCGAGAGCGTGACGCGCATCATCTGGTGATGGATGTCCAGCTCCTGGCCATCCCGCCACCGCCCGCCCATCCGCGAAGCGCGATCGATCATCACCTCGGCGTACCGCGCGATGCGCTCGCGATGGAACGCCGGCTGGGCCAGGCGCCGCTGCCGCTTGTGCAGCTCGGCTTCCGAGGTGAGCAGGCCTTCGCCGAGGATGATCTTGGCTCGTTGCAGGGCCCGGCCTTTCTGGAAGGAGCGGCCGTACTTCACGAGCACGTCGTGAATGAGCTCCGGATGGTTGACCAGGTAGACGTGCTGGGGGCCGAAGGTGAAATGGGAGACGTCGCCGTAGTCGCGGGCGACGCCGCGGAGGAAGGCCAGCGCGTCGCGTTGCATGGCTCGCAGCTGGCGGCCGGGAATGAGGGAGCGAGGCCCGGGTGGACGCGGAATTGAAAATTGAGAATTGAAAATTGAAAAAGGGCGCACCGTCGCCATTCTCGCTTTTTTCAATTTTCAATTTTCAATTTTCAATTCAAACTCCCCAGCAAATGAACGCCCTCCCCCTCATCCTTTTCTTCCTCGCCGTGGCGGCGATCGGCTACCGCTACTACTCCGCCTTCCTGGCGGCAAAGGTGATGGCGCTGGACGACGCGCGCGTCACGCCGGCGCATCGGTACCAGGATGGGCAGAACTACGTGCCGACGAACCGGTGGGTGCTCTTCGGGCATCACTTCGCGGCCATCTCCGGCGCGGGGCCGCTCATCGGACCGGTGCTCGCCGCGCAGTTCGGCTATCTGCCCGGGCTGCTCTGGCTGGCGTTCGGCGTCGTCTTCGCCGGCGCGGCGCACGACTTCGTGATCCTCGCCTCTTCGGTGCGCCGCGGCGGCCGCTCGCTGGCGGAGATCGCGCGCAACGAGATCGGCCCGCTGGCCGGCATGACGGCGATGATCGCCATCCTCTTCATCATCGTCATCGCCCTGGCCGGCCTCGGCATCGCCGTGGTCAACGCGCTGGCGAATTCGGCCTGGGGGACGTTCACCATTTTTCTGACCATCCCCATCGCGCTCGCGGTGGGGCAATACCTGCACCGGAGCAAGGCGGCGTTCGCCATCCGCAACGGCTCGATCGTCGGTGCGCTGGCCGTCCTCGCGGCGGTGATCATCGGCCGCTTCGTTCCCGGCACGCCGATCGGCGACCTCTTCACCCTGAGCAAGACACAGATCACCTTCTCCATCGCCATCTACGGCTTCATCGCCTCGGTGCTCCCCATCTGGATGCTGCTCTGCCCGCGCGACTACCTCTCCTCTTACATGAAGCTGGGGACGATCGCGGCGCTGGTCATCGGCACGATCATCGTGGCGCCGGCCATCCACGCGCCGGCGGTCTCCCGGTTCGCGGCCGGCGGCGGCCCGATCATCCCCGGCAAGCTCTTTCCCTTCGTCTTCATCACCATCGCCTGCGGCGCGATCTCCGGCTTCCACGCGCTGGTCAGCTCGGGCACGACGCCGAAGATGATCGACCGGGAGAGCGACACGCGGATGATCGGCTACGGCGCGATGCTCTGCGAGGGGCTGGTCGGCTGCGTCGCGCTCATCGCCGTCTGCGCGCTGCAGCAGGGCGACTACTACGCCATCAACGTCCCGCCCGCGGTGTTCGCCAAGCTCGGCCTGAGCACCGTGCACCTGCCGGAGCTCTCGCGCCTGGTGGGGGAGGACCTGGCGGGGCGGACGGGCGGGGCGGTGTCGCTGGCGGTCGGCTTCGCCCAGATCTTCTCCGGCATCCCGTTCCTCAGCCACCTCATGTCGTACTGGTACCACTACGCGATCATGTTCGAGGCGCTGTTCATCCTGACCACGATCGACACCGGCACGCGCGTGGCCCGCTTCATGGTGCAGGAGTTCCTCGGCAAGATGATGCCCGCCTTCGACAAGCCGTCCTGGATGCCCGGTGCGCTGCTCTCGACCGCGCTGGTGGTGTTCGGCTGGGCCTACTTCATCCTGACCGGCTCGATCTCCCAGATCTGGCCGATGTTCGGCATCGCGAACCAGCTGCTCGCCGCCGTGGCGCTGTGCGTCGGGACGAGCGTGATCCTCAACTCCGGCCGCGCGCGCTACGCCTGGACGACGCTCCTCCCCCTCGCCTTCGTCGCGACCACGACGCTCTACGCCGGCTGGCGCTCCATCTTCGACAACTTCCTCCCCCTCACCGCCAACCCGGCCAAGCGCTTCACCGGCTACCTCGATACGACGCTGACCGCGGTCCTGATGGCGTGCGTGATCGTGATCCTGGCCGCCTCCGCCCGCGCGTGGCTCCGCGCCCTGCACGGCGAGCCGGTGTCGTTTCAGCCAGCGATGGCGGGGCCGGATCATTCGCATTTGCCGGGCTCGGGATGCTGCTGAGTTGGCGATCGGCGATCGGCGATCAGGAGAACCTGATCAACCGTCGTCCTCCTGATCGCCGATCGCTGATCACCTGCTTGCACAAGCGAAACGTTTCCGTTCCTCGCCGCACTACCTCTCGAACGCCGCGGAAATCTCTTCCGCGAGACGAAGAAGGAGAGTTCCGACCATGCCCGAGACCCAGCAGCAGATTTCCGTGAAGACCCCCGCAGCCGTGGACAAGGCGCTGACCGACGCGTTGCGCGCCGGCGGCGTGCCGAAGGAAGCGCTCTCGGCGGCCGTCAGCTTCGTGCGCGACCTCTCGGCCAAGGGGCTGAAGCCGACTCGCGGCTTCCCCAACGGCATCCCGCCGTTCTTCGACGTGGTCACGATCGAGACGCAGGTGGCGCCCAGCCAGTTCGCCAGCGTCCTGCCGTTCCTCTCCCGGCCCGGGATCCGCGGCCTGAAGATCCTCATCAACGGCATCCCCGACCCCGACATCTATCACCTGCAGTTCGACATCAACGTTCAGAAATGACCATCCTGCAACAGGAACCGGCGGCGTTCGCGCCGCCGGTTGGCCTCGGCCAGCGCATCGTGCAGGTGCACCCCACCCTCACCTGCAACCTGCGCTGCACCCATTGCTACTCGGGCTCCGGCCCCGAGCTGCGCGGCGAGCTCGATCTCGGCCTGCTCGAGGACGCGCTGACCGACGCCGCCGCCCTCGGCTACGAGTCGGTCGCCGTCTCCGGCGGCGAGCCATTCGCCTACCGCTCCCTCGTCCCTCTGCTCGAGCACGCGCGCGGCCTCGGCCTGCGCACGCTCGTCACCACGAACGGCACGCTGCTCGACGACGCGCGCGCGAAGCGCCTGCGGCCGCTGGTCGACGTGCTGGCCATCAGCGTGGACGGCCCGCCGGAGATCCACAACCAGGTGCGCGCCTCCTCCCGCGCCTTCGAACAGACCGAGCGCGGGCTCGCCGTCGCCAGGGCGCACGGCTTCCGCTTCGGCATCATCCACGCGCTCTCCAAACGGACCTGGGAGCACCTGGCCTGGCTGGGCGACTTCGCGGTGGAGCACGGCGCCGCGCTGCTGCAGATCCATCCCCTGGAACGCGTCGGCCGCGCCGCGGACGGCATGGCCGATGACGCGCCGGACGACGAAGTCCTCGCCCGCGCCTGGCTCCTCGCGGCGGCGATCGAGACCGTCCATCCGGACCTCGTGGTGCAGTACGACGTCTTCGACCGCGAGATCGTCCTGCGGCGGCCGGAGATCGTCTACGCGTCGGAGGGCGATGCGGAGAATGCGACGGCGGCGGACCTGCTCAACCTGCTGGTGATCGAGCACGACGGCACCGTCGTCCCCCTGACCTACGGCATCTCGCGCGCGTTCGCCGTCTGCAACGTCAAGCACCGCCGCCTCCGGCAAGCCTGGCCGCTGTACCAGGCGGCCGCCTACCGCGACTTCCGCGCCTTCTGCAAAACGATTTGGGAGGATGTGAAAGCGACGCCGACCGAGCTGCCGTTCTTCGACTGGCACGAGCTGGTGGCCACATCCAGCCGCCGTCCGCGACCGTAGACTCGGTCGCAATGACCCGGCGACTGTTCGTCCTCCTGGCCTTCGCCATCGTCCTCTGGCGGTGCTCCGCTTCGCCCTGGCCGCGGCGCGAGCCGCCGCAGCAGGTGCCGGCGTTGATGAACCCGTGGGCAGAATAGAATCCGCAGCGTGCCCAGGCCGGCAGAAAGAGAGTTGCCCGTCGGAACCGTCTATGCCGAGCGGCTCGCCGCGCGGCGCGCAGAAGCGGAGCGGCTCGCCGGCCGCGAGCGCCTCCTCTCCATCCTCCGCCTGGTCGTCATTGCCGTGGTCATCCTCACCATCTGGCTGGCCGGCTGGTGGGCGCTCCTGCCGCTCGCGGGGTTCGTCGCGCTCGTCGTCCTGCACGACCGCGTGATCACGGCGAAGCACCGCGCGGAGAACGCGATGCGCTTCTACGACCGCGGCCTCGCCCGCGTGGAGGACCGCTGGGCCGGGACCGGCTCGGCGGGCGAGGAGTTCAAGGATGACCGCCACCCGTACGCGATCGATCTCGACCTCTTCGGCGAAGGCTCGGTCTTCGAGCTGATGTGCATCGCCTCGACCCAAGCCGGCCGGGCCAGGCTCGCCCATTGGCTGAAGGAGCCGTCCGACTCGCCGGCGGAGATCGCCTCGCGGCAGCGCGCGGTGGGCGAGTTGCGCGACCGGCTCGACCTGCGCGAGGACCTGGCCATCCGCGCCGCCGAGGTGAGCCGGGAGATCGAGAGCGCGCGGTTGGGGGAGTGGGGCGCGCAGCCGCCGCTGCTGACGGGCGGGCGGTGGCTGGTCCTGCTCGCGGCGGCCATCGCGAGCGTGCTGTTCGTCATCACCGCGCCGCTGCTCGTCGTCAAGCTGGTCGGCCTGACGCTGCCGTGGTCGTTCCCCACCTGGCCGTTTCTGCTGGCGCTGATCGCGGCGTCCGCGGTGGCCGGCATGTTCCGCGCGCCGGTGCAGCAGGTGATCGCCGCCGTGGAGCGCGCCGAGCCGGCGCTGGCGCTGCTGGCGCGGCTGACGGAGCGGCTGGAGCGGGAGCCGTTCGAGACCGATCGTCTCCTCCAATTGCGCGCGCGTCTGGTGCGCGACGGCCAGCCGGCCTCGCAACAGATCGAGCGGCTGCGGCGTCTGGTCGGCCTGCTCGATGCGCGGCGCAACCAGTACTTCGCCCCCTTCGCCGCGGTGATGCTCTGGACGACGAACTTCGCCTTCTCCATCGAGCGCTGGCGCCGGAAGTCGGGTGGGGAGATCGCCTCCTGGATCGATGCCGTGAGCGAGCTCGAGGCGCTGTCGTCGCTGGCCTCCTTCGCCTACGAGCATCCGACGTTCACCGTCCCGGAGATCGTCCCCGAGGCTTCGCGGCTGGAGGCGACGGCGCTGGGCCATCCGCTCATCCCCGCCGCCCGCCGGGTCCCGAACGACCTCCGCCTCGGCCAGGACCAGCGCCTGCTCGTCATCAGCGGCTCGAACATGTCGGGCAAGAGCACCATGCTGCGCAGCACGGGGCTGGCCGCGGTGCTGGCCATGGCCGGGGCGCACGTCTGCGCGGAGCGGCTGCGCATGGCCCCCATGCGCGTCGGCGCGTCCATCCAGCTGCACGATTCGCTGGCGGAGGGCGCCTCGAGATTTTATGCAGAGATCCTGCGCATCCGGCAGATCCTCGACCTGGCAAAAGAGGGCAGGCCGCTCCTTTTTTTACTCGACGAGATCCTGCACGGCACCAACTCCCACGACCGCCGCATCGGCGCCGAGGGGATCGTGAAGAGCCTGCTCGCCCGCGGCGCGGTGGGCCTCGTCTCCACGCATGACCTCGCCCTGGCCGAGATCGCCGGGGCGACGAACGTCCACTTCGAGGACCACATGGACGGCGACCGGATGGCCTTCGACTACCGGATGCACCCCGGCGTGGTGACGCGCAGCAACGCGCTCGCGCTGATGCGGGCGGTGGGCATCGAGGTGTAGTTGTCGGTCCCTACTCCCTCCGCAACGCCTCTTCCACGTCCTGCTCTTCGCCCTCCGCCTTGGAGGGCTTCCCCGGCTGCGCGTCCTGCCTCTCCGGCGGGCGGCGGCTGGGCTCCTGCTGGTCGCGGCGTTGCTGTGGATTGGGCTGCGGTTCCACGCGTGACATGCGTCAGGAAAATGCAACAGGAATACCCACCTTCGAAACCTGTTGACATGCCCGCCCGTATGCATAAAGATTCGTGATGATGAATGTTTATTCAGGAGGCGGTGACGCCGCCCGGCGTCGTGACGAGGTGCTCCGCATCGTGCGGGATACCCCCGTGCACTCCCAGGACGAGCTCCTGGGGCACCTCCGCCGCCGCGGCTTCCGGGTCACCCAGCCGACGCTCTCCCGCGACCTGCGGGAGCTCGGCCTGGCCAAGACGCCGGCCGGTTACGTCACGCCGGCCGACCTCGCCGCCACCCACGCCACCAATGCCGCGCCGCTGGTCGCCCGCGAGGCGCGCGAGCACCGCCTCGAGCAGCTCTTGCGCGACTCCGTCCTCACCGCCGAGGCGGCGGTGAATATGGTGGTGATCAAGACGCCGGTTGCGGCCGCCCAGCCGGTGGCCAGCGCCATCGACGCCACCGACATCGAAGGCCTCCTCGGCACCATCGGCGGCGACGACACCATCTTCCTCGCCTTCCGCACCCCCGCCACCGCCGACGCCTTCGCGCGGCGAATCCACGAAGTCGCCGGCATCCAGCCGCCGCCGCGACGCCGCCCGCGCGCCTGAGGCGCGACCGCGGTCTTTACGAGGTCACGCCATGACAGACATTGATATCGATATTTGTGTACAAAGCGATCAGCGGGCAGCGATCAGCGATCAAGCGAATGCGGCGGCCGTCTCTCCTGATCGCCGATCGCCGATCGCCGATCGCCAAATCGCCGCGGCCGTCATCGGCGGCACCGGATACGCCGGCGCGGAGCTGGTGACGATCCTCCAGCGTCACCGCGGTGCGAACCTGGTCGCGAGCTGGTCGAGCGCGTTCACCCTCAGCGCGCTCGACCACTCGCGTCCGGAGGTCGTCTTCCTGGCCACGCCCAACGAAGTCTCCAACGAGCTCGTGCCGCAGCTGCTCGACCGCGGCCTGCGCGTGATCGACCTCTCCGGCGCCTTCCGCCTCTCCGAGTCCGCGCTCTATCCCACCTGGTACGGCTTCGCCTCCGCGCGGCCGGAGCTGCTGCAGGAAGCGGTGTACGGCCTCACCGAATGGTGCAACGGCGAGCTGAAAAACGCGCGCCTGGTGGCCAACCCGGGCTGCTACCCGACCTCCATCCTGCTCGCCCTGCGGCCGCTCACCTTCATCCTCGACCGCGAGCAGGCGGTCATCTGCGACTCCAAGTCCGGCGTCTCCGGCGCGGGCAAGAAGGCTGACGTCGAATGGTCCTTCGCCGAAGTGGCCTGCAACTTCAAGGCTTATGGCGTGGGGACGCATCGGCACGAGCCGGAGATCCGGCAGGGGCTGCGTCTCGGGCAGCGCGCGCCGCTCGTCTTCGTGCCGCACCTGCTGCCGACCGTGCGCGGCATCCTCTCCACCATGCATGTCGCCTTCGCGCATGCCGTCACCGATCAGGAGATCGCCGGCCTCTTCGACGAGGCCTATGCGAACGCTCCGTTCGTGCGCGTGCTGCAGGCCGGCAAGCTGCCGGAGCTGAAGAGCGTCGTGAACACGCCGCGGGCGGAGATCGGCTGGCAGCTGCTGCACGGCGGCCGGCGCGCCGTCGTCGTCTCGGTCATCGACAACCTGCTCAAAGGCGCCGCCTCGCAGGCGGTGCAGAACTTCAACCGCATGTACGGCTATGCGGAGACGGAGGGGCTGCTGTGAAACTGGTCAAGCTGGGAGGCAGTCTGCTGGATGACGCGGCGCGGCGCGCGGAAGTGCTGGATGCCATCGCCGCGAAATGGAACGCCGGCGAGGAGCTCGTGCTCGTGCACGGCGGCGGCAAGCACATCGACGCCGCCCTCAAGAAGCTCGGCATCGCGAAGAAGACGCACGCCGGTCTGCGCGTGACGGACGGCCCGACGCTCGCCGTCGTCGTCTCCGTCCTGGGCGGCACGGTGAACAAGATGCTCGTGGCCGAGCTGACCGCGCGCGGCATCCGCGCGGCCGGCTTCTCCGGCTCCGACGCCTCCACTATCGTCGCCGAGCAGCATCCGCCCATCGACGGCGTGGAGCTCGGCCACGTCGGCCGCGTGGTCGGTGCGAGCCGCACGCTGATCCGGGCCATGCTGAACTACGGCATCCTGCCCGTCGTCTCCTCCATCGCCCAGGGGCCGAACGGCACGGTGCTCAACGTCAACGCCGACAACGCCGCCGCCGCGCTGGCCGTCGCCCTCGGCGCCGAGTCGCTCGTCTTCCTGACTGACGTCGACGGCGTGCTCGACGCGCGCGGCACGGTCGTGCCGAACCTCGGCGCGGACGACGTCCAGGCGCTCATCAACGACAACGTCATCACCGGCGGCATGCGCCCCAAGCTGCAGGCGGCTCTGCACGCCCTCGGCTCCGGCGTGCCGCACATCACGATTGGGAGGACCGATGTTGCTGCATGACGAATCCCCCCTCGCCGTGGAGGAGCGCGAGCGCGCCTTCCTCCTCGGCACGTACAACCGGACGCCGTTCCATCCCCGCTCCGGCCGCGGCGCGCACCTCTTCGATGCGGACGGCAAGCCGTACTGGGACCTGCTCGGCGGCATCGCCGTCAACGTCCTGGGCCATCGCCATCCGCGCCTGGTCAAGGCGCTGCGCGACGAGGCCGCCGGCCTGCTCCACGTCTCGAACCTCTACTACCACCCCGCGCAGGGGCTGCTCGCGGAGCGCCTCGTGCGCGCCTCCGGGTTGCTGCGCGCGTTCTTCTGCAACAGCGGCACGGAGGCGAACGAAGCGGCGCTGAAGTTCGCCCGCCTGGCCAATCCCGGCCGCTCGCAAATCGTGGCGCTCGAGGAGAGCTTCCACGGCCGCACCCTCGGCTCTCTGTCGATGACGGGCCACGACGCCTACCGCGAGCCGTTCGCGCCGCTCGTGCCGGGCGTCGACTTCATCGAGCCGAATGATGTCGCCGCGCTGGAAGCCGCAGTGAGCGAAGAGACGTGCGCCATCTTCCTGGAGCCGGTGATGGGCGAGGGCGGCATCATCCCCCTCGACCTCGACTTTTTGGCCGCGGCGCGCAAGGCGGCCGACCGCACCGGCGCCATCCTCGTGTTCGACGAGATCCAGTGCGGCCTCGGGCGCACCGGGACGATGTTCGCCTTCCAGCAGAGCGGCATCGTGCCGGACGCCGTCACGCTGGCCAAGCCGCTCGGCGGCGGCCTCCCCCTCGGCGCGGTCGTGATCGGCCCGGCCCTCGACGGCTTCGTCAAGCCCGGCCATCACGGCACCACCTTCGGCGGCAACCCGCTGGCCTGCCGCCTCGGCGCCATCGTCTTCGACGAGACGCGCAAGCTTCTCCCACGTGTGCAGACCATGGGCGACTGGTTCGCCACCGAGCTGCGCAAACTGCAGAACCGCACCTCCTCCATCGTCGAGGTGCGCGGCTCCGGTCTGATGTGGGGCATCGAGCTCGACCGCCCGGCGAACGGCGTCGCCCGCGAGCTGCTGGCCAAAGGCTTTGTCGTCGGCACCGCGCGGGACAAGGTGCTGCGCCTGCTGCCGCCGTACGTCACCCCCAAGAAGGCATTGAGTGAATTCATCGGCGCGCTGGAGTCCGCACTCGGCGTGGCCACGGAGAAAGCAGCATGACCAGGAAAGTTGCCCTCGCCTACTCGGGCGGACTCGACACCTCGATCATCATCCCCTGGCTGAAGGAGAACCACGGCTGCGACGTCGTCGCCGTGGCGGTGGACGTGGGCCAGCAGGAGGAGACGGCCGGCCTGGCCGACAAGGCGTACCGCACCGGCGCGTGCGACTTCCATCTCATCGATGCCAAGGACGAATTCGCCGCCGACTATCTCTTCCCCGTCCTCAAGGCCGGCGCGATCTACGAGCGGGACTACCTCCTCGGCACCTCCACCGCACGGCCGCTGATCGCGCGCAAGCAGGTGGAGGTGGCGCTGGCCACCGGCTGCGATGCCGTGGCGCACGGCTGCACCGGCAAGGGGAATGACCAGGTGCGTTTCGAGCTCGCTTATCAGGCGCTCGCGCCGGAGCTGAAGGTCATCGCGCCGTGGCGGGAGTGGGACATCGTCTCGCGGGAGGACGCCATCGACTTCGCCGCCTCGCGCGGCATCCCCGTGCCGGTGACGAAGAAGGACCCGTACTCGCGCGACCGGAACCTGTGGCACCTCTCGCACGAAGGCGGCCCGCTGGAGGATCCGTCGTTCGAGCCGGAGGCGTCGATGTTCCGCCTCACCGTCGACCCATCGCTCGCGCCGAACGAGCCGGAGCGCGTCTCCATCACGTTCGAGAACGGCATCCCGGTGGCGGTGAACGGCACGCCGCTCGCGCCGTCGAAGCTGATCGAGACGCTGAACGAGATCGGCGGCCGGCACGGCGTCGGCCGGGTCGACCTGGTGGAGAACCGCCTGATCGGCATCAAGTCGCGCGGCGTCTACGAGACGCCCGGCGGCACGCTGCTCGTTACCGCTCTGAAGGCGCTGGAGTCGATCACGCTCGACCGGGACAGCGCTCACGAGAAGGAGCGCATCGCCACCCGTTACGCGGAGCTCGTCTACAACGGCATGTGGTTCTCGCCGCTGAAGGAGGCGTTCGACGCGTTCGTCAACGTGTTGACGGAAGACGTCAGCGGCACGGTGACGCTCAAGCTGTTCAAGGGGAGCGCGGGCGTGATCGGGCGGCAGTCGCCGAACTCGCTCTACTCGCAGGACCTCGCCTCCTTCGACATGAGCGGCTACGACGCCAAGGACTCGGCCGGCTTCATTCGCCTCTTCGGCCTGCAGCTGCGCGGCCGCAAGCGCATCACGCCGTTCGCGCTGGAGAGCGCGCCGAGCGCCATTCACGGATGGATGAAATGAGCATGTGGGGCGGCCGCTTCACGGACGGCCCGTCGGCGCTGCTCCGCGCGCTCAATGACTCCTTCGCCTTCGATCGCGAGCTGTTCGGCGAGGACGTGGAAGGCTCGATCGCCTGGGCCGGCGCGTTGCTGTCCTGCGGCGTGCTGACTGCCGATGAGCACGCGCAGCTGGTGGACGCGTTGCGCTCACTCCGCCTCGCCGATGGCGATGCCGAGGATGTGCATTCGTTCGTGGAGTCGTCCTTGCGCGCGGTCGTCGGATCGCTCGCGGGGAAGCTCCACACCGGCCGCTCCCGCAATGACCAGGTGGCGACCGATCTCAAGCTCTGGCTCAGGAAAGCCTGCGATGACGCCTCGGCGCTCGTGACCTCGCTGCTGCAGGCGCTGGCCCGGCGCGCGCTCGACGAGGCGGCCACGCCGATGCCCGGCTACACCCATCTCAAGCAGGCCGAGCCGATCACGTTCGGCCACTGGTGCATGGCCTACGCGGCCATGCTGCAGCGCGATCTTTCCCGCATCGCGGATACGAGAGCGCGCGGCGATGAGTGCCCGCTCGGCTCCGCCGCCCTGGCCGGCACGCCGCTCGACATCGACCGCGATGCGCTCGCGCGCTCGCTCGGGTTTGCGCGCGCCACGAGCAATTCCATCGATGCCGTCTCCGACCGCGACTTCGCCGCGGAATACCTCTTCAACGCCTCGCTCCTCCTCTCCCATTTGTCGCGAATGGCGGAGGACCTGATCTTCTTCACCAGCGACGAGGCCGCGTACGCGGAGCTGCCGGACGCGCTGGCCACCGGCTCCTCCCGCATGCCGCAGAAGAAGAACCCCGACGTCCTGGAGCTCACGCGCGGCCACGCGGCGCGCGCCATCGGCGAGCTGACCGGCTTCCTGGCCCTGCTCAAGGGCCTCCCCCTCGCCTACAACAAGGACCTGCAGCTCGATAAGGAGCCGCTCTTCCGCACCCGCGCCACGCTCGCCGTTCTCCTGCCGGCGCTCACCGCGCTCGTCGCCTCGCTGCAGCTGAACCGCGAGCGGATGCGCGCCGCCGCCGGCAGCGAGCTCCTCCTCGCCACCGCCCGCGCCGACCGTCTCGCCGCCACCGGCATCCCCTTCCGCGAAGCGCACGAGCAGATCGGCCGCACGCTCGGCGAGGGCTCCTCGATCACGGTGGACGAGGCCCTCGCTTCCAAAGACGTGAAAGGCGGCACAGCACCCGCGCGCGTGGCAGACGCTGCGCGAAACGTAGGACCGGCTCTCAGCCGGTCCGGGCCGGCTGGAGAGCCGGCCCTGCGTTCGGACGAAGAGGTGGCTTCGTGAAACTGCCGAAGGGCTTCGCCGCCTCCGGCGTCCGCGCCGGCATCCGCAAGAAGCGTCCCGACCTCGGCCTGATCCTGGCCGAGGATGGCGCGAGTGCGGCCGCCGTCTTCACGAAGAACCGCTTCCAGGCGGCGCCCGTCGTCCTGTCGAAGGCCGCGCTCAAGAAGAGCGGCGGGCGCGTCAAAGCGGTCGTGGTCAACGCCGGCTGCGCGAACGCGGTCACCGGCCGGGAAGGGCTCGAAGCGGCGAAGCGCGTCCGCACCCGCGCCGCGGAGCTGCTCCGCTGCGATGAGAACGAGATCTTCCTCGCCTCCACCGGCGTGATCGGCGTGGTGCTGCCGGACAAGAAGCTGCGCGACTCGCTCCCCGACGCGATCACCCGCCTCTCCACCGGCGGCGTCGAGGCGCTCTCCCACGCCATCC
Source organism: Thermoanaerobaculia bacterium (assembly GCA_036009105.1). Taxonomy (GTDB): domain Bacteria; phylum Acidobacteriota; class Thermoanaerobaculia; order Gp7-AA8; family Gp7-AA8; genus JAFAVZ01. The sequence continues at coordinate 8,183 of DASYMJ010000290.1, read as the reverse complement.
TCACCACCGACGTCGGCCCCAAGATCGCCCAAGCCTCCTTCACCCTGGGCGGCAAACGAGGCCGCATCGTCGGCGTGGCCAAAGGCGCCGGCATGATCCATCCCAACATGGCCACCATGCTCGCCTTCCTCATGACGGACGCGAACGTCGCGCCGGCCGCGCTGCAGCGCGCCCTCGGGCAGGCCGTCGACCGCAGCTTCAACGCCATCTCCGTCGACGGCGATACCTCGACGAACGACACCGTGCTGCTGTTGGCCTCCGGCAAGCTCGGCAACGACGCGCGCGCCGATCTGGCCGAGTTCGTGAGCGCCCTGGAGAAGGTCTGCCGCGAGCTGGCCTGGATGATCGTCCGCGACGGCGAAGGGGCCATCCGGGTGATGGAGGTGGAAGTGCGCGGCGCGCGCAGCGAGCGCGACGCAAAGCTCGCCGCGCACGCCATCGCCACCTCGCCGCTGGTGAAGACCGCCCTGCACGGCGGCGACCCGAACTGGGGCCGCATCCTGGCCGCCGTCGGCCGCAGCGGTGCGCGCTTTTCGGTCAAGCGCGTCTCGCTCAGCGCCGGCAGCGTCACGCTCGTGCGTGACGGCCAGCCGACCGTCTACAAGGAAAAGGACGCCGCGAAAGTCTTCGCCCGCGAGCGCGTGCCGATCGTGGTGGACCTGGGCAGCGGCACCGCGAGCACGGTGGTGCTGTCGAGCGACCTGGGGCACGACTACGTGTCGCTGAACGCGGACTACCGGTCATAAAAAAATGTAGGGCCGACTCTCAGCCGGCCGCAGTAAAACAACGCTGGGCCGGCTGGAGAGCCGGCCCTACATTTTCACCCTTCCTGATCCGCCACCACCCGGTCCAGGATCGCGTTCCCTTCCGTCCCCACGTTCGAGAAGCGCACCAGCGACTCGAACTGGGTGGAGCCGTCGCCGGACTGGCCGACCACGCGGCAGGAGAGCACCGTGGCGGTGCCGGTGAAGTCGCCGTGCGGGCTGCGGAAGGAGAGCTGGGCCACCGTCCCCACATCCAGCGCGCCGGCGTGGCGCACGCGCGCGCTGCCGCGGCTCACGTCGACCAGCGTCCCGTCCTTGCGCCCGAGGCGGGCGGGGAGCTCGACTACGGCGCGGAAGCGGCCGCTCATGCGCCGCTTCACCGCGGAGGGCACTTCTTCGCCTGGCTGACGTGTCTTCATTTTTTGTGGTTCGGAACCCGTCCGTCAGATTACCTCTGCCGGCACTCGCCCGCAACCGCCAGATGTGGCATTCTGGCGTCTCCCATGAACGATCAACATCTCCATCCGCGGCCGCTCGCGGCAGCGCGAGCCATCGAAGCCGATCTCAAGCGGACGCTCTACGGCTGCTTCGAAAGCCTCAACGCCACCAAGGCGGCGCTCTACCTCGCCGTGACGAACAACGACGAGAGCGCGTACGAGCTCGTGACCTCCTACGCCTACAATGCCGCCGGCCGGCAGAGCGTGGACGGCAAGGACGCCGTCGTGCAGAAGCTGCTGGCCATGCGCAAGCCGCTGGTGATCAACGCCGTCGGCACCGACCGCCACATCGGCGAGCTGCTCTTCCGCCAGCAGAACGAGCGGCTGCTCGCCGTCCCCATCTTCGGCCGCGGCCGGCGCATCGTCGGCTTCGTCGACCTGCGCGACAAGGCCGGGCGCAAGCCGTTCGACGAGCAGGACGTCGCCGCCGCGCAGAAAGTGGTGGAGGAGATCAGCAGAGTCCTCTCCACGAAGGAACTCTACGGCGTCGGCTCCGTGCCGCTCGTGGTGCCGCCGCCCAAGCGCCGGCAGTCCTCCCGCATGCGCATCCCCGCCGTGCCGCGCGACTCCGGCCTGCAGCCGGCCGTGCCGTCCGACACCCTCTCCGAGAAGGCGCAGGCCATCGTGCTGCTGGCCCGGGAGAGAACCAAGCGGCGCGGCAAGACGTTCGACTCCCGCCGCGAGCTGACGGAGGAGGACACCGAACAGATCCGCGTCTTCCTCCCCGCCGCCCTCGCCCTGCCCGGCGCGGTGGCCGGCGTGCTCACCACCGTCGGCAGCGTCGAGAAGCAGGTGTTCGTCACCCGCGGCGAGATCGACGAGGCCTCCATCAAGCTCCTGCGCAAGCACATCGCGAACCGGCTGCGCCGCGGCGAAGAGACGCTGAGCATGGAGCCGCTGCTCTGGCCCGCCGGCAACAAGAGCGGCGCGCACGTCTACCCGGAGCGCATCCGGGTGGTGGCCAACGCGCCGCTCGCGCCGCGCTTGATCGAAGGCCTGGTCCTCACCGTCGCCTTCGAGACGACGCCCGACGACGCCGCGCGCGCGCAGTTCCTCTCCTTCGTCGACCGCTTCGGCGAAGCCGTGGCCGGCATCCTCGGACGCGCCGAGTGGGCCGCGCAGCGCTACGCTACGGCCGAGGCTCTGCTCGAGCCGGACTTCAAGAAGTTCCCGGGACTGGCCGATCACTGCCGCCTCACCGCCGGCATCGGCCAGCGCTTCGCCAAGCTGCTCGGCCTCAACGATGACCAGATCGAAAAGGTGCGCATCGCGGCGCTCGTGCACGACGTCGGCCTGCGCCTGCTCGACTACGACCGCCTCGCCAAACGGACCCGCCTCACCGACGAGCACATGCAGGCGCTGATGGACCACCCGCTGGTTGGCGCGACGCTGGTCGAGCCGATGCTCGGCGCCGAGATCGCCGAAGCGGTGCTCCATCATCACGAGCGCTGGGATGGAACAGGCTACCCGCAGCGGCTGGCCGGCGAGCGCATCCCCATCGCCTCCCGCATCCTCCAGATCGCGGACGTGTGGGCGGCCATCACCTCGCCCTGGGCCTACGAGAAGATCGCCTCGCCGGCCGACGCGGAGAAGGAGTTGCGCGAGGGCGCCGGCAAGCAGTTCGACCCCGCGCTGGTGGAGCGGTTCCTGGGAGCGATCGACCAAGTGTCATCCTGAAGGCGCGCAGACGCCGAAGGATCTCCCTCGTGCTTGGCAGGGGATCCTTCGGCGTCTTTGCGCCTCGGGATGACACTACACTTGGGACGCATGAAGAAGCTCTTCCCCCTCCTTCTCCTCGCCACCACCCTGCACGCAGCCGCGCCGGAGCCGGTGCGGGCGCCGCATGCGATGGTGGCGTCCACGAGCGAGATCGCGTCGAAGATCGGCGCGGACGTCATGAGGAAGGGCGGCAATGCCGTCGACGCGGCGGTCGCCGTCTCGCTGGCCCTCGCGGTGACCTGGCCCTCCGCCGGCAACCTCGGCGGCGGCGGCTTCATGCTCATCCGCAAGGCGGACGGCACCCGCGAGGCGCTCGACTATCGCGAGCGCGCGCCGCTGGCCGCCTCGCGCGACATGTACCTCGACGCGAACGGCAACGTGGTCAAAGGCCTCTCCACGGAAGGCTACAAGGCGGTCGGGGTGCCGGGCACCGTGGCCGGCCTCGTGCTCGCGCATCAGCGGCACGGCAAGCTGAAATGGGCGGAGCTGGTCGAGCCGGCGCGCAAGCTGGCCGCGGAAGGCTTCCCGGTCAGCTACCACCTCGCCCGCTCCCTGCGCAGCAACTCCACGCAGAAGAAGCTGTCTGCCTTCCCGGAGAGCCAGCGCATCTTCCAGCGCAACGGCAAGTTCTACGAAATGGGCGAGCGCTTCGTGCAGCCGGAGCTGGCCGCGACGCTGCTGCGCATCCGCGACCAGGGGCGCGACGGCTTCTATCGCGGCGAAACGGCGCGCCTGCTCGTGGCAGACATGCGCGCGCACGGCGGCATCGTCACCTCCGAGGATCTGGCCGGGTACGAGCCGACGGTGCGGAAGCCGTTGACCGCGACCTATCGCGGCTACGACATCATCACCATGCCTCCCCCCTCCTCCGGCGGCATCGCCCTGATCGAGATGCTGCACATGCTCGAGCCGTTCGATCTCAAAGCGCTGGGCTGGCATTCATCGCAGGAGATTCACCTCACCACGGAGGTCGAGCGCCGGGCCTTCGCCGACCGCGCCCAGTTCCTCGGCGACACCGACTTCGTGAAGGTGCCGGTCACGGCGCTCACCTCGCGCGCCTACGCGGAGAAGCGGCGGACCGACATCGACATGACGCGCGCCTCCACCAGCGCCGCGGTCGGCGCGGGCAACCCGGCGCCGTACGAGTCCGCCGAGACGACGCACTTCACCATCGTCGACGCGGAAGGCAACGTCGTCAGCAGCACCTACACGCTCAACGACAGCTACGGCTCCGGCGTCACCGCGAAAGGGACGGGCGTCCTGCTCAACAACGAGATGGACGACTTCACCTCCAAGCCCGGCGTGCCGAACGACTACAAGCTGATCCAGGGCGAGGCGAACGCCATCCAGCCGAAGAAGCGGCCGCTCTCCTCCATGACGCCGACCGTCGTGCTCAAGGACGGTAAGGTCGCGTTCGCGATCGGCTCGCCGGGCGGGCCGACCATCATCAACACCGTGCTGCAGGTGGTGGTGAACGTGATCGACTTCGGGATGGACATCGAGGAAGCGATCGCCGCTCCGCGCTTCCATCACCAGTGGCTGCCGGACGAGCTGTTCTGGGAGGAGCGTGGCATCAACGTCGACACGCGCCTGGCGCTGGAGCGGATGGGCCATAAGTTCCGCGACACGCCGGGCGCTCTCGGCGACGCGCAAGGCATCGCCATCGATCCGGCCAGCGGCATGCGCCTGGGCGCCTCCGACCCGCGCCTGGGCGGCGTGCCGGTCGGCTATTAGCCATACAATCCACCGCGCCATGCAACTCGACAAAAAGTCCCTCTCCAGCTACGCCGCCGCGGAGCGCAACCACTTCGAGAACAAGCTCCGCGAATTCGTGGAAGTGCCCAGCGTCTCGCCCGATCCCGACCGCAAGGCGGACATCCAGCGCATGGCGGAGCTCGGAGCGCAGACCATCCGCGAGTTCGGCGGCGAGCCGCGCATCGTGGAGACGCCCGGCCATCCCCTCGTCATCGCCGCCTTCCCCGGCGAAGCGGGCGCGCCGACGGTCACGCTCTACAACCACCTCGACGTGCAGCCGGCCTCGCGCGAGACCGAGCCGTGGAAGACCGACCCGTTCGTCTTCACCAGGCAGGGCGACCGCTACTTCGGCCGCGGCACCACCGATGACAAGGGCCCCGCGCTCACCGCGCTGTGGGGCATCCGCGCCGCGCGCGAGGCGGGCGTGAAGGCGAACATCCGCATCCTGTGGGAACTGGAAGAGGAGATCGGCTCCGGCAACTTCGAGGGGGCCATCCGGAAGCTCGGCAAGGATCTCGCCACCGACTCGGTCATCGTCTCGGACACGATCTGGGTCTCGCGCAAGCAGCCCGCGTGCCCCGCCGGCCTGCGCGGCCTGCAGGGCTTCGAGCTGTCGCTGGAGACCGGCCGCACCGACCAGCACTCCGGCGTCACCGGCGGCGCCGCCCGCAACCCTCTCGGCGAACTGATCAAGCTGGTGGCCGAGATGTACGACGGGACGACCGGCAAGGTGAAGATCAAAGGCTTCTACGACGACGTGGTGCCGCCGACGAAGAAGGAGCTGAAGGAGTTCGCCAACTCCGGCTTCGAGGTCCGGCAGTTCATGAAGGACCACGAGTTCCGCTCCATCCGCACCGACGACCCGATCGACCTGATGAAGCGCATCTGGGCCATGCCGACCTTCGAGGTGCACGGCGTGACGGGCGGCTATCACGGCGCCGGCATCAAGACGGTGATCCCGCCGCGCGGCTCGGTCAAGATCTCCACGCGCCTGGTGCCGAACCAGGACCCGCGCAAGATCCTCAAGCTGGTGAAGGAGTTCGTCGCCTCGCGCAATCCGGACGTGAAGGTCTCCTCCGAGGCGAGCATGTGGCCGTACAAGGCGCCGACGACCGGGCCGTACGCCGATGCCGTGCGCAACGCGATGAAGTTCGCCTTCGGCCGCGAGCCGGTGTTCGTCCGCGAGGGCGGCTCCATCGGCGCCGTGATCTCCATGGAGAAGGTGCTGAAAGCGCCGGTGCTGTTCCTCGGCCTCTCCCTCCCCGAGCACGGCTACCACGCCCCGAACGAGAACTACGACTGGCAGCAGGCCAGCGGCGGCATGGTGGCGTTCGCGAAGTACATCGAGGCCGTGGCCTCGGTGTCCTCCTGAGGCGCGCAGACGCCGAAGGATCCGTACCTTCAGGCGCGGCGCAAGATCGGTACGGATCCTTCGCCCTCTCCGGGGGCTCAGGATGACACGGTCACTCCGGCGCGGGCCCGGTGTACTTGGCCCGCGGCCGGATGATGGCCCCCTCGGCGTACTGCTCGATGGCGTGGCCGATCCAGCCGATGGTGCGGCCGAGGGCGAAGAGGGCCAGAGGGGCGCCGGACGGGAGGCGGAGCGTGCGGCACATGGCGACGAGCGCGAAGTCGATGGTCGGCTGCTCGCCCAGCAGCGACTGGGCCGCGTCGACGAACGATTGCGCGAGCTCCAGGTCCTTCGATTTCGGGAACGATTCGGCCAGCATCTCCAGCAGCACCTGGGCCCGTGGATCGCCGCCGGTGTAGAGGCGATGGCCGAAGCCGTCGATGGTCTCGCCGCGGCGCAGTCGGTCGCCCAGGGCGCGGCGGAGGTCGCGCGCGCGGCGCGACTCGTCCCACAGCGTCTCCACCCGCGCGCTCAGGCCGCCGTGTTTCACACCTTCGATCGCGGCCAGACCGCCGAGGACGACGGAGTAGGGGTTCGCGCCGGCGGAGGCGACGCAGCGCGCGGTGAAGGAGGAGACGTTCAGCTCGTGATCGGCGGAGAGGATGATCGCGGCGCGGACGAGGTTCGCGGACTGCTTCGCCTTCGGCGCCCACTCGCGGACGAGCGTCTCCTCGATGGTTTCCTCCAGCTCCGCCGATTCGACCCCCACGCTGGTCAGCAGGTTGAGAATGCGCCAGCCGGTCTGGGCGACGGAGCGCGGGCGGAGGTCCCAGGCCAGCGAGTCGCGCGCCGCGACCAGGGGGAGGATGGACTGGCAGCGGTTGATGAAGGGCAGCCCCTCTTCGCTGCGCCCGCCCGCGATGACGTGCAGGGGCGTGCCGAAGATGTCGCTGTCGAATGCTCCCGTCCAGATGAGCGACGCCACCTGCTCGACGGTGCACGTGCGGGCCAGTTCCGCAACGTCATGGCCGCGGTAGTACAGCTTTCCGTTGGCGATGAGGGTGATGGCGGACTCCAGGACGGGCACACCCCAATGTAGGGCCCGCCGGCCCGCTTTGGCAGGATCGCGGCGCTCTTCGTTGCGGCTGCGCAGGCGCTCCACGTCCTCCCGCCGGTACCGCCGCGCGCGCGACTTGCCGGCGGACGGCTCGGAGCGGATGAAGCCGCGGCTGACGTACGCATACAAAGTCGTCACGCTCACCCCCAGGCGCTTGGCCGCCTCGGCCGCGCTGAGCCACGTCGCATCCTTCATATTGATTGTCCGATCAACATTGACAGGATGATACACCCGATCCTATGTTGGCCGGCATGGACAAGATCAACACCGGACTGGAAGGCGTGGTGGTCGCGGAGACGCGGCTGAGCATGGTGGACGGAGAGCGCGGGGAGCTGATCATCGGCGGCTATCGCGTCGAAGAGCTGGCGGCGAGCGCGACGTTCGAGGAGACGGTCTGGCTGCTCTGGCACGGCGAGCTGCCCGATGCCGTGCAGCTGGCCTCGTTCCGCGCCGACCTCGCCTCGCGGCGCGAGCTGCCGGCCGAGACGCTGGAGCTGCTCGCCGCCTGCGCGGGCAGGAACGTGGAGCCGATGGACGCGCTGCGCATCGCCGCCGGGACGCTGTCGATGGGCGGCGGGGAGGGGGCGGACATCGTCGCCAGGTTCGCCACGATCGTGGCCGCGTACGCACGGCTGCGGAGCGGGCGCGAGCCGCTCCCGCCGCGGCGCGACCTGCGCCATGCGGCGAACTATCTCTACATGCTCTCCGGCGAGGAGCCGTCCGAGGAGCGGGTGCGGGGGATGGAGACGTACCTGAACACGGTGATGGATCACGGCCTCAACGCGTCGACCTTCACCGCGCGCGTGATCACCTCGACCGGTTCCGATCTCGTGTCCGCCGTGGTCGGCGCGGTCGGCGCGCTCAAGGGGCCGCTGCACGGCGGCGCCCCCGGCCCGGTGCTCGACATGTTCGACAGCATCGGCGCGCCGGACCACGCCGAGGCGTGGCTGCTCGGCGAGCTCGCTGCCGGGCGCCGGATC
>DASYMJ010000289.1:0-5420 GCA_036009105.1 Thermoanaerobaculia bacterium | reverse complement strand
GGTTCAACGATGCGAAGGGCTTCGGCTTCATCACGACTGATGGAGGCGAGGACGTCTTCGTGCATTTCTCCGCGATCCAGGGCAATGGCTTCCGCTCCCTCGCCGAGGGCGCGCACGTCGAGTTCGAGATCACCCGTGGGCCGAAGGGCCTGCAGGCCGCGAACGTCAACGTCATCTAAGACAGCGACGCAACCGCAGCAACCGAACGGGACAGCAAGTGCTGTCCCGTTTCGTTTTTGGGGACTAGAATCGACGGCATCCCCATGAGGCCGCAGCTCCCCACCGTCGAAGACCTCGGGCGCGACCTGCTCCGCGTGCCCATCTGGCGCCGCGCCGTCTCCCTCCTCGCGCCATTCATCCTGGTGCTGCTCTTCTTCGCCCTGGCCGTCAGCGGGCAGTGGATCGGGGCGGTGGTCTGCACCATGCTGCTGACCTTCCTCACCTACGGCTCCATCTCCCACGACCTGGTCCACCGCAACCTCGGCCTGCCCCGCTGGCTCAACGAGCCGCTGCTCACCGCGATCGAGCTGCTGGCCATCCGCAGCGGGCACGCCTACCGCGTGGTGCACCTCCATCACCACGCGCGCTTCCCCTCGCCGGACGACCTGGAAGGCGCCGCCGCGGCCATGAGCTGGTGGCGCGCGCTCCTGGACGGCCTGACCCTGCAGCCGCGCCTCTGGATCTTCGCCCTGCGCAAGCCGGGGCCGCATCGCCCCTGGGTTGTGGCCGAGGGGCTGGCGGTGCTGATGCTCATCGCGATGAGCGCCTTCTGGACGCCCGCCGCCGTCTACGTCCTGCTGATGATCGGCGGCAGCTGGACGTTTCCCTTCATCACCTCCTACATCCCGCACGACGCGCACGGCGCCGATGCGCTGTCCCAGACGCGCCTCTTCCGCGGACGCGCGCTCGCCTGGCTGGCCCTGGAGCACCTCTACCACCTCGAGCACCATCTCTATCCGCAGGTGCCGCATCACAACTGGCCGGAGCTGGCCCGGCGGCTCGATCCGCACTTTGCACATTTCCACGTTCCGGCGAGGCGGTTGGCGTTCTGATGCAAGAGCAGGAAGGCTTCTTCGAGACGCTGCTGGGCGACGGCCGTTCGCTCATCAAGCTCACCGCGCTGGCGCTCATCGGCTCCGGCGCGTTCGCCCTCTTCCAAGCCTGCACCGGCCAGTTCCTGCCGCACGACACCGACTACCTCGGCATCACGGCGCGCCAGCTCTGCGCATTGCACGGCTGCCGCGTCGTCCACTTCATGATGCATGACCGCGTCTCGTTCGGCGGCGTGCTCATCGCCATCGGCATCATGTACCTCTGGCTGGCCGAGTTCCCCCTGCGCCGCGGCGAGTCGTGGGCGTGGTGGGCGGTGGCGGCCAGCGGCGGTTCCGGCTTCCTCAGCTTCCTGGCCTACCTCGGCTACGGCTACCTCGACACCTGGCACGGCGCGGTCACCCTGGCCCTGCTGCCGCTCTTCGGCCTCGCCCTCTTCCTCACCCGCCGGCTGAAACGGGATGAGGTGCGCCCGCTGCCTCTCGACTTCCGCTCCCGCGCCGGCATCGCCCGCATCCTGCTTCTCTGCGCCACGGCGGGCATGATCGCGGCCGGCCTGACCATCATGACCGTCGGCATGACGGCGGTGTTCGTGCCGCAGGACATCGAGTTCATGCGCGTGACGCCGGCCGAGCTGCAGGCTTACAACGCGCGGCTCGTGCCGCTCATCGCGCACGACCGGGCCGGCTTCGGCGGCGCGCTCGTCTCCTGCGGCGTGGCCATGTTCCTGGCCGTGCTCTTCGGCCGCCCCTCGCGCAACCTGATCCAGGCGCTGGTCGCGGCCGGGGTGGCCGGCTTCGTCACCGCGATTGGCGTCCATCCGGTGATCGGCTATAACAACGTCTAGCACCTCGCGCCGGCCTTCGCCGGCTGTCTCGTCTTCATCCTCGGATTGCTGCTGACCCGCTATGAGCTCCGGACGGCCTGAACGCGGCGAGTACGCCGACTACGCGCAGAGCGACATCGATTACGTCGCCGGCGACGATGCCGTCGCCGCGCTCACCTCCCAAGGCGAGCAGGTGGTGGCGCTGCTCTCGTCCATGGGTGCGGTCGACGGTCTGACCTACGCGCCCGGCAAGTGGACGCTGAAGGAAGTGGTGGGCCACCTCATCGACGACGAGCGCATCTTCGCCTATCGCGCCTTATGCGTAGCCCGCGCGGACAAACGCCCGCTGCCCGGCTTCGAGGAGAAAGAGTACGTCGCCGCCACGAACTTCGAAGCGCGCGGCCTGCAGTCGCTCATCGAGGAGTACCGCTCCGTACGCGCGGCGAGCATCACGTTTTTCGACGGGCTCACCGAAGAGGAGTGGAAGAGGACGGGAATCGTCAACGACTACGAGACATCAGTTCGTGGCCTGGCGTTTCACGTCGCAGGCCACGAACTGCATCACCTCAGAACGCTCACTTCGAAGTACCTGCGCCGCTAGTCCTTCCCTGCGCGAACGGTAGCCGAGGCTTGGCCAACCGACGCCGTCTGCCGTGCCGACCAGCCGCAGGTCTGTCCCTGGTTCTGCTGGTCCAGCCACAGCTTGAGCGGCGCGAAGTAGTCGAGCATCGCCGTGGCATCCATCTGCCGCTGGCCGCTCAGCGCCTGGAGCGCTTCCGGCCACGGCCGGCTCTGGCCCATGGCCAGCATCTTGTTCAGGCGCTCGCCGGCCGCCTTGTCGCCGTAGATCGAGCAGCGGTTGAGCGGCCCGGTCTGGCCGGCCGCCTGGCAGAGCGCGCGATGGAACTGGAACTGGAGGATGCGCGCCAGGAAGTAGCGCGCATACGGCACGTTCGCCGCGATGTGGTACTTCGCGCCGGCGTCGAACTCCGACTGGCCGCGCGGCAGCGCCGGCGCGATGCCCTGGTATTGCAGGCGCAGGGCCCACCACGCGTCGTTGTAGTCCTTCGGCTTGACCTCGCCGGAGAAGACCTTCCAGCGCCACTTGTCGATCATGATGCCGAAGGGGAGGAACGCCACCTTGTCCAGCGCGTCGCGCAGCAGGAGCGGGATGTCCGAGGAGGGGGGCGGCTCCTTGTCCAGCATCCCGATCTTCACCAGGTACGCCGGGGTGACGGAGAGGGCGATGGTGTCGCCCACCGCCTCGTGGAAGCCGTCGTTCGCCGAGTTCTTGTAGAGATACGGCTGCGTGTTGTACGCGCGCTGGTAGAAATTGTGACCGAGCTCGTGATGGATGGTCGTGAAGTCGTCGGCCGTCTTCTCGATGCACAGCTTCACGCGCAAGTCGTCCTTGTCGTCGATGTCCCAGGCGCTGGCGTGGCAGACCACGTCCCGGTCGCGCGGCTTCACGAAGAGGGAGCGCTCCCAGAACGTCTGGGGCAGCGGCGCGAAGCCGAGGGAGGTGAAGAAGTGCTCGCCGATCTTGACCATGCCGACCTCGTCGAGGTCTTTCTTCGCCTTCAGGATCTCGGTCAGGTCGAAGCCGCGGCTCGTCCCCTTCGGCTCGACGATGTCGTAGATGTTGCCCCACTCCTGGGCCCAGATGTTCCCCAGCAGGTGGGCCGGGATCGGCTTGCCCGGCGGCACGATCTTCTCGCCGTACTGCCTGGTCAGGTTCCAGCGCACGTAGCAGTGGAGGGAGTCGTAGAGCGGCTTGACCTGGCCCCACAGGCGGTCCATCTCGCCCGCGAACGCGTCGGGCGGCATGTCGTACTTGGCGCGCCACATCGCGCCCGCGTCCTTGTAGCCGAGCTCGCGCGCCCCTTCGTTGGTCAGCTCCACGAAGCGGGAGTAGTCCTGCTTCATGGGGCGGGCGATGGTGTGCCAGCCGGCCCACGCCTCGAGCAGCTGCTGCGGGTTGCGGCTGGAGCGCATGATGCGCGTCGTCTCGCCGATGTCGACCGTCTTGCCGTCCCGGTCCTTGTACTTGCCGGCGCCGTACAGGGCATCCATCTCCGCCGCGATGCGCGCCATCTCGGCGGTGCGCGCCGGGTCGCTCGGGCCGGGCGTGGTCAGGGCCAGCTTGATGAGGTCGAGCTTGCGGCGGACGTCGTAGGGGAGGTTGGGGACGCTGTCGAAGCGGGCGGCCTGCTTGGCCAGATCGACGCCGAGGGCGATCTGCTGCTCGTTCGCTTTGGCGGAGATGATCTGGGTGTCGGAGGTGATGAAGTTTTCCGCCACCCAGGAAGCGCGCTGCGCCTCCACGTTCATCTCCGCCAGGCGCGTCTCGGCGTCGTTGACGAAGCGCGTGGCCTCGTCGATGGTCGGGGTCGGGTTGGTCTGCTGCATCGGTTCCTTCGCCATGAGCGGTGCGCTGATCAGGAAAATGGAGGCCGCGAGGATCATCCGGAGTCGTGAAGGACGCATGTCACCTTCCTGTTTCGATTGCCGCGTCTTCTCCTCCCGCGGCGGCGGGAGTATAGCGGCAGACGAAGTTGTCCTTTCCCCCGTATCATCTGGAGACCCGAATGCGATACCCGGCCACCCTGCTCCTCATTTTGACGCTCGCATCGCCCGCCGTGGCCGCCCCCGAGGCGGCCTCGAACAAGGTGCGCGCGGTGCAGCCGCTCACCGAAATCCTCTTCTTCGGCCGGATCATGGACGGCCTGACCGGCACGCCGGTGGTGGCGGCCGAGGTGACGAACGGCAATCGCAACGTGGTCACGGACGTGGCCGGTTACTTCACCATGAGCCTGCCCGCCAACCGCAACGCCACGCTCATCATCCACCGCAGCGGCTACGAGCCGGCGACCCAGACCGTGCAGGTGATCGACAACAGCAGCGGCGTCATCGTCTCTCCCGCCATCCCCTCGCCCCCCGTGCCGTTCACCCTCACCCCGAAGCCGACCATCACCGTCCGCCAGACGAACGGCACGGCGAGCAACATCGATCCGGAGACGTTCCTCTTCGGCTATGTGCTCCCCTTCGCCAGCCCGGTGACGAGCGAGTCCGCCAGCCTCTGCCGCACGGACGGCGCGCCGTACACGCCCGACCGGGGCGAGTTCGCGCGCATCGTCGGCCCGGCCGTCCGCGTCCGCAACTCCGCCTGTTGCACCCTCGGCGAGGTGCTGGCCGTGACGGTGGAGATGAAGAGCGGCGAGCGCCTGCAGGCCTCGTTCACCGACAGCTGCGCGGGCTACGAGATGGCGGTCATCGGCCGGGACCACGGGACCGCGCAGCCGGTGAGCGTGAGCCTGGCGAACGTGAGCGAGATCGTGTTTCCGTAGAGGCACTGGTCGGTCTACACTCCCACCGTGACTCTCGCCCCCGCCTTTGTCCGTGCGCCCGCGCTGGACGAGATCGACCGCATCTATGACGCGCAGCAGAGCCGGCGGTCGGCGGTCGGCGCGACGACGGCCGCGGAGCGCATCGCCAGGATCCGCCGGCTGCACGACGCGCTGATGTCCCGCCGCGAGGAGATCCG
>DASYMJ010000288.1:0-9723 GCA_036009105.1 Thermoanaerobaculia bacterium | reverse complement strand
GGCCACGGACGAGTGCCCGAGGCCGATCACGTGGCCCACTTCGTGGGTCATGATGCCGTCGATGTCGTACTCGCCGCTGCAGCCGTCGGTCTCGCGGGACGACGTGTAGTTGTACGCCGTGTTCGTGTAGATATCGGCGTCGTCGATGAAGGTGCCCCCGGCCTCGGAGTGGTAGTAGCCGGTGAGCGTGGCGGCGAGGCAGCTGCCGGTGCAGACCGCGCCGTTCGTGTTCAGCATGATGATCGCCGGAGCCGAGCCGCGCACGGCGCTCGCCGTCGTGGAGCTGGACGAGATGATGCCCCAGGCGCGGATGGAGTTGACCACGGCGGTCACGCCGCGGTCGCTGTCATTGATCGTGGTGTTGCCCGGCGTGTGCACGCGGACGGTGATCGGCGTGGTCTTCCAGCGGCGCCGCGGGGAGAGAAGGGTGTAGGCCTGGACCGGCAGCGCGGAGGCGGCCAGCAGGATCAGGGCGATGGCGAGTGCGGGAAATCTCTTCATGATCATTTCCTCCTATCGCGTCAGTGGCTGCGCGGGCCTTCGCTCTGCGCCTGGCGCGCGGCGCGGACCATCTGCTCCAGCTCGTCAATGTCGAGGGCGGCGGCTTCCTGGATCGCGTTCGAGCGCACGCGCGGGCTCGCCGGCGAGCGGTCGTCGCCCTGCATCACCGGGTCATGCATCACCAGCTCGCGGTTGTGCATCTCGCGAACGATGTACTTGCCCTGGTTGTACGCGTGGATGCGCCAGTCGGCGCCGTCTTCCCACTTGCTGAGGAAGAGGACGACTTCCTGTCCTTCGCGGAGCGTCGGGAAGCCGACCGCCTCCTGCGTGTAGCCGTCCACCGTGCCGCCCACCTCGCGCAGCATGAGGACGTTCGGGCCGTCGCCGGCGAGGTAGTGCTTCACCTCGACCCGGGCCGTGGAGAAGATCACTTCATGCGCGTCATCCCACGCGCTCGTGACCGGACCGACCGTGGCGCGTACGACGAGCGTCGCGTCGCGCGCCACCTGATCGAAGGGCAGCTCGATGAACTGCGAGGCCGACATCGGCACCGCCATCGCCGCCAGCAGCAGGAGAGAGAGAACCAGGGATCTGCGAACCATTCTTTTTCCTCCTTACGGACGGCCGTCCAATCCAAGGCAGACGCCACAATGTGACTCGGAGCGATGTTGCTGATCCGATTGCACTTAGACAAAGTCAAGAAATGGCACTGGGTCAGGACTTGTGCCGTAATGACGGAATTAGGCGCTTTCGCCGGGTCAAAGGCTGAAGGAGAGGGTCGGCGGTTGCGCGAGATTTGACCCCTTGTGGCGATCGGCGATCAGCGATCGGCGATCAGGAAGACGAAAGCGTGCGATCAGGTGCGGCCGCCGCTCCGGTTCTCCTGCTCGCTGATCGCCGATCGCTGATCGCCATCCCGCGCTATACTCGCGCTCAGGCGCCCGATGAAGGAAAAGCGTGAGATCTATCGCTTCCTCCACGTCACCCCCCGCCGCATCTTCGAACAGCTCGATCACTACGTCATCGGGCAGCGCCACGCCAAGGAAGTGCTGGCCATCGCGGCGTACAACCACCTCAAGCGCATCGAGTACCTCAAGTTCGGCGGGGACACCACCATCCGCAAGTCGAACATCCTGATGATCGGCCCCTCCGGCTCCGGCAAGACCTACCTGGCCCGCACCCTGGCCAAAGTCCTGGACGTGCCGTTCGCCTACAACGACGCCACGGCGTTCACGGAGGCCGGCTACTACGGCGAGGACGTGGAGGTCGCGATCGGGCGGCTGCTGTACGCCACGAACCAGAACGTCAACGCGGCGGAGAACGGCATCGTCTTCATCGACGAGATCGACAAGATCGCGCGGCGCTCCGGCGGCGCGCGCACCGGCGCCGGCGCGCGCGACATCGGCGGCGAAGGCGTGCAGCAGGCGCTGCTCAAGATCCTGGAAGGGGAGAAGCTCTTCGTCCCGATCAACGTCACGGCGCACTGGAACAAGCACGACTACGTCGAGATCGACATCGCGAACATCCTCTTCATCTGCGCCGGCTCGTTCTCCGACATGACCGATCCGGCGGACGGCAAGCCGATCGGCTTCTTCGGCGAAGGATCGAACGGCGCCCGCGCGCTTTCCGCCGAGGACCTCACGACCTACGGTTTCCTCCCCGAGCTGCTCGGCCGGCTGCCGGTGCGCGTGCAGCTCGATGAGCTGACCGCGGACGACCTGGTCTCCATCCTCACCCAGCCGCGCGAGGCGATGATTCCGGAGTACCAGCGCCTCTGCGCGCTCGACCAGATCCAGCTCGACTTCAGCGAGGACGCGCTGTTCGAGATTGCCCACGCCGCGCTGAAGCAGCGGCTCGGCGCTCGCGCGTTGCGGGCCATCCTGGAGAAGGTGCTGCACCCCATCCTGTTCGTCGGGCCTGAGCGCGCCGGGGAACGGATCACCGTCGAGCCGGAGGACGTCCGCCGCGCGCTCGAGTCGGGCAGTTCGTCATGAGCGACATCCGGCGCATCGGCATCTCCGCCAAGATCACCGCGCCGGCCGCGCTCCAGTACGCGTCGGAGGTGGCGGCCGAGCTGCGCCGCCGAGGATGCGAGGTCTGCTTCGATGACGCCACGGCGGGCGCGCTGCATGATCCGGGGCCATGCGTGCTGAAGCCGGAGCTCGGCGCGCGCTCGGACCTGCTCATCACCTTCGGCGGCGACGGCACGCTCCTCTCCGTCGCCCGCCACGCCCCCGCCGACGTCCCCATCCTGGGCGTGAACATGGGCACCCTCGGCTTCCTCACCGAGATCCAGCTCGAGGACTTCCCGAGCGTGTTGGAGCAGGTGCTGGAAGGCGGCTACGAAGTGGAGCCGCGGGTGACGTTCGACGTCACCGTGGACGGCCCCAAGCGAGACCACCAGCACTACCGGGTGCTCAACGATGCGACCATCAACAAGACCGCGCTGGCGCGCATCATCGAGATGAAGGTCAGCGTCGCGGGCATGTTCGTCTCGACGTTCCGGGCCGACGGCCTGATCGTCTCCACGCCGACCGGCTCGACGGCGTACAACCTCTCCGCCGGCGGCCCGATCATCTATCCGACCATGCATGCCGTCGTGCTGACCCCGATCTGCCCGCACATGCTGACCAACCGGCCGATCGTGCTGCCCGACGAGCTCGACATCGAGATCAGCCTCGTCGCCCCCGGCTCCGATCAGGAGACGTTCCTCACCCTGGACGGGCAGGAGGGCTTCCCCATCGCGCACGACGACCGGGTCTGCGTGCGCAAGTCCGATCAGCGCGTGCTGCTGGTGCAGTCGCCGAACAAGAACTACTTCGACGTGTTGCGCACCAAGCTGAAGTGGGGCGAAGCCTGACCGGCACGGCCGGCGGCGTTGGTTGGCAAAGCCTCCGGCAAATCTTTCGAACGACACTACGCCGTCGGCGGTGTTCTTACCGCTGCAGCGAGCGCTCGTACGTCGCCTTGACGGCGCGCACATAGGCCTGCGTCTCGGCGAACGGCGGCACGCCGCCGTAGCGCTGCACGGCGCCGGGGCCGGCGTTGTACGCGGCGAGCGCGAGGTCGAGATCGCCGTTGAAAGTGTCGAGGAGCGTGCGCAGATAGCGCGTGCCGCCGTGCACGTTTTCCTTCGCGTCGAAGACGTTGGTGACGCCGAGGTAGTGGGCGGTGGCGGGCATCAACTGCATGAGGCCGCAGGCGCCGACGGAGGAGACGGCCGACGGATTGAGCGCCGACTCACGCCGCGCGACAGCGGCAACGAGGCGCGGATCGACGCCGTTCGTTTTCGCCGCATCGGCGATCACGGTGGAGAGATAGGCGGGCATGGCCCCGTCGAGAGCCGCGCTGGAGTCGAAGAGGACCGGCCCGTAGGAGCGGGTGGCGAGCGTGCGTTTGGAGCGGAGGGAGAAAAGCGCCTCGCGGATGTCGCCGAAGAAGCGGAACGCGGTGATGACGTTCCCCTGATTGGAGATCACGATCCTGCCCGGCTTGCGCATGCCGGCCGCCGGCACGTCGGAGGCGACGAAACGGCGGTCGTCCGCGCGCAGAGTCATCGCGGCGGCGGTCGCCAGCAGCAGCACTACCATCAATTTCATCGGCAACGGAGGGGAACCAGCATTCCCCGTGTACGATTTCCGGATGAGCTTAGTTCGACGCATCGCCGCGATATCCTTGCTCGCCTTTGCCGCTTGCACGCCAGCAAGAAAGATGAACGACGAGATGATCTACATCGGCGGCACCGTCGCTGCCGGGCCCAACCAGACGCCGCAGCGCAACATCGCCATCCTCACGTCCGGCGGCGTCATCCGCGCTGTCGGTCCAGCCGCCGAGATCCAGGCCGCGCATCCGGGCGCGAACGTGCTGGCCTCGCTGAACGCGACCATCCTGCCCGGCCTCACCGACGCCCACGGCCATCTCTATGGCCTCGGCCTGGCGCTCGATACGGTGAACGTGGTCGGCCTCTCGTCCATCGACGAGGTGGTGGCCCGGGTGAAGCAGCGCGCCGCGACGGCGAGCGCCGGCGAGTGGATCCTCGGCCGCGGCTGGGACCAGAACCGCTGGTCCGGCAAGCAGTTCCCCACCGCGGCGTCGCTCGAGGCGATCGACCATCCGGTCTGGCTGCGCCGGGTGGACGGCCATGCCGGCTGGGCCAACAGCATCGCGATGCGCGCCGCCGGCATCACCGCCTCGACGCCCGATCCCGAAGGCGGCCGCCTGCTGCGCGATGCGAACGGCCAGCCGACCGGCGTCTTCGTGGACGAGGCGATGGAACTGATCGACAGCAAGGTGCCGCCGCCCTCGTTCGAGCTGCGCAAGCGGCGCGTGGCCGCCGCGGCGCAAAAGATCGCGGAGAACGGCCTGACCGAGATGCACGACGCGGGCGCCGACGCGGAAACGATCCGCGCCGTGCGCGAGCTGATCGATGAGAAGCGCTTCCCCATCCGCGTGTACACCATGCTCACGGACGACGCGGCGCTCCTGCGCGACTGGCTCGCTCGCGGGCCGCTGGATCATGGCGATCGGCTCACCGTCCGCGCGATCAAGCTCTATGCGGACGGCGCGCTGGGCAGCCGCGGCGCGGCGCTGCTGGAGCCGTACAGCGACGATCCGAAGAACAGCGGCCTGCTCATCGCGAAGCCGGAGCACATCGAGGACGTGGCGCGCCGCGCCCTGGCGCGGGGCTTCCAGGTCAACACGCACGCCATCGGCGACCGCGGCGTGCGCAACGTGATCGACGCGTACGAGCGCGCCGGCGTCACTGCCGACCGGCGCTTCCGCATCGAGCACCTCCAGGTCATCTCCCCGCCCGACGTGCCGCGCGTCTCCCGCCTCGGCATCATCGCCTCGATGCAGCCCACCCACGCCACCTCCGACATGCCGTGGGCCGAGGACCGCCTGGGGCCGGTGCGCATCCGCGGCGCGTACGCCTGGCGCACGCTCCTCAATTCCGGCGCCCGCCTCGCCCTCGGGTCGGACTTCCCGGTGGAAGAGGTGAACCCATTCTTCGGCATCCACTCCGCCGTGACGCGCCAGGACCAGTCCGGCAACCCCGCCGGCGGCTGGTACCCCGACCAGCGCCTCACCCTCGCCGAGGCTTTGCGCGGGTTCACCGCGGACGCCGCCTACGCCGCGTTCGAGGAGACGAGCCGCGGCACCATCGAGCCGGGCAAACTGGCAGACTTCACCATCGTGGAGGGCGACTTTTTCGAGGGGAAGGAGCTGTACAAGACGAAGGTGATCCGCACGGTGGTGGGCGGGCGGGTGGTTTACGAGGCGCCGAGGTAGGATAGGGCCGTGGGACGCCTCGTATTGGGTCAGTCGGTCGACGAAAGCCTGAAGTCGATCGGCGACTTTTTCATGAAAAAGGATGATGTGCATCAAACGATGCGGCGGCTATCCGACCGCCTGAAACAGGAGAACATTCCTTACGCGATCATCGGCGGCATGGCGATGAACCTCCACGGCTTCCGGCGCGTGACCGGTGATGTCGATGTGCTCACGACGCGCGAAGGGCTCGACGCAATTCACGAGCGCCTGATTGGACGCGGGTATGTGCCGAAGTTCCCAGGGGCTCGGAAGAGGATTCGCGACACCGCGACCGGCATCGACATCGACTTCATCACGACCGGCGAGTACCCCGGCGACGGCAAGCCGAAGCCGGTCGTGTTTCCTGATCCCGCGGAAGCCGTCATCCGCGACGGAATCGAAGTGCTCGACCTGCCGAAGGTGATCGAGTTGAAAATCGCTTCCGGGTTGTCGTCCGAGGAGCGTTACCTACTCGACCTCGGCGACGTGCAGAAGCTCATTTCTGAACTGAGGCTGCCCCGCGATTTGGCCGAGCAGCTCGACCCCTCCGTCCGCCCCGAATACCTCCGCATGTGGGAAGCGTGGAAAAACCGCCCCACCACCGCCCCCGACTACGAGCCCTACGAACCGTAATCCTCGAAGTGCGTGAGGGCGCGGAACTCCTGGTACCGCGCCCTCACATCTTCGATCCCGATCTCGCGCAGGCGGTCGAGGGAGAACTTCTCCACCGTGTACGAGGCGAGCACGCTGCCGAAGATGATGGCGCGGCGGAGCTCGCGGTCGTCGTGGGCGGGGCGGGAGGCGAGATAGCCGAGGAAGCCGCCGGCGAAGGTGTCGCCCGCGCCGGTGGGGTCGAACACGTTCTCCAGCGGGTACGCGGGCACGGCGAAGATCGCATCGGCGGTGATCATCAGCACGCCGTACTCGCCGCGCTTGATCACCAGCGTCTTCGCGCCGAGGGAGAGAATGCGCCGCGCGCCCTGGACCAGGTTCGGGTCGCCGGTGTACTGCCGCACCTCGGCCTCGTTGATCACGATCAGGTCGACCGCGCCGAAGATGCGCGTGAGCGACTCCTTCTTCGAGGTGATCCAGTAGTTCATCGTGTCCAGCGCCACCAGGCGCGGCCGCTCCGTCTGCTGCAGCACGTCCATCTGCAGGTCGGGATCGATGTTCGCCAGGAACAGCACGTCCGCGTGGCGCTGCCGCTCGCTCAGCTCCGGCTTGAACGAGGCGAACACGTTCAGCTGCGTGTCGCGCGTCTGGGCCTGGTTGAGGTTGTAGTCGTACGCGCCGCTCCAGAAAAATGTGCGGGCGCCGGGGACGCGCTGCAGGCCGTCGAGGTTGATGTCGCGGCCGGCGAAGACGGACATGTCTTCGTCCGTGAAGTCGTCGCCGACCACGGCCACCAGATCGACCGGCGAGAAGAACGACGCGGCGACGGAAAAGTAGGTGGCCGAGCCGCCGAGGCAGCGGTCGACTTTGCCGAACGGGGTCTCGAGCGCGTCGAACGCGACGCTGCCGACTACGAGGATGGACATGCGGTCTCCGTCACTTGATGTATTTGCCGATGATCGGGGCGAGGTCGTCCTTCACCCGCGCCGGAATGGTGGAAGGGTCGGTGATGATGGCGAACTGCAGCGCGTTCACGCAGCCGCAGGTGCGCTCGCGTTTGGTGATGCGCGGGATGGAGAGGCGCAGGATCTTCTGCGCCATCTCCGCGTTGGCCTTGAGGTAGCCGAGCACCTGCTCCACGCTCACCGGCTCGGCCGTCTCGTGCCAGCAGTCGTAGTCGGTGACCAGCGCCATGGTGGCGTAGCAGATCTCCGCCTCGCGGGCCAGCTTCGCCTCCTGCAGGTTCGTCATGCCGATGACGTCCACGCCCCAGGAGCGATACAGATTCGACTCCGCGCGGGTGGAGAACTGCGGCCCTTCCATGCAGAGGTAGATGCCGCCCATGTGCGCCGTGGCGCCGGCCTCGCGCGCCGCCTCGCCCATGGCGAATGAAACGACGGCGCAGATCGGGTCGGCGAAGGTGATGTGGCCGACGATGCCGTTGCCGAAGAAGGTGTCCGGGCGGTGGCGCGTCCGGTCGATGAACTGATGGGGGAAGACGATGTCCGTGGGGTGATAGGTTTCCTTCATCGAGCCGACCGCGCTGGCGGAGAGCACGGTCTCCACGCCGAGGACTTTGAAGCCGTAGATGTTCGCGCGGTAATTGAGCTCGGAGGGGAGGCGGCGATGGCCGCGTCCGTGGCGGGAGAGGAACGCGACGCGCACGCCGTCGATCTCGCCGATCACGTACGGGTCGGACGGATCGCCGAACGGCGTATCGATGTGCCGCTCGAAGAGCACGTTCAGCCCTTCCATCTGGTAGAGGCCGGAGCCGCCGATGATGCCGATCGATGCGACTGGGTTCATGAGTGCCTCCCGTAGCGCTGCACGGACTGCTCGATCGCTTCCGCCACCCGCGCCGCGAGCGCGACGGCCGCCGCGCCGTCCGCGCCGCTCACCAGCGGCTGCTCGCGCTCGCGCACGCAGCGCAGGAACGACTCCAGCTCCGCGCGCAGCGGCTCCTGCTTCTCCACTTTGATGTCCAGCGGCTGGATGGCTTTGCCGGCCAGGCGGTAGCCCTTCACGTCCTGTTCCTTCGTGTCGACGGAGATATAGGAGTCGCTGCCGAAGAAGCGCACCTTGCGCACCCGGTCCTGCGAGACGCGGCTGGCGGTGAGGTTGGCCACCGCGCCGTTCGCCAGCTCCAGGCGGACGTTCGTGATGTCGACCTTGTCGGTGAGCACCGGCACGCCGACGGCGCGGATCTCGACCACCTCCTGCCGCAGCAGGGAGAGCACGAGGTTGAGGTCGTGGATCATGAGGTCGAGCAGGACGTCGACGTCGAGCGAGCGGGCCACGAAGACGCCGAGGCGCTCCGCTTCGAGGTAGCGGATGTCGTGGATGTGCGGCGCCGCGGCGACGATGGCCGGGTTGTAGCGCTCGACGTGGCCCACCTGCAGGATTCTGTTGCGGCCGCGCGCGATGCCGACCAGCCGCTGCGCATCGTCAGCGGTGGCGGTGATCGGCTTCTCCACGAGCACGTCGCGGCCGGCCTCGAGCAGTTCGCTCACCACTTCAAAGTGCGTGGTGGTGGGCGTGGCCACGACCGCCGCCTCGATTTGCCCCGCGAGCTCGCCGATGGACGCAAAGCGAAGCAGACCGAGAGCGGAAGCAACCTCGGAGGCGATGGCGTCATTCGGCTCGACGAAGCCGACGACCTCCGCCTCGGGCATCTCGGTGAGGATGCGAGCGTGCAGGCGGCCGAGGTAGCCGGTGCCGACCACGCCGACTTTCGTCTTCGTCATCGGATCACACCGCGCTTCGAGCCGCGCACGAACTCCGCGAGGTAGCGCACCTCGGGAACGGAGCCGAGCTCCTGTTCCAGTTGCGCCAGCGCATCGGCCAGCTTCAGCTTGGAGCGGACGAGGATGCGATAGGCGCGCTGCAGCGCCTCGACCGTCTCCTTCGGAAAGCCTTTGCGCTCCAGGCCGATGGTGTTGATGCCGTATGTCTTCGCCGGCCGGCTGCCCACCGTCTTCACGAACGGCAGCACGTCCTGCGTGGCGATGGTGTCGCCGCCGATGAACGCGTGCTCGCCGACGCGGCAGAACTGGTGCACCGCGGAGAAGGCGCCGACCTGCGCGTTGTCCGCCACCTCGACATGTCCGGCCAGCGTCGCGTTGTTCGCGAAGATCGTGCGCGAGCCGACGTGGCAGTCGTGCGCGACGTGCGAGTAAGCCATGAAGAAGTTGTGCGAGCCGATCGTGGTGATGCCGCCCCCGCCCGCCGTGCCGCGGTTCACCGTGACGAACTCGCGGAACACGTTGTCATCGCCGATCACGAGTTCCGTCCGCTCGTTCT
>DASYMJ010000287.1:0-3450 GCA_036009105.1 Thermoanaerobaculia bacterium | reverse complement strand
AACGCGAACTTCGCCCCGAGCGCATACGGCACAGCGCATCCCATTGTGGCGAGCGTGCCCGAGATCGCCGCCTTCATCCCCGTGCGCAGGCGCAGGTGACGTGCCCACCAGTTCGCGGACGTGCCCGAGTCGGCGGTGGTGATGCAGCCGTCGGGCAGCAGCGGCGAGACCTCCTGGAACACCCGTTGCGGGTTGATCGGCTTGCCGGGCAGCATCGCGCGCTCCTGGAGCACGCGCCAGTCGCGCTCCACGCTGCGCTCGATCTCCTCGCGCCAGGAGCGGTCGGTCTTGCGCTCCAGCAGCGGCAAAAGCGCCCGCAGCGTGTAGCCGGCGTCGCCCACGAGGTTCACCTCCATCGGGTAGCGCATCCCGATCACGCGGCCGTCGACGTCGATCTGCACGCCGCGCGCTTGCCCCTCCTCGGGAAGGAACTCGGGGTAGGGGAAGCTGGAGCCGACCATCAGCAGCGTGTCGCAGCCGGCCATCATGGTGTAGCTGGGGCGCGTGCCGAGGAGGCCGATCGACCCGGTCACGAAGGGGAGGTCGTCCGGCAGCACCGCCTTGCCGAGGAGCGCCTTGGCCACGCCGGCGCCGAGGAGGTCGGCCACTTCCACGACCTCGTCCGCGGCGTTCATGGCGCCGATGCCGATCAGCATCGCCACCTTCGTGCCGGCGTTGAGGACGTCGGCCGCGCGGCGAAGATCCTCGTCGTTCGGGATCACGCGCGGCGAGGAGAAGCCGGTGCCGGAGTGCACCGTGGCGTGCGCGTGCGGCGGGTCGGCCATCGGCTCTTCCTGCAGGTCGTTGGGGATGATGATGGCCGTGACGGCGCGCTCCGATCGGGCGATGCGGATGGCGCGGTCCACGAGGTGGCGCAGCTGGCCGGGCGCCATCGCCGTCTGCACGTATTCGCTCGCCACGTCCTTGAAGAGGGAGTGGAGGTCGACCTCCTGCTGGTAGCTGCCGCCCATGGCCAGCCGCGCCGACTGGCCGACGATGGCCACCACCGGCTGGCGATCGAGCTTCGCGTCGTACAGGCCGTTGAGCAGGTGGATGGCGCCGGGGCCGGAGGTGGCCAGGCAGACGCCGACCTCGCCCGTGTATTTGGCGTGCGCGCAGGCCATGAAGGCGGCCATCTCCTCGTGCCGCACCTGGATGAAGCGGACCTGTTCCTTCGCGCGGTCGAGGGCGCCGATGATGCCGTTGATGCCGTCGCCGGGATAGCCGTAGATGCGGCGGACGCCCCACTCATGGAGGCGCTGCACCACAAAGTCGCCCGTGGTCCGGGCCATCTCAGCGCCGTCTCTTCGAGGACTTTTTGGAGGAGGATTTCTTGGAGGAGGAGGCCTTCCTGGAGGAAGCCTTCCTGGAGGATGAGCCCTTTTTGGAGGATGAGCCCTTTTTGGAGGACGAGCCCTTCTTGGAGGATGAGCCCTTCTTGGAGGACGAGCCCTTCGTCGAGGACGAGCCCTTCTTGGACGACGAGCCCTTCTTCGAGGAGGAAGCGGTCTTTCGTGAAGAGGCAGCCTTCTTTGATGAAGCGGCCTTCTTTGATGAAGCGGCCTTCTTCGCTGAAGCCCGTCCTCCGTTTTCCAGCTCGCCGGCGTTGTCCCGGCTCACCAGCTTCGAGAAGCGCGAGTCCGAGTCGTGGTCGTGCAGGAAGGCGAGATTGCTCTCGTCGAACACGCGGAACCAGTCCTCCCAGTCGATCGTCTCCAGCGTGTCCTCGCCGCTGAAGCCGGGGTAATCGATGCGCAGGACGTTCCGCCCCTTCACCCGCGCCGGCGAGCCGCCGCGCTCCTCCACCCACCCCCGGATCTCATCATGATCGGTCGTTGCACTCGCTGATGCCATCGCACACTCCTGTCGCTTTTTCGCGCTCGCCTGCGGTGCATAATCGTTGCCCGATGCGCAACCGTCAGCCTCTCCTCGCGCGCGTCGGCGCAAGGCTCGCCGATGCCTGCGAGCGCTTCTTCCCCGACGCCTTCGTCTTTGCGCTGGGCGCAATCCTCCTCGTCTTCGCCGGCGGCCTCTCCATCGGCGTGGCACCGGTCAAACTCGCCACCGAGTTCGGCAACGGCTTCTGGTCGCTGGTGAACTTCACCATGCAGATGGCCATGGTGATCATCGGCGGCTTCGTTGTGGCCAGCTCGCCGCCCGTGGCGCGCCTAACCGCCCGCCTGGCCGCCATCCCCAAGTCGCCGCGCGGCGCGGTGGCGTTCGTCGCCGCCTTCGCCATGCTCTCCTCCCTCCTCTCCTGGGGCCTCTCCCTCATCTTCACCGGCCTGCTCGTGCGCGAGATCACCCGCCGCCTGGACCAGATCGGCAAGCGCGTCGACTACCGCGCCATCGGCGCCGCCGCCTACCTCGGCCTGGGCAGCGTCTGGGCCCTCGGCCTCTCCTCATCCGCCGCCCTCCTGCAGGCCACCCCCTCTTCCATCCCCCCTTCGCTGCTGAAGATCACCGGCGTGATCCCTCTGACCCGGACGATCTTCACCTGGCAGAACATCGTGCTGGCCGCGGTGCTCATCGTGATGTCGGTCTCCGTCGCCTACTTCTCCGCGCCGGACGGCGACCGCGCGAAAACGGCCAGGGAGCTCGGCGTCACCTTCGAGCCGTTCGAGGTGGAGCGCTTCGAGCCCCGCACGCCGGGCGAGCGCCTGGAGCACAGCCCCGTCCTCAGCCTCCTCATCGCCGCGCTGATGCTCTGGTTCCTCTTTCAGCAGTTCCGCGAGAAGGGCGGCCTGGCCGCGCTCGACCTGAACAACTTCAACTTCGCCTTCCTCGCCGCCGGCCTGCTGCTGCACTGGCGCCCGCGCTCGTTCCTGCGCGCCGTCGGCAAGTCGGTGGCGGCCACGGCCGGAGTGTTGATCCAGTTCCCGTTCTACGGCGGCATCTTCGGCATGATCTCCAAGACGCCGATCGCCGAGCATCTGGCCAAGCTGTTCATCGACATCACCACGAAAGAGACGTTCCCCGTGGTGGTGGCCATCTACTCCGCGATCCTCGGCATGTTCGTGCCGTCCGGCGGCGGCAAGTGGGTGGTCGAGGCGCCGTACGTGATGGCAGCCGCCAAAGCGTGGGGCGAGCACCTCGGCTGGACGGTGCAGATCTACAACGCCGCCGAGGCGCTGCCGAACCTGATCAATCCCTTCTGGATGCTGCCGCTGATGGGCATCCTAGGTGTGAAAGCCCGCGACCTGGCCGGCTACTCGGTGCTGCAGCTGATGTTTCACCTGCCGGTGGTGCTGTTGCTCTGCTGGCTTCTGGCGAAGACGTTCTGAATGTAGGGCCGGCTCTCAGCCGGCCCAGCTATTCTTTGACCGCGGGCCGGCTGAGAGCCGGCCCTACATTTTCCGCGCGCTCCATCTTCCGCGCCTTGCGCAGCAGCGCCTTCGCCTTCCACAGCCACTTCCGGTCGCGGCGCTTCTGGTAGTGAGGCATGGTCAG
>DASYMJ010000286.1:0-7104 GCA_036009105.1 Thermoanaerobaculia bacterium | reverse complement strand
AAAACGCGAAACGAGGAGAAAACAGATGCGATTCATGGTCATGGTCAAAGCCAACCAGGATACCGAAGCCGGCGTGATGCCTACCGAGCAGGAACTGGCCGAGATGGGCAAGTTCAACGAAGAGATGGTCAAGGCTGGCGTCATGCTCGCGGGGGAGGGGCTGCACCCGAGCTCGAAGGGCGCGAAGATCAGGTTCTCCGGCGACAAGCGCACCGTCATCGACGGCCCGTTCACCGAGGCCAAGGAGCTGGTGGCCGGCTTCTGGCTCATCCAGGTCAAGTCGAAGGAAGAAGCCATCGAGTGGATGAAGCGCTGCCCGAACCCGACCGGCGTGGAGGGCGAGCTGGAGATCCGGCAGATCTTCGAGGCGGAGGAGTTCGGCGCCGAGTTCACTCCCCAGCTGCGCGAGCAGGAGGAGCGGATTCGCAAGGAGATGGAGAACCGCAAGTGAGCTTGCGGCCGCGCGATTGATGATGGTCTGATCCGTCGCCTGGATGGTGACGGATCCGATCCATCGCACGATCGACGCGGTCTGGCGGATCGAGTCGGCGAAGCTGATCGCCGGCCTCGCGCGCATCGCGCGCGACGTCGGCATCGCCGAGGACCTGGCCCAGGACGCGCTGCTCGCGGCTTTGCAGCAGTGGCCGCAGTCGGGTGTGCCGGACAAGCCCGGCGCGTGGCTCATGGCCACCGCCAAGCACCGGGCCATCGATCTGTTCCGCCGCAACGAGCTGCTGGAGCGGAAGCATCAGGAGCTGGGCCAGGAAACGAGGCAGGAGGTGATGCCCGACCTCGACGCGGCGCTCGATGATCCGGTCGGCGACGACCTGCTGCGCCTGATCTTCATCGCCTGCCACCCGGTGCTCTCCACCGAGGCTCGCGTCGCGCTCACCCTGCGCCTCCTCGGCGGCCTGACCACGGACGAGATCGCGCGCGCGTTCCTCCTCCCCGAGCCGACTGTCGCGCAGCGCATCGTGCGCGCGAAGCGGACGCTCTCCGAGGCCCGGGTGCCGTTCGAGGTGCCGCGCGGCCCGGAGCTCGCGGCGCGGCTCTCCTCCGTGCTCGAAGTGCTCTACCTCATCTTCAACGAGGGCTACTCCGCGACCGCGGGCGACCACTGGACGCGCCCCGCGCTCTGCGAGGATGCGCTTCGGCTCGGGCGCATCGTGGCGGAGCTCGTGCCGGACGAGCCGGAGGTGCACGGCCTCGTGGCCCTGATGGAGATCCAGGCTTCCCGCCTCGGCGCGCGCACCGGCCCGTCCGGCGAGCCGATCCGCCTGCTCGATCAGGACCGTGGCCGCTGGGACCAGCTGCTCATCCGCCGCGGCCTGAGCGCACTGCAACGCGCCGAGCGCCACGACGGCGCGATGGGACCGTATGCCTTGCAGGCCGCGATCGCCGCTTGCCACGGCCGCGCGCGGACTGGCGGCGAGACGGATTGGGCGCGCATCGCCACGTTGTACGACGAGCTGGCGGAGGTGATGCCGTCGCCGGTCGTCGAGCTGAATCGCGCCGTCGCCCATGCGATGGCGTTCGGTCCGGCCGCCGGGCTGGCGCTGGTCGACGCGTTGATGAACGACAAAGCGCTGGAGGGTTACCACCTGCTGCCGAGCGTCCGCGGCGACCTGCTGGCCAGGCTCGGACGCTTAGACGAGGCGCGAGAGGAGTTCGAGCGCGCCGCGGCGCTCACCCGCAACGCACGGGAGCGGGAGCTGCTGCTTCGTCGCGCAAGCGACTAGGAGCGTGCGCGGCAGAACCGACCCTTGCGCTCCGACGGTCGCCGAGGCTTGGCCAGTCAGCGCAGCCGGCCGTGCCGGCTCAAGCCGCGGTCACGTTGCTGATCGCGTCGAGCAGATCCTCGATCTCGTACGGCTTCATCAGGGAGAGGATCCGTTCCTTTTCGTTGCTGAGGTTCAACTCCACGTGGCCGGTGGAGAGCACGATGGGGAGGTTCTGCTGCTCCTCCCGCAGGATGGAAACGAGATCGACGCCGTTGCCGTCCGGCAGGTTGATATCGATGATGGCCACCTGCGGCCTCACGCGGCGCGCCGCGTCGGCGGCATCGCCCGCGGCGCGGACCCAGGTCGTCTCGTAGCCTTCCGCCTGCAGGAGCGCATCGAGCCCCATGCCGACCGACAGGTCGTCCTCCACGAGCAGGATGCGCTTCACGCGCGGCGCCGCGGGCGCGACCGTTTTTCCCTCGGCAGCCAGCTTCTCCGCGATCGGCACGAAGAGGTGAAAGGCCGACCCACCCTCCGGACGATTCTCCACGGTCAACGAGCCGCCGTGGCCTTCCATCAGGCGCCGGGCGATGGCCAGGCCCAGGCCCGTGCCGTTGCGCTTCGTGGTGAAGAGCGGCTCGAAGATCTGATCCAGCAGCGGCGCCGGAATGCCGGGACCGTCGTCCGAGACCGAGATGCGCACCAGGTCGTCGGCCAGCGCAACACCGACGTGGATGGTGCCGCTGCCGAGGATCGCGTCGCGGGCGTTGAAGACCAGGTTGGTGATCACCTGCTCCAGATGCTCGCGGTCGCCGCGGATGAATTTCACGCTCGGCGCCAGCGAGCTGCTGAGCGCGATGGAGGAAGGGAGGGCGGCCACCAGTTGCCCCAGCAGCGTGGGGAGCCAGATGCGGACGTCGATGGGGAAGAGCTGCGGCTCCTTCGGATTGGCGAAGCGGAGGATCTCCTGCGAGGCGCGCTTGCCGCGGCTGATGGCGCGGGTGATGTGGCCCAGGGCGTCGGTGGTCTGGCGCGTAGGAGGGGCTGTGCGGGCGATCACTTCCACGAAGGGCTGGATGCCCATCAGCACGTTGTTGAACTCGTGCGCCAGCGAGGCCGCGACCTGCCCCAGGCTGCTCATCCGCTTCGCTTCTTCCAGCTTGCGGGCGATGGTGCGGGGCTCGGTCACGTCGCGGGCCATGCCCATGGTGCCGACCACCACGCCCTCGACGTAACGCGGCTGGGCCGACACCTCGACGGTGACCACCGCTCCCGACGGCGCCGCGACGTCGTACTCGCGGACGATGCCCGCATCGCCGGCCAGCGCGCGCTGGAAGTGCTCCGTCGCCGCCGCCCGGGAAGGCGGCACGAAGAGCTCCGCGAACGGGCGGCCGATCCACTCCTCGACCCGATAGCCGGTGCTGCGCTCGAAGCTGCGGCTGAGCGACTGGAACCGCCCGTCGGCGTCGACGGTGTAGAGGATGTCGGTGATGCCTTCCACGAGCTCGCGATAGCGCTGTTCCGATGCGGCGAGGCTTCGCCGGGCGAGGACGCTTTCGGTGATGTCGGCGGCGGTGCCGATGATGATCTGCTCGCCGTCCATCGTGACTTCGTTCTGATAGAAGGCCACGTGCAGCAGCGTGCCGTCTTTGCGCCGGACCCGCGCCACGTTCGGGCTGCCGTCGAAGATGGCGTTGCGGTTTTCGTCAATGACCAGCGCCGAGACGTCGATGGTGGCCATCTCCTCGGCGGTGTAGCCGAGCATCTTCGCGCCGGTGTCGTTGATGTACTTGAGCCGGTTGCCGGAGATCATGTAGACGGAGACCACGGACTGCTCGACCAGCCAGCGGAACTTCGCCTCGGCCGTGGCGCGCTGCCGCTCGGCCTCGCGCAGCGGCGTCACGTCCAGCATCGAGCCGATCATCCGCCGCTCGCCGGTCGACCGCACGGTGTGGCCGCGGTCGAGAATGACCCGATAGGTGCCGTCCGCATGGAGCAGACGGTACTCGTGCCACCACGACGGCGGCGCTTGGTCCATCACGCGCTGGATGACCGCTCGTGCCGCCTCCCGGTCGTCCGGGTGCAGGCGCCCCATCCAGACGTCGAAAAACGTGTCGTGGTCGCCCGCGGCGCCGATCATCTGCCGGTAGGCGTCGTTGGTCCACACTTCCTGCCGCTCGGGGGACCATTCCCAGATCGCCTCGTGGGTGCCGGAGGCCAGCAGCTGCAGCCGCGCCTCGCGCTCCCGCAGCTCTTCCTCGTCGCGGACGCGGTCGGTGATGTCCCGCGCGATCACCTGCACGGCGTCGTGGTCGCCGTAGCGGAGCGGCAGCGCCGCCACCTCGACGTCGAGCGGCGAGCCGTCCATGCGGCGATACTTCTCCCGGACGTACGGCACGCTCTGGCCGGCGCGGAGCCGCTCCAGCCGCTCCTGGACGGTGGTGTGGGAGACGGAATCGACGAACGAGAAGACGTCCCGGCCGATGATCTCCGTCTCGCTCTTCGCGCCGAGAAGCTGCACGAAGGCCTGGTTGACGTAGATGTAGCGGCCGTCGGCGTGGACGCCGATGCAGTCGGGCGATAGCTCGACCATCCGCCGGAAGTTCTCCCGGCTCTCCTGCGAGGCCTGCTCGGCCTCGACCTCCCGCGTGATGTCGACCATCACGCCGAAGAGCTCCACCGCCACGCCGTCCACCATGTGCACGTTCACGTAATCGCGGAGCCACACGGTGCGGCCGTCGGCGGCGATCATGCGGTAGACCAGCTCGTGGTTCCGGCCGGCCAGCGTCTCGTTGTGGCAAAGCGTGGCCACGTACTGGTCGCTGGGGTGGATGCGGTTGACCCAGAAGGCCGGCTCGTCGAGCCAGTGGGCGATGGGATAGCCGAGGAGCGACTCGGCCGCCGGGTTCACGTAGGTGAAGCAGAAGGTCCGCGCGTCGGCCGACCAGGCGATGGCCGGCAGGGCATCGAGCAAGCGCTTGCGGCGTGCGTCCTGAGCGTCAGGGGCGGCGGAAGGAGCGGGATGAGGGACCGTAGCGTCCATCAATGCCGACAAGCGGCACCGTATTCCTGCTTCATGTCAGGAAATAAACACATCCTTATCCGCCTTCTGATGCGTCTCACCGCACGGCGCTCTGCCGTGTGCATCGAGGACGAGGAGACCGGAACATGCCGTATGTTGCTTTGGAGTGGGATCACAAGATCGGACGACCGATGATTCACTGGCTGGTGGTGAAGTGTCAGAGCGTGGGGCAGAAGTTCGGGGGGCCGCAGGCCCTGCCGCCGCGCCGCGACGTGGCGTACTTCGTCGACGGCGAGACCGCCGAGCGCGACGCGAAGGCGTTCGCCGCGTACAAGACCGGCCAGGACGAAGGCACCTCCGAATCGCTGGGCGCCGCGCAGGCCTACAGCAACCGCCACGCGGCGTTCGGGTGGGACCACAACATCTTCAACCCGCTCATCCAGTGGGCCGTCCTGGAGTGGAACGGCGAGAACCCCAACGGGGCCAGCGTCCGCAACGACGTGGCGTACTTTCTCGACCCCCAGACCGGCGAGGCCGACGCGCGCGCCTTCCGCGTGCTGCGCGACGGGCTGGAAGGCGTGAAGACCGCCGCGGCGTGAGTGCATGAGAGGGGCGGGCCTCGGCCCGCCCTGCTGCCCGGTTGCAGGTAAAGTAGCGCCATGACCGGCCTGGCGTTCATCAGCTATCGCCGCGACGACACCAAAGAGAGCGCACCGGCGCTAAACAAGCCGGCGGAGCAAGGGTTGCCCACGGTGTCTCGGCTGCCGCAGCGGTTCTGACGAGACGACGCGCTCACCATGGCCTCGATCTTCCTGTCGTACTGCCGGCGCAACGTTGTGGAAGCGGCCGAGCTGCAGCGGCGGCTGGTGCAACGGGGACATGAAGTCTGGCGCGACGAGGCGGAGCTGCCGGAAGCGTCGCTGTGGCGGGCCGAGATCACCACGGCGATGGAGAGGAGCGAGGTCTTTCTCTGCGCCGTCACCCAGGAGTCGTTGCGCTCGCTGGAATGCTGGAGAGAGTTCGAGCTCGCCCGCGCTCTCCCCAAACGGATCATTCCGGTCGTCCTGGACCAGACCGAGCCCTCCGCGGCGCCCGAGGAGCTGGCCGACATCAACTGGATCCGCCTCCGCGATGAGCGGGCCCTGGACCGGATCGACCGGGCCATCCGGACGGACCTGAGCCACCTCCAGCAGCACACGCGGTTCTTCCTCGGCGCCCGTGAGTGGGAGCGGGACCGGGGGGCGGTGTTGCGCGGCGCCAATCTTCGCGAGGCCATGCAATGGCTCAGCGCGGCGGAAGGGAAGGAGCCGCAACCCACCGCGCTGCACCGCCAGCTGGTCAGCGCCAGCGTGAAGGCGCAGAGGCGCCGGCGCATCGGCCTCGCCCTCGCCGCGGCCGTTTTCGTCGCGGCCGGCATCGGGCTCTTCTTCGCGGTGCGGAGGAGCCGGATCGATCAGCGCCGCAGCCTGGCCAACCAGCTGGCTGGCGAGTCGCTCGCTTTGTGGAAGGCGAAGAACTATGACAAGGCGGCGCTCTGGGCCGTCGCTGCCTACCAGGCCGCGCCGACCAGCAGCGCGGTGCGGGCGCTGCTCAACGCGGCGGCCGACCAGCCGCAGCTCGCGGTCACCCTGCACGGGCACCATCAGGAGGTGGAAGCGCTCGCCTTCGATCCGCGCGGCGGGCGCATCCTCTCCGCCGGCGAAGAGGATGACGGCATCCACATCTTCGATACGGCATCGTGGAAGCCGCTGGGCACGATCGGTCCGCAGCACGCTCGCATCTCGCAGCTGCAGTTTGCGGAGGATGGCAGCCTGCTGGTGAGCGGTGACTGGGACGGCGCGATCCGGCGCTGGGATGCGCTCACTCCGGCGCCGATTGGACTGCCCCTGATCCAGCAGCGCGGCCTGGTCGAATCGCTGGCGCTGCATCGCGACAAGCGCTTTCTGGCCGCCGGCTATTCGAACGGAGCCGTGCTCTGGGACCTGGCGGCGACCCCTCCCGTGGCGAGCCCTCTGCCGGTCCTGCAGTCGCGGCGCGTGAACGCCGTCGCATTTGCCGACGACGGCGCGACGCTCCTCGCCGTGGAAGGAACCGGGAAGCTGGTCAGCTGGAGCTTCGCGGCGGGAGCGCTCTCCAACCGCCACCAGGTCACCCTCGGGGAGCGGATCTCCGCCCTCGCCGCCCACGGGAACACCATCGCCGCGGGGCTGGAGAATGGCACGATCGTCTGGCTGCGCACTCCCGGGCTGACCGAGATACGGCGGACCGCTGCCCATCCCCATGCGTTCATCCTGTCGCTTGCCTTCGACGGAAAAGGAGAGCGGCTCGCCTCCGGCGCCAGCGACAGCAGCGTGCGCGTCT
>DASYMJ010000285.1:0-10380 GCA_036009105.1 Thermoanaerobaculia bacterium | reverse complement strand
CCGCGGCGGCACTCCTCTGTACGGCGCTGCCGCTGGGCGCGCAGACCCGGAACCTCTGGACGTACAAGACCCGCTTCGAGATCCGGGCGAACTATCGCGACACCGAAGCGACGCGCTTTCCGCTCCGCTTCCCCTTTCCGCCGGATTTCCTCCCCGTGGGGCAGACGCAGGGCTTCGAGCGGACGGTCGACCCCGGCCGGCACGTGGAGCTGAGCGTGGCCAACGTGCAGCTCGACGTCGGCTACGGGACGTGGATTTCCGCGCGGGCCAAGGTGCACGGCCAGGACAAGTACCGGCGCAACCCGACCAGCACCGACAAGAAGATCGATGCCGACGAGCTCTGGGTGCGCTTCGGGCAGGCGCCGGAGTTCCTGGACCGGCCGGAGCGGACCTCCTTCTTCCTGCAGCTCGGCAAGGCTCCGAAGATGGAGCGGCAGCCGACGCGCCTGCTGGAGAGCTACGGCCTGGCCGCCACGGCGTTCAACCGGTTCGAGGACCTGCAGGCGCTGGCCGGCGGCAGCATCGGGCGCAACCTCTACTGGCGCCTGCAGCTGGCCAACGGCAACCCGCTCTTCTTCCGCGATCCGAACGCGCTGGCCGGCGACAACGGCACGCCCGATCAGCGCCAGCCGCAGAACCCCCATCCCAACCACGACCTCGGCTCGGGCTTCCCAATCCTCTACAACGCCGAGGTGGAGGAGTATGCGTTCAATCAGCAGAACCTGCAGTTCGGTCAGGGATTGGGATACCGCTGGCAGAATGATGCGCAGACGTCGGGGTACGACGTCCTCCTCTTCCACTACAAGCGCTCCCTGGCCGATGAGAAGAACCTGACCGGCACCTTCTACGGCGGCGACCTCGACCTGCTCAGCGCGCCGTTCGGCATCCGCCTGCCGGCCAGGGGGCGGAACAAGGAAGAGACCGGCGTGAGGATCTACTCGGAGTGGCGGGGCTTGACAACGAACGGCCAATACGTCCGGCAGGACATCGCCGGCCTGCATCGGGAAGGGTACGAGCTGGAGACCGGCTATCGCTTCGCCGTGGTCAGCCGGTGGCTGGAGTACGTGCAGCCGGCGGCGCGGCTGAGCGGGATGCGGAACGACTTCCGCGCGGCGGCGCCGAAGACCTACCCCGCGCCGAGCGTCTGGTGGCCGTGGACGAAGATCGACTACGGCGTCCGCATCGGCCTGCCCCATCACGTCGACGTGACGATCGAGCGGGCGAAGCACAACGTCGGCTCGCCCATCAAGCTGAAGATGGGGGAGACGCTGGTGACGCTGCGGGTGCGGGTGTGAAGGGGACAACTGCCGCGCTGGCAACGCGATTGCTCTTCCATACGGCGGAGGTAAGAGCATGAGAAACGAGATGATCGGCGCCATCGTCCGGCGGGCGATCGAGCACCCGGAGTTCCGGCGCAGGCTGGTCGACGATCCACGGGATGCCCTGCGAGCGCATGGGTTTGCGCTCGAGGACGCCGAGCTGGCGGAGATCGAGCGCATCGGCACCTCGGTCGGCTCGGGAGATGATGCCGAGCAGAAGCTCGTCACGATCGCCGAGCAGTACGGCGTGAAACCTGTGTAACGGCTGACCGGCGCGCGCCGCGGCCAAGCCTGCCGGCGCGCGCCCGATACTTCCTCCCCCTCCCGCCCGTCTCACCTCCGGTGGGAAATTTGTCTCTCCGCGGCCGGGTTCGAATCCGCGGCAAACTCCCAAGCCACCGGAACTTACTGCCACTACTCCACGACGAGGCCATCTCGACCGAATGCGCAATCGAAGCATCCTCCTTCTCCTCGCGCTGACCCTCGGCGCGCAATCTCTTCTCGCCGCGGCTCCCTCCGCCCGGACCCACGCCCGGATGGTCTATGACACCCGGGCCAACCGGATGATCCTCTTCGGAGGCACCACCCGCTTCGATGCCGGCACCAAGAAGTCCTACGACCTGGGCGACACCTGGGAGTTCGACGGCCTCCGCTGGGCCCAGCGCTACACGCCGACCAATCCTCCGGAGCGCGGCGGCCACGCCATGGTGTGGGACTCGAATCACGACCGGGTGATCATGTTCGGCGGCCATCACGCCAGCGGCGAGCAGCTGAACGACACCTGGGTCTACGACCGCAACGACTGGAAGCAGATCCAGACCCCGAACGCCCCCTCCGCCCGCTTCCTCCCCGGCGGCGCCTACGACTCGCTGCGCGACCGCTTCGTCATCTTCGGCGGCAACGTCGAGACCCTGAATGCGAAGACCGGCGCGGTGTCCACCACGTTCCTCTACGACGCGTGGGAGTTCGACGGCACCACCTGGAAGCAGACCGTGGCCACCGGTCCCACGGTGAACAGCCCCACCTTGATCTACGACCCCGCGCGCAACCAGATGCTGCTCATCGGCATCGACACGAATGCCGCCGCGGTGATGTACCGCTACGACGCGGCGTCCGCCACCTTCACCCAAATCAAGCCCGAGAAGCTCCCCAGCTGCGCGAACGACGCCTCGGTCGCCTTCCAGACGCACAACAACACCGTGCTCCTGACCGGCTCGGCCTGCGCCAACTCCACGTTCACGGACGAGGTGTGGGAGTGGGACGGCACGAACTGGACGCTGGTCGACACCCCCACCGATTCCGACCGCGTCTCCGGCGCCGCGCTCGCGTACGACGTGGTGCGCCAGCAGGCCGTCCGCCAGGGCGGCACGCTCATCGGCGACGAGGCGGTCAGCGTGACCTCCATCTATCGCGCCGGCGACTGGGTCGTCTTCAACGACGTCTCCTCGCCCAGCCCCCGCTCCCTCTTCGCCCTGGTCACCGATCCGGACAACAAGGCGGTCTACCTCTTCGGCGGCCTCAACGAGATCGACACCACCGGCGACATCTGGCGCTACCAGAACGGGCAGTGGCAGGTGCTGACCGGCCTGGAAGGGCAGCCGACCATCTGCAGCTTCCCCAATGCCTCCTACGACACGGACCGGAAGAAGGTCGTGCTGGTCTGCCAGGAGTCGGATACGTTCGAGTTCGACGGCACGAAGTTCACCAGCTTCCCCGACGTGAAGACGCATCCCCCCCGCCACCGCTGGGCCAGCATGGCCTACGACCAGAGCCTGAAGAAGACGGTCTTCTTCGGCGGCTGGGACAACAACATCTACTCGGACCAGACCTGGACCTGGGACGGGGCCACCTGGACCCGGGTGAAGAAGAACCCCGCGCCGTCGCGCTCGCTGGCCACGATGTGGTGGGACCCGACGCTGAAGAAGACGGTGCTGTACGGCGGCATCGGCCGGATCAACTCCCTCGACCGCCTGACGCGCTATGACGACATGTGGACATTCGACGGCACGCAGTGGACGAAGCTGGAGAACGTCGGGACGACGCCCGGCCCGCGCTACGGCGCGCAGGCCGCGGTCGATCCGCGCACCGGTCACGTGATCCTCTTCGGCGGCCTCCGGGTCGACGGGGTGGAGCCGAGCGTGGTGCAGGTCTACGCGAACGACACGTGGGAGTGGGACGGCGCGAAGTGGACGAAGCTCGACACCGCCGCCGCGCCCCCCGCCCGGGAGAACGGCGGCCTGGCCTACGACCCGAGCCGCAACCAGCTGTTCCTCTTCGGCGGCTACGTCGGCTACTACCTCTCCGACTCCTGGAGCTACGACACGCTGGCCCGGAAGTGGAAGTTCGACGATCCGCTGTCGTTGCCCAGGCGTCGCGCGCGCTGACGCGCGCGCTCTCGCCGGTTGTCGGTTGTCAGTTATCAGTTGTCGGTAGATCGCTCTACTGACAACCGACAACTGACAACCGACAACGCGTTACACTACCCCCTCATGTCCTCCGAGATCATCCATTCCTCCTTATCGCCGCTCTTTCCGGCGGCGGCGTTCCGGCGCAGTCTGTCGGACGCGCTCGAGCTGGCGCATGGCGTCGATGCGGTGTCGGCCGAGGAGCGGGCGGCTTCGCTGGCCAAGCGGTCGCTGAAGAAAGAGTCGAAAGTGTGGGGGCTGAAGCTGGCCATCAGCATGATGGACCTCACCACGCTGGAGGGGAAAGACACGCGCGGCAAAGTGTTCGCCCTCTGCCAGAAGGCGATGCATCCCGAGCCGTCCGACCGCGAGATCCCGCACGTGGCCGCTGTCTGCGTTTACCCCACCATGGTCCCCTTCGTGAAGCAGGCCGTGGCCGGCAGCGGCGTCAAGATCGCTTCGGTTGCCACCGGCTTCCCCAGTGGGCAGACCTTCACCCACATCAAAGTCAATGAGACGCGGGAGACGGTGGCCGCCGGCGCGGACGAGATCGACATGGTCATCGACCGCGGCGCGTTCCTCTCCGGCGACTACCGCAAAGTCTTCGACGAGATCGCCGAGGTGAAGGAGGCTTGCGGGCCGGCGCACCTGAAGGTCATCCTGGAGACGGGCGAGCTGGCCAACTACGACCAGGTGCGGCGGGCCTCGCTCATCGCCATGTACGCAGGCGCCGACTTCATCAAGACCTCCACCGGCAAGGTGACGGTCAACGCAACGCTCCCCGTCACGCTGGTGATGCTGGAGGCGATCCGCGACTTCCATCACGCCACCGGCAAGCAGATCGGCATGAAGCCGGCGGGCGGCATCGCCAGCTCGAAGCTCGCCCTGGCCTACCTCGTCCTGCTGTACGAGACGATGGGGCCGAACTGGATGACCCCCGATCTCTTCCGCTTCGGCGCCTCTTCCCTCCTGAACGACGTCCTGATGCAGCTGCGCAAGGAAAAGACGGGCGCGTATCAGTCGGGCGACTACTTCACGATCGATTGAAAGGAAATTGAAAATGAAAAATTGAAAATTGAAAATGGAAGTGG
Organism: Thermoanaerobaculia bacterium; assembly: GCA_036009105.1. Classification (GTDB taxonomy): domain Bacteria; phylum Acidobacteriota; class Thermoanaerobaculia; order Gp7-AA8; family Gp7-AA8; genus JAFAVZ01. The sequence goes on along the minus strand of DASYMJ010000285.1, from coordinate 5,565 downwards.
CGCTTCGCGCTTTTTCAATTTTCAATTTTCAATTTTCAATTCAGCGTCATGAGCACGACATCCATCGAGACCCGCGAGCGCCTCCAGCCCGGCCCCGCCTCCTCCGCCCTGCTGTGGGACTACTCCCCCTCCCTCGAGTCGACCGATCACTTCAGGCTCGACGCGCGCTACAACCTCTTCATCGGCGGCAAGTTCGTCGAGCCGCACTCCAGGCGGTGGTTCGAGACCATCAACCCGGCCACCGAAGAGACGCTGGCCGAGATCGCGGAAGGGGATGCGGAGGACGTGGACCGGGCGGTGCGCGAGGCGCGGCGCGCCTACCAGAAAGTGTGGCGCAGGATGCCGCCCAGCGAGCGGGCGAAGTACATCTTCCGCATCGCCCGGCTGATCCAGGAGAAGTCGCGCGCGCTGGCCGTGGTGGAGACGATGAACGGCGGCAAGCCGATCAAGGAGTCGCGCGACGTCGACATCCCGCTCGCCGCGGCGCACTTTTTCTACTACGCCGGCTGGGCCGACAAGCTGGAGTACGCGTTCCCGAACCGGAACGTGGCGCCGGTGGGTGTCGCGGGGCAGATCATCCCCTGGAACTTCCCGCTGCTGATGGCGGCCTGGAAGCTCGCCCCGGCACTGGCCGCCGGCAACACCATCGTCCTCAAGCCGGCGGAGACCACGCCGCTGACCTCCCTCCTCCTGGCGCAGATCATCCAGGAGGCGGAATTGCCGCCGGGGGTGGTGAACATCGTCACCGGGGCCGGCGCGACGGGCGCCGCGCTCGTCGCCCATCCGGACGTCGACAAGATCGCCTTCACCGGCTCGACCGAGGTCGGCAAGCGGATCCAGCGCGCGGCCGCGGGGACGAAGAAGAAGCTGACCCTGGAGCTGGGCGGGAAGGCGCCGAACATCGTGTTCGAGGACGCGCCGCTCGACCAGGCCATCGAAGGGATCATCAACGGCATCTACTTCAACCAGGGGCACGTCTGCTGCGCCGGCTCGCGCCTCTTCGTGCAGGAGTCGATCCTCGAGCCGGTGATCCGCAAGCTGCGCGAGCGGATCGGCACGCTGCGCGTGGGCAATCCGCTGGACAAGAACACGGACGTGGGCGCCATCAACTCGCGCGCCCAGCTGGAGAAGATCCAGGAGCTGGTGTCGAGCGGCGTGGAAGAAGGGGCGGAGATCTACCAGTCGTCCTGCGCCCTCCCCACGCGCGGCTTCTGGTTCGCGCCGACGTTCTTCACCGGCGTGGGGCAGTCGAACCGCATCGCCCAGGAGGAGATCTTCGGCCCGGTGCTCTCCGTGCTGACCTTCCGCACGCCGGAGGAAGCGCTGGAGAAAGCGAACAACACGCCGTACGGCCTGTCCGCGGGGGTGTGGACGGAGAAGGGCTCGCGCATCCTGAAGATGGCCCAGAAGCTCCGCGCCGGCGTGGTCTGGGCGAACACGTACAACAAGTTCGATCCGACCTCGCCGTTCGGCGGCTACAAGGAGAGCGGGTACGGGCGGGAGGGGGGGGTGCATGGGCTTGGTCCTTATGTCGTGCTTTCGTGAGGGGGAGAAATTGAAAATTGGGAAATTGAAAATTGAAAATGGTCGTGCCCGGCACGTTCTGATTTTCAATTTTCAATTTTCAATTTTCAATTCGAACTAGCCATGCGGCTGAATGTCCGAAAGACCTACAAGCTCTACATCAACGGCGAGTTCCCGCGGACCGAATCCGGGCGTTCGTACGCCGTGAAGAACAAGGGGGGCGAGTTGCTGGCGAATGCCTGTCGGGGCTCCCGGAAGGATCTGCGCAATGCGGTGCAGGCGGCGCGCAAGGCGCAGCCGGGGTGGGGCGGGAAGACGGCCTACAATCGCGGCCAGATCCTCTATCGCATCGCCGAGGTTTGCGAGTCGCGGGCGGCGGAGCTGGCGGACGAGCTGCAGCGGCAGGGGGCGCCGAAAGCGGACGCGAAGCGCGAGATCGAGCGCGTCATCGACCGGTGGGTTTACTACGCCGGCTGGAGCGACAAATACCCGCAGCTCTTCGGCACCGTGAACCCGGTGGCCGGCCCGTACTACAACTTCACCGTCCCCGAGCCGACCGGCGTAGTCGGCGTCGTCGCCCCGGAGGAGCCGTCGCTCCTCGGTCTGGTGAGCCGCATCGCCCCCGCCATCATCGGAGGCAACACCGTGGTCGCCATCACCTCGGAATCGAAGCCGCTCGCCGCCATCACCCTGGGCGAGGTGTTCGAAACGAGCGACGTGCCGGGGGGCGTAGTGAACCTGATCTCCGGCCTCAAGTCCGAGCTCATCCCCTGGCTCGCCTCACACATGGACGTGAACGCCCTCGACACCACCGGCGTGCCGGAGGCGTCCATGGCCGCCGTGCAGAAAAGCGCCGCCGAAAACGTCAAGCGCCTGGTGCACTTTGACGGAGCCGGCATCGGCTGGACGGACGAGCGGCGCTCGCAATCGCCCTACGCCATCTTCGAGTTTCAGGAAGCGAAGACGGTGTGGCATCCGATTGGGATGTGAGCGCTGGACTGAATTGAAAATGAAAAATTGAAAATTGAAAATGAAGGTGGCGCTTCGCGCGTCAGCCTTTTTCTCAATTCTCAATTCTCAATTCTCAATTTGCGAGCACCGCGAGCTTTTACATCATCGCGGCCAGCTCGTGCATGGCCACCATCAGGTCGATGCTCGTGACCAGCTCGGTCGAGGCCTCGCGCGGATGGAGCACCGAGGTGCGCGCGGCGCGGCGCACGACGTCGGGGGAGCGGGTGATGACCAGCACCGGGGGGGCCGCCGCCACCGCCTCGCGCAGCTTGCGCACGCAGGCGATGGCGCTGATGGCCGGCACGTCGCCGTCGATCACGATGCCGTCGATGGGCGTGACGCTGGCCATCTCGATGAGCTGTTCGTCGGCGGTGAGCTTCGTCACCAGATAGCCGGCGTCGCGAAGCTGGACGGCGGTCGTGGAGGCGGTGGGGGAGTCAGCGCGCAGCAGCAAATGCGGGACGAGTTGCATCGTTTTCTCCTTCCTGTAGCGCGCGGAGCGCGCGGTAGTTCATGGCCCACATCCGGAGACGTCGGATGGCGTCATTGAGGTCATCGGTCTTGGAGAGGAAGCCGTCCGCCCCCAGCTCTTCGGTCATCCGGGAGAGCTCGCTGGAGGGGCGGCCGGAGAAGAGGATGATCGGCGCTTTCGTGCGCAGCAGTTTGTGCGCGCCGTGCTGGAGCAGCGCCGAACCGGAGAGGGCTGGCAGGCTGAGATCGAGCAGGAGGACATCCGGATCGATCCGCCGGACGGTGAGCGGCAGCGTGATCACCGAGGTGTGGATTTCGACCTCGAAGCCTTCCATCTCCAGCAGCTGCCGGAAGCCTTCCATGAGGTCAGGCTGATCGTCGACGAGAAGCACTCGCCATGCACTTTGCGTATTCATGATTTCGGACCCGGGCAGACCTGTTCCAAAGGCTGCGCCAAGGGCTAAATCGTTGAATTTGCAGAGCGGGAGGCGGCGGTGGGGAGGTGCGGGGTGTTGCGAAACTGGCGATGTGTGCGGATGTTGGACGGAGTTGTCGGTTGTCGGTTGTCAGTTGTCGGTCCTACTGACAACCGACAACCGGCAACTAACGACTGACTGTGCTCACCGTACCTTCGTCCCCGCCGGCGTCGCCGGGTCGACGCTCAGCAGCGACGGCTCGCCGTTCAGCTCCGCCGCGAGCACCATGCCGTTCGACTCCACGCCCATCAGCTTGGCCGGCTGCAGGTTGGCCACGATGATGATCTTCCGCCCCACCAGCTCCTCCGGCGTGTACTTCGTCCCGATGCCGGCCACGATCGTCCGCTCGTCGTCGCCGGTGAACACGGTCAGCTTGAGCAGCTTCTTCGACTTCGGCACCCGCTCCGCCGCCCGCACGTCGGCCACGCGCAGCTCCACTTCCTTGAACTGGTCGATCGAGATGCGCGCCGCATCGGGAGCGGCGGCCTGGGTCGTTTCGGGATTCGGCTCTTTCGTCTCGTCCATGGTCCGTCCAATGTACTGACTGATGTCCACCCGGGGGAAGATCGGGTCGGTGGCCTGCACCGGCACGCCGGTGGGCAGTCCGCCCCAGGCGAGCGCCTCGTGGCCGATCGCCGCCGGATTCGCGCCGATCCGCTCCAGCGCCTTTGCGGCGGAGCGGGGCAGGAAGGGGGCGATCATCACCCACACGATGCGCGTCGCCTCCAGCGTGTTCCAGATCACGCGGGAGAGTGCCTCGCTCGCGCCCTCTTCCTTGAACATCTTCCACGGCTCTTTCGTCACGATGTAGCTGTTCGTGGCCGTGACCAGCTTCCAAACCGCTTCCAGCGCGCGCTGGAACGCCAGCTCGTCCATCTCCCGCAGATACTCCGGCACCACCGCCGCGGTCGCCCGTTCGAGCTCGTTGTCATCGCAGGGGATGGGCGGCGTTTTGCCGCCGAAGTAGCTGTCGCTCATCTTCACCGCGCGGGACAGGGTGTTGCCGAGGTCGTTCGCCAGGTCGGCGTTGTAGCGGGTGAGGAGCGCCTCGTCCGAGTAGTTCTGGTCCTGGCCGAAGACCATCTCCCGCAGGACGTAGTAGCGCAACGCATCCGCGCCGAAGTCGTCCAGGATGTTGTACGGCCGGACGACGTTGCCCAGCGACTTGGAGATCTTCTGGTTGTCGCGCAGCCACCAGCCGTGGCCGACCACGCACTTCGGCAGCTCGATGCCGGCCGCCATCAGGAAGGCCGGCCAGTAGACGGCGTGGAAGCGGACGATGTCCTTGCCCACCAGGTGGATGTCCGCCGGCCAGTAGTGCTCCAGCCGCTCGTGCTCGGCGCTGCCGAAGCCGAGGGCCGAGATGTAGTTCGTCAGCGCATCCATCCAGACGTAGATCACGTGGTCGGGGGAGCCGGGGAAGGGGATGCCCCACTGGATGGCGGTGCGGGAGATGGAGAGGTCTTTCAGCCCCTGCTCGACGAAGGCCACCACCTCGTTGAGACGAGTGGCCGGCTTCACGAAGCCGGGGTTGGCGCGGTAGTGGGCCAGGAGGCGCTCGGTGTAGAGGGAGAGCTTGAAGAAGTAGTTCTTCTCCGTGGTCCACTCCACCGGATGGCCGCTGTCGTCGCGGCCGCCGCGCACCTGGTTCTCCGGGATGAAGGCCTCTTCGCTCTGGCAGTACCAGCCGGAGTGCTCGCCGAGGTAGATGTCGCCCGGGTTGCGCTCCTCGATGCGCTTGATCAGCTCGAGGACGCCGATGCGGTGCCGCGCTTCGGTGGTGCGGATGAAGTCGTCATGGCTGATGTCCAGCCGCTTCCACAGCTCGTGGTGGTGGGAGACCACGCGGTCCGCCAGCTCGATGGGGAGGACGCCTTCCTTCGCCGCCGACCGCTCGATCTTCTGGCCATGCTCGTCCGTGCCGGTGAGGAACCAGACGTCGTCTCCCATCCGCCGCCGGTGCCGGGCGACGACGTCGGCCACGATGTTCTCGTACATGTGCCCGATGTGCGGCAGGTCGTTGACGTAATGGATGGCGGTGCTGATGTAGAAGGGCTTGCCCATGAGGGAGCGGGATTGTAGC
>DASYMJ010000284.1:0-13112 GCA_036009105.1 Thermoanaerobaculia bacterium | reverse complement strand
GCCAGCTGGCCATGCTCCGCCGCCTGCACGGCTCCCCCGTGTCCGCCGAGAACTTCATCAAGGCCGACATCCGCGCCGACAACCTCAGCGCCGCCCAGCCCGAGCCACGCGCCTTCGGGCGGCGGGACGGGACGTGGGATGCGAGGGGGGTGGTGGATGAGAGGGGCGATTAGTTGTCGGTTGTCAGTTATCAGTTGTCGGTAGAACCGTCTGCTGATAACCGACAACCGACAACTGCGGCGAGCCCTGCGAGCCGCTACGCCAGCTGCTCCAAAATCTCCTCCACCGTCGAGCGCTTGCACGTGTACATCGGCGTGTCGCGCACGGTGAACTTCGACGACTCCGTTTCGCGCAGCTCCTGCACCAGGTCGAGGAACTCGGCGGGGGAGTCGGCTTCGAAGGCGACCACGAAATCCTGATCGTCGAGGCCGAACGAGTACGTCGTGTTGATCTTCACTCGGGGGTATTTGTGGCCGATGGCGATGTGCTCGTTCATGATGCGCTGCCGGTCCGACTGCGGGAGCAGGTACCAGTCGCGCGTCTTCACGAAGGGGTAGACGAAGAGGAACGGCTTGCGGCCGGGCACGATCTTCAGGCGGCGCCCTTCCTGCCCCTCGTGCACGTGCTCGTCCACGTACTGCGAGTGCTTGGTCATGGCCAGGTAGGAGAACGGCACGTCGATCCAGCCGCCGATGCCGGAACGGTTGATGTCCGCCGCCATCTGCTGGAAAGGCTCGAGATCGTAGCCGATGCGCCAGAGCATGAAGTCGACGCCCGTCTTCAGGCCGACCGTGGAATAGGGGAGGATCATCATCGGGCCGGTGTACTTTTTGATGATCTCGCCCAGCTCGCGCTTCGCGGCCTCGCGGACCACGGCGGGCTCGCGGCGGAGCGCGCGGTCGATGCGGAAGAACATGAAGTTCACGTACTGGCGCGCCACCGGGGTGTCGGCGGGTCGCGCGGGTTGCGTTTCGGGCTGCAAAGTGGTGGTCATGATCCGCCGATTCTATGCCTGAACGCCTGCTCGATGTCGTCCTCGCGCAGCAGCCGCTCGGTCTCCTCCACTCCCAGGAACTCCTGCAGCGGGAGGTCGCGGCCGAACACGGTCCGCGCGTATTGCGCAACATCGAGCGGCGAATCGGCCAGCGGGTCGTGCACGAGGCGTCCCGCGCAGGCCACGTAGTGCGTGGTCCAGGCCAAGTGAGGGGAGCGCCGGGGGATGAGCGGCGCGTGGAACGTGCTGTTGCCGTACGGGCGCACATCGCGCAGCCGGCCGATCCAGGGCGCCTCTCCCGCGGCCAACAGCCGCGCGGCGATGCGGCAGGCTTCCGTGACGCAGTCCATCGGCGCATTGTACGAGCGCAAAAGCGGCGCCCCTCGTTTACGATGCCTGCGCCATGCAGCGTCCCGCCCAGACGGCGCCGACCTCGAGCCCGAACGCTCGCTCGTACCAGCAGATGCTCACCAAGCTGCTGCGGCACGGCGCGTACGCGCAGCTGCGCAAGATCGTCGACAAGACGCTGCCGGCCGACCTCTCCCCGGTCCTCCCCCTGCTGCTCGAAGAAGACCGCAACCGCGTCCTTTCTCTGCTGATCGAAGCGGGCAAGGCGGCGCGCGCGCTGCTGGAGCTGGATGACAGCGACCTGCACGAGATCCTCGATCCGCTCGACGACTCGACCGTCGCTTCCATCTGCAGCTCTTCGGCGCCGGACGATGCCGCCGACCTCCTCGACACGCTCGACGACGACCGCCGCCAGCGCGTCCTCGAGCTCCTCGGCGCGACGCAGGGCGCCAAGCTCGAGTCGCTGCTGGAAGGGGAGGAGGAGACGGCCGGCTCGCTGATGAACATCGACTTCCTGGCCCTGGACGAGGAGCTGACCGTCGCCCAGGCCATCGAGGCGATCCGGCAGTACCCGCGCAAGGACTCGTTCTTCTACGTCTACTGCATCGATGCGGAGGCGCATCTGGTGGGGGTGCTCTCTCTGCGCAGTCTGATCCTCGCGCCCCCCGATTCGCGGCTGAGCACGAGCATGGTGCAGAGCGTGGTCCGCACGCAGGTCGACTCCGCGCCGGAAGAGGTGGCGCAGCTCGTCTCCAAGTACGACCTGCTTTCCATTCCGGTGGTCGATCATCAGAACCGGCTGGTCGGCGTGGTGACGGTCGACGACGTGCTGGACGTGATCCAGGAGCAGGCCGAGGAAGACCTGCTGCACCTGGCCGGCGTCGACGTGTCGGAGCGGGTGACCACGCCCGCCTGGGACTCCTTCAAGTCGCGGCTGCCGTGGCTGGCCATCAACCTGGCCACGGCCTTCCTGGCCTCGTGGGTGGTGCGGCTGTTTCAGGGGACGATCGAGAAGTGGGCCGCGCTGGCGGTGTTCATGCCGATCGTGGCCGGGATGGGCGGCAACGCGGGCACGCAGACGCTCACCGTGTTCGTGCGCGGCCTGGCCCTGGGCGAGGTGGACTGGAACAGCGGCTGGCGGCCCATCGCCAAGGAGGTGCTGGTCGGCTTCGGCAACGGCTTCGCGAACGGCCTGCTGACCATGCTCATCGTCGGCTTCTGGACCGGCGACTGGGTGCTGGCCGGCATCCTCTTCCTGGCCATGATCTTCAACCTGATCGTCTCCGGTTTCGCCGGCGGCCTGGTGCCCCTCGTGCTGGAGCGTCTCGGGTTCGACCCCGCGATCGCATCATCCATCTTCGTGACCACGTTCACTGACGTCGGCGGCTTCTTCTCGTTCCTCGGCCTGGCCTCGGTGGCGATGAAGTACTTCGCCCACTCGTAGAGAAAATGTAGGGCCGGCTCTCAGCCGGCCCAGCAGTCTTTTGGCATTGGGCCGGCTGGAGAGCCGGCCCTGCATTCAGCGCTTCGGCCGCGGCCGCGGCGCCACGTTCTCCAGCAACCGCAGGAACACGCGCGGCACGCCGCCGTAGAGCGGCTCCGTGGCCACCCGGTCGTACAGGAAGCCCACCCGCCCGGTGCCCATCAGCACCACCGCGGGCTCCGCCTCGACGTCGGACGAGGCGGCGAGGGCGAACTTGCCTTCCACCACCGTCGAGTCGCTGCGGCGGCGCACCCGCGAGGCGAAGACGTCGCCGCCGGCGTTGAAGGCGACCACGAACTCCACGCCATCCCACACCACGGAGGGGTTGTCGTAGCCGGCGCCGGTCGCGACGCGGGTGTCCGTCAGCAACGGCCCGAAGGGATCGACGTAGCGGCCGTTGATGCCCACCGCATCGGCGTACGTGACGAGGAACTCCTGGTTGTCCCAGGCCACGGCCGGCGAACGCTCGTCATCCTCGGTCACGGCGATGTCGAAGGGGTCTTCCAGCAGCAGCATCCCCGGCACATAGACCGTGACGCCGCGGACATCGCTCTGCGAGGTCGGCTCGGGCACCGCGGGGACCGAGACGCTCTCCTCCCACACGATCAGCGCGATGTCGAAGCCGAACGCGATGCGAGGCCGCAGCGGCGAGTTGTCGCCCGGATGGGCGAGCAGCAGCGGCTCGTGGTCCGGGAACGTGGCGGTGGCGTCGTCGAAGCGGATGGCCAGCACCTGGTGCGACTCGCAGTCGATCCAGGTGATCACGGTGAGCCCGTCGTCCGTGGCCATGTCGAAGTCGCCCGAGTAGCAGGCATTGGGGATGGCGATCGGGCTGGCATCGATGAACGAGCCGTCCTTCGCCACGCGGCGGAGGTGGATCGCCTCGCCCTCTTCCCAGCCGACCACGAAGCGCGTGCGGTCGTAGACCACGTGCGGGTCGCGCTGCACGGCGTCCGCGTTCGAGACGCGGATGCCGCTGCCGTCCAGGCGGATGCCGGCCGGCGTCACCCGGCCGATGTAGACCCGCGGCTGGCTGATGTCGTTCTGCGTTTCCTCCCACGCGGTGAGGAACGTCGTGCCGTCGTACGCGCCGGCGGGGCGGCGCTGCGAGGAGGCGGCGGTGTCGAGGCGCACCGCATCGGCGGCCGGCGTGGGCGCGAGCACGCGGCCCATCACGTCGCTGTTGCTGCCGTCCGCTCCCGCCTCGGTCCACGCGGAGTACGCCCGGCGGCCGTTGGAGGCGAGCGCCACCGCCTCGCCCCGCTGGGAGACGGCGAACGGCGCGGAGGTCGCGTTGCCGTCGGCGTTGAGGCGGAGGCCCTGCACGACCGGCTGGCTCTGGCTGACCACGTAGAGGAGGGCCACGTACTCGCTGCCCAGCCAGGCGAGCGATGTCGCGCCGTCCGGATGGCCGACCAGCGGCGTGTTGGTGAGCGGCCCGACCGAGCCGTCGCTGCCGACGTGCGTGGTGCGGACGGCGTTGTCGGAGGCGAGGCTCGAAGGGGGCGCGGTGAGGATCACGTAGCCGCCGCCGTCCGAGGCGACGCTGGGGAAGCGGCCGAAACCGATGCTGAGCGGAGTCGTATCGATGGGATGCCCGGTGGCATCGAGCCGGATGGCGGTGATCGGATCGGTGTCGAGGGTCTGGTCGTGGCGCACCACCAGGAAGCCGGAGCCGTTCGAGGCGACGATCAGCCGCGAGCTCGTCCCGCTGCCGATGGCGATCTCCGACTCGAGCAGTTGCCCGTCTGGATCGAGCACGGCGGCGAACTGCCCGCCGCCCGGCCGCGTGTAGACGATCACGACGCGCGAGCCGTTCGAAGCGGCGGCCTGCTGCGCTTCGCTGAGGAACGCGCCCTGGATCGGCAGCGGCGTGGCCGGCGAGACGACCCGCCCTTCGCGGTCGAGGCGCGCCACGCTGAGGCCGGTGCCGTTCTGGATGAGCACGAGATAGGCGCGCCCGGTCCACAGCACCGTCGCGGACGCGATCCGGCTCGCCACGCGGATGTTCGTCTTGTCCAGCACCTCGCCCGAGGCGGAAACGCGGGTCGCGTAGAGATTGGAAAACGCGCTGCCGCGTAGGTCGCTCCAGATCACCAGGAAGTTGTCGCCGTCGGAGGCGACCTGGGGATGGAACTGGATGAACTCGGCCGGACCGTAGACCGGCGCCGAGACCGGAATCTCCGCCGCGGCGGAGCCGAGCGCGGCGATAAGCATTGTCACGAGAATGACTAAACGGCGTGGATTCATGGCTGAGATACGCGTCTCTCTCATCGGTCGTTTACGGCGCCGGCTGTGGAAACAGAAAATGTTCTTTGTCAAGTGCACAAAAAGCGCTGCTACAGATGAGCCTATTACAGGTAAAGTCAGTGTGTAGTAAGAGTTAAGCCGATTCGCCCAAGCGGCTGTGCAATTTGGTCCAAAGCCGCGATTTGTGGCCGCTTGGCGCGATATTCACAACGATATCCGCAGGGTTTTCCACACTTTCTGTGTAAAGAAAAGTTCTCCCCCGCGGACGACCCGTGGTGTCGTACCGGTAAAGTCCACGATTGCAGACGCTTCTCCCGATAAACGGCCGGCCTCGACGAGGCCGTCGAGGCCATCCTGCAAGGACTGTGCGAGCTCATTGGGGTGCTGAACAGGAACTTCTCCGCTCCGGTTCGCGCTCGTCGAGACAAGCGGGCCCGTCCGTTCAAGCAGCTCGCGGAGCCAGGGGAGAGCGGGGATGCGCACCGCAATGCTCGATGCGCCGCGGGTGGCGGGGAGGGGGGCGGCGAGGGGAAGGATGGCCGTCAGGGCGGCAGGCCAGACCTCCCCGAGCGCGTTCCGGACGTCGTTCGGCATCTGCACGCCGAGGGCGTTCAGTTGCTCCATCGAGGCGGCGAGCACGACGAACGGCTTTGCGTCCCGCCCTTTCATCGTGGCGATGCGCTCCACCGCCTCCTCGTTCGTGGCCACGGCGTGCAGGCCATAGATGGTGTCGGTGGGAAGGAGGATGACCGCGCTGCCCTGCAGCGCCTCGGCGACGGCGTCGAGGTCTTCCAGGGTCCAGTGGATCATCGGCGGGCCCGGGCTGTTTTCAGGCCGCGCGCGTTCTCCAGCAGCTCGCGCGCGTGCAGGACGGCCGAGGCGGGGATCGACTCGCCGCCCAGCATGCGGGCGATCTCCGAGACGCGCTGCTCGTCCTCGTCCAGGCGGCGGATGAGGGCGCGGGTGTGGCCGCCGGCGTCTTCCTTCCAGACCGAGAAATGCGTCGTGCCGAAGGCGGCGATCTGGGGCAGATGGGTGACGCAGACGACCTGGTTGCGCGCGGACAGCTCCTGCAGCTTGCGGCCCACCACCTCCGCCACCCGCCCGCCGATGCCGGCATCGATCTCATCGAAGACGAGCGTCGCCGCGGCGGCATGCGCGGAGGCCTTGAAGAGCGCCGCGGCGATGGCCAGCTGGATGCGGGAGAGCTCGCCGCCCGACGCGATCCGCTGCATCGCCTTCGGCTCCTCGCCGCGATTCGGCGCGATGAGGATGTCGATCTTGTCCACGCCTTCCGCCGATTCGTTGCCGCTGTCCACCGTTACCCGGACCGTGGTCCGCTCCATGGCCAGGTCGTTCAGCTCCTCCTGGATCGCGCCCTGGAACTTCTGCGCCGCCTTCTTCCGCGCCGCGGAGAGCTTCTCCGCCGCGCGGCGATAGTCGGCCAGGCGCGCGTCGGTGGTGCGCTGCAGCTTCTCCACGTTCGCCTCGAAGTCGCTCAAGCGCTCGAACTCGTCCTGGATGCGGCTGAGGTGCTCCAGCACCGCGCTGACCGAGCCGCCGTATTTCTTATTCAGCCGCTCGATGGTGACCAGCCGGTCTTCCACCTCCTCCAGCCGGGCCGGATCGTGGCGGACGTTCTCGGAGAGGTTGCCCAGGGTGCGGGCCACGTCCTGCAGGCGATAGGTGACGTCCTGCAGGTCGGCCGTGAGCTGCTGCACTTCCGCGATCTCCTTCGCCAGCGGCTGCAGCAAATGTTGCGCTCTGGCCAGCTGCGCGAGTGCCGAGCTTTCGTCATCCTCCACGAGCGCGAACGCGCCGGAGGTGGCCTCGATCATCTCCCGCGCATGCGCCAGCATGCTCCGCTCTGCTCTCAGCGCTTCTTCCTCGGAGGGATCGAGCTTCGCGGCGGAGATCTCCTCGACCTGGTAGCGCAGCAGGTCGAGCCGCAGGGCGCGATCGCGCTGTGCGCCGAGCATCTCCTCCAGCTGATCCGCCGCCGCGCGCCAGGCGTGATGCGTCGCCCTGGTGGCGTCGAGCAGCGCATCGTGGCCGCCGAATTCATCGAGCAGCTGGCGGTAGCTCTGCCCGGCCACCCGCTGATGCGACTCGTGCTGGCCATGGATCTCCAGAACGGCGTCCATCGCCTCGCCGAGCTCGCGTACGGAGAGCGCGGAGCCGTTCACCAGCACCCGCCCCCGCCCGTTCGCGGCGATCTCCCGCTTGACGATGAGCTCCAGCCCGTCGCCGGCCGGCTCGGCCTCGATGCCCGCCGCCTCCAGCACCTCCCGCGCGGAGCCGGGCAGATGAAAAATCGCCTCCGCCGTCATCTTCTCGGCGCCGCTCCGGATCATCTCGGTGGAGCTCCGCGCGCCGCGCAGGAACTCGAGGGAGTCGATGAGCAGCGACTTGCCCGCGCCGGTCTCCCCTGTCAGAACGTTGAGCCCGCTTCCCGGCTCGATGGCGAGCTCTTCGACGATGGCGAGGTTGCGCACCTTCAGGTAGGTGATCACGCTGATCAAGAAGTCTACCTCGGGTGGCACGGGCGATCAGCAATCAGCGATCGGCGATCGGCGATCAAGCCAGGAGGTGACTCGGTGTGCTCCTGATCGCCGATCGCTGATCGCCAAATCGCTTCAGGTCGGCAGCCCCCTTGCTATTCACCTCGACCATGAAGATAAAAACCAAACTGGCGGGCGCGGCCTTGCTGTCGCTCGCCCTCGCGTGTAGTCGGGAGCAGGCGCATCAAACGACGGAAAAAGCGAAGGACGCGGTGCAGAACGTCGCCACCAGGGCGGCGGACGAGGTGAACGTACCGTTCGGCGGGCCGAAGGACGATCCGAAGGCTCGGGAGCAGCAGCGCTTCGACGAGCAGTGGCGGCAGTTGCAGTCCTTCCGCGAGCAGCAGGCGGCGCAGGCCGCGGCCGTTGCGCAACAGCAGCAGGCCGCGGCGGATCAGGCGCAGGCGGCGAAGCTCGTCTTTGCCGCGCGGACGAAGACGGCAAAGGAATCGTTCGGCGAGGTCGATCCGGACAAGCTCGATGCCGCGCCGGTGCTGGTGCCGATCCGCGGCGACGTCAGCGGGCCGTCCGTGCTCAAGGCGCAGGTCTATCTCGACCGCGCGGACTTTTCGGTCGGCGCGCTCGACGGGCGCTGGGGCCGCAACTCGGCCATCTCCACCTGGTGGTACCAGCGCGCGCACGGCCTCGACGCCACCGGCGAGATGGACGAGCCGACTTTCCGCTCGCTGGCCGGAACGGCCGGCTACGCGCCGGCGCTGACGCGCCACACGCTGACCGCCGATGACGTGAAGGGTCCGTTCGTCTCCATCCCGGAGGATGTCTACGAGAAGGAGAAGCTCGACTGCCTCTGCTACGAGACGCTGCGGGAGAAGCTGGCCGAGAAGTTCCACACCACGGAGGACTTCCTGGAGCGGCTCAATCCGAACGCGCAGTTCTCATCACTGCAGGCCGGCGATGCGCTGACCGTTCCGAACGTGCGGGAGCCGATGACGACCGACCGGCCGGACATCGCGAAGGTCGTGGTCTCGCTCAACGGCAACACGCTCAACGGCTTCGACGCCGAAGGTCGGCTGGTCTTCCACGCGCCGACGACGGTGGGCTCAAAGTACGACCCCTCGCCGAACGAGACCGTGAAAGTGGCCAGCATCGTCCAGGATCCCCACTTTCACTACCAGCCGACGCTGTTCCACGAAGTTCCCGACACCGACCCGGAGGCCCATCTCAAGCCTGGCCCGAACTCGCCCGTGGGCGTGGTCTGGATCGCGCTGAGCAAGCCGCACTTCGGCATCCACGGCACGAGCGACCCCGACTCGATCGGCTACGCCTCGTCCCACGGCTGCGTGCGCCTGACGAACTGGGACGCCGAGGAGGCATCGCATCGCCTGGGCAAAGACGTGGAGGTGGAGTTCAAGGACACGCGGAAGGGGAGTGGGGGGGAGAGCGCGAAGTAGTCTTTTGAACGATGAACGATGAACAAAGGCGGCGACCCCGTTCATCGTTCATCCTTCATCGTTCATCGTTCCTACGCCACCGCCTCCCTCAGAAAGTCCATCGAGATGCCGGGCGACTTGAGGTTGCCCAGCAGCGTCAGCGACAGCGACTCCGGATCGACGATGGTGTCGGCCACGCGCTGCAGGTCGTCGAGGGTGACGGCGTCGATGTGCTCGATGATCTCGTCGGGCGAGAACTGGCGGCCGAAGTAGTACTCCTGGCGGGCGATGCCGGACATCCGGCTCACCGTCGACTCCAGCGAAAGCAGGATCGACCCCTTCAGGTGGAGCTTCGCGGCGGCCAGCTCGTCCGGCGTCGCGTTCTCGCGGCGGATCCGGCGCATCTCTTCCAGCGTGATGTTCAGCACGCGGCGCAGGTTCTTCGGCGCGCAGGCCGCGTACACGGCCTCGTAGCCGCCGTGCAGGTAGCCGTTGTGGTACGACATCACGGTGTAGACCAGCCCTTCCTTCTCCCGGATGCGCTGGAAGAGGCGGGAGGACATCCCGCCTCCGAGGATGGTGTTGAAGAGGGCCGCGGCGTAGCGCTCCTCGCCCTGCTGGGGATAGCCGCGCGAGCCGAGGCAGAGGTGCACCTGCTCCAGCTCCCGTTTCTCGCGCAGGATGACATGCTGTTTGGGCGCGGGCGGGGGCCAGTCGCGGCGAACCGGCGAGCGTCCGTCGGAGGGGAAGGCCTGCTCCAGGAACGGCACGATCTGCTCCGGGCGGACGTTCCCCGAGGCGCAGAAGATCATGTTGGTGGGATGGAACGTCTCGGCGTAATGGGCTTGGATCTGCGGCCGCTGCAGCCGGTTCACCGTCTCCTCGGTGCCGAGGATGGGGCGGCCGAGTGGATGGTCGGCCCAGAACGCGGTGACGAAGATCTCGTGCACGAGGTCGTCCGGCGTGTCCTCCACCATCTTGATCTCTTCCAGGATCACGCTCCGCTCCGACTCCACGTCCGCCTCGGTGAAATTGGGAGCGATGCAGATGTCGGTCAGCAGGTCGAGCGCGGTCTCCACCTGCTCGTCCAGGACATGGGCGTAGAAGGAGGTGTACTCCTTGCCGGTGAACGCGTCGACGTCGCCGCCCAGGATGTCGATGACCTTGGCGATGTCAGACGTCGTGCGGCGCTTCGTCCCCTTGAACACCAGGTGCTCCAGGAAGTGCGAGGCGCCGCCGTGCTCTTCCGTCTCCACCGCCGAGCCGCTGCGCAGGTAGTAGCCGAGGGCGACGGAGCGGACGTAGGGGAGGGTCTCGATCAGGACCGTGAGGCCGCTGGGAAGGGTGGTGCGGAAGATGTTCGGACGGGCCATGTGCGCGCATCTTAGTGGATCGGCGGAATGAATATTCGCGCGCGGCGAACCGTTGCGATGGACTCGGGAGGCCGCACTTGGCGCATCGGACATTCAGAATCCTCGCTGCACTCTTCCTCATCCTCTCCATGCCCTCCCTGTTCGCGGCGGGAAGTGCCGCAAAAGGAGCAAAGATGAATCTCGAGAAGGCGACGCTGGCCGGCGGTTGTTTCTGGGGCGTGGAGGAGCTGATCCGGCAGCAGCCGGGCGTGGTGAGCACGGTGGTCGGCTACACCGGCGGCGACGTCGCGAACGCCACGTACGAGAACCACGAGGGCCACGCCGAGGCGGTGGAGATCACCTTCGACCCGGCCAGGACGAGCTTCGAGAACATCCTCCTCTTCTTCTTCAAGATGCACGATCCGACCACGGTCAACCGCCAGGGGAACGACGTCGGCAGCTCCTACCGCTCGGCGATCTTCTACCACAGCGAAGCGCAGCGCCAGACCGCCGAAAAAGTGAAGGCGCGCGTCGACAAGTCCGGCGCCTGGAAGCGCCCGGTGGTGACGGAGATTGTGCCGGCCAAGACGTTCTGGACGGCCGAGGACTATCACCAGGACTACCTGCAGAAGCATCCGCACGGGTATACGTGCCATTACGTGCGGAACATCAGCTTCTAGGGGTTGGGTATTGTTGGTAGAGAGCGCTGAGACGCAGCAGCCAACGACGCACGGATCTCTCGCTGAGTTGCGGCCAAGACCGCGCGTGCCGAAGCCGCAGCTCGCCGGTGCCGCCTGTGACGGCCGTACGGTACGAGCAGAGGCAGCTTCAGCGTGAAGTTAGCCAGCCTTTTTACGGCGCCCTTTGGGAGAAGCCTTCAGAATTCGGTCCGACTCGTCGGGCTCGATGTCAGGAACCTTCGCAAGTACTGCCTCGAACTTGCGGCGGCTCGCACGTTTAGCTCTTCCTTCGAGGTATTCCTCGGTCATTAGGGCGGACATTTTTTCGGCAACTGCCGAGCTGATTAACTGATTGATTGATATGCCCTCCCGTTCCGCAATTTCACCAAGCTTGCGGTGTAAAGATGCGGGCAAACGCAGACTCAGCGCTACCATTCCTTCCCTCTGAGTTCTCGCAGGAACTGTCCAGGCGTCAAGATCCGTATCCCGACCTTGTCGGCTCCGCCAAAGTCCCGCACGTTATGAGTGACTATCGCGTCACATCCGGCGGCTACTGCCAGTTCGAGCACCAAGTCGTCGCCCGCATCTCGCAGGTAAGGTCGCCATAGAAAGAATATCTCCTGCCGAATTGCGACTTCGCATATGTAGTCTATGAGAACGCCTATATCCTTTTCAGCCAACGCCGATGCCGGCAGATGCCGGAGCAGCGCGTCCTCATACTCGAGCACGAGCGATACCGATACAGCCACCTCGAAGAAACCAGCACCAAGACGAGTGATCAGTTCGAACGATGCCCCACGCCGCGATCGCACCGCCGCCACGAGAACGCTCGTATCCAGCACGACGCGTGACACTTTGCGCATGGTAGCGCGGATGATACCGCATACCAAGCGTCACGACGGTCCGCCTGGCTTGGCGATGAAGCTGTCGCGGTGCGCCTTCGATCCGGCGCTGAAGCGCCTCCGATCACCCAGGGAAAGATCGGCGTCTCGGCTCTGCCGTAGCCGCGCGGGCCGTGGCCGCGCAGCTTATCGTCTGATCCGTCAGCCCGTCAGCACAGTTCAGACGTTGCCACTGGGCTGGCACAGGCCCGATCATGGACGAACTGGAGGAGGTGTGGCCAAAGGCCGCCTGCTCGACGTGGTGCGTTGAATCACAGCGATATGCTGCGCGGCAAGCATCGCGACATGTTCGTTGCCGGATTCCGATGCTGCTTTTTTGATGTCCTGCAGAGCCAGCGTCGCCGCGGTCGGATCCAGATTGGGGTTTTGCGCAATTGCAGTGACCGCATCGGCCGCCTGAATCGAGGCATCGGTGATCAGCTGAGGGTTATCGATACGGTCGCTCGCACGGAGCAACTCCGCCGCGGTGCCGGCCGCCTCATGGGCTTTCGCTGGAGCAGCTGCAGGCTGTGCAGACTTCAGCTCGGCTAAGTCTTTCCTGGCCTCCGTCTTGGCGTTGGATGCTTCCAAACGCTGCATGATCACGAGCCGGCCTGCATCTAGAATAGGTTTCCACAAAAAGCCACACAGGACTGCAAACGCAATCAGTTTCGCTGTCTTCGTTACGTCGGCAGGGATGATGACGTAGACCGCGACCAGCGCGGCCGCGGCGCCCAGGATTATGGAGAGAGGCAGCGCCGCCCAGATGCTCAGCCCAAATGTGGCGCCGCCAATTATTGTGAACGCCCAGGCCGTGAGGCCACCGCCAGCACCTGACAAGAGGACCAGTTTCACGTCCTTTGGCATAGACACTTCCCCCGCCCTAGATGAGAGGGACGCAGCGCGATTGTTTCCGGTCGAACTTGCCGCCATCACGTCACCCTAATTCAGCCCCGCCTGACTCAGAACAGGCTCTTCTGCTCCCGCAGCTCCTCCGGCATCACCGGCTGCTGGCCGATCAGTTTCTGCAGGTCGCGGGCGGTGGACGGGCTGTGGCCCGCGAAGTGGTTGTTGGCGAAGCCCCACACGTCCTTCACCCGCCCGGCGAGCGTCCGCAGCGCGTGCGACCAGGCGTCGAGCTCGCGGGTGCGGTCGAACTGGATGCGCGAGTA
>DASYMJ010000283.1:0-17019 GCA_036009105.1 Thermoanaerobaculia bacterium | reverse complement strand
CCAGTGCGTAACGCCGGGCAGCAGCTTCTGCTCGAACTCGGCCAGCAGCTCGTCGTACGAGGCGCCCTGCTCGCGCGGCGCGGCGGCGAACTGCCGCCCGACCTGGCCCGGCTGCACGCGGGAGAGGACGTCGTAGCCGTCGATGTGGTCGAAGTAGTCGCCGATCCAGTCGATCAGGCGATGGCCGGCGGCGCGGAAAGCGTCACTGCTGGGGTCGAGCTTCGGCATGGGGCGCAATATATCGTGCCAGTCCCAGCAGCGCGGCGAACAGCGCCGGCGCTTCGAGCTGCCGCACCAGCCGCTCCCACGACGTCTCGATGTGCCATTGCAGATCGCGCGGCGTGACGAAGTACGCGATCACGAAAAACGCGAATTGGGCCGCCACGGCGACGACCAGGAAGCGCTCCGTCTTGGTGGTGCGGCCGACGATCCAGGTGGTGGCGATGCCGGCCAGGATGCCCAGCCAGAGCCAGCGGTCGGGGAAGTAGTCGGCCAGGTAGCCGAAGAGGATCGCGGTCTCCTGCAGGTGCGCGGCGGCGCGCTGCAGCGGCGAGCCGGAGGCGAGGTCGGTGCCGAGGCCGTGCACCGCGCGCAGGAGCAGCCACGGCGCGACGATGACGGCGGCGGGCCAGAGGCGCAGCACGTCGCGCCCGCGGCGCTCGGCGAGCAGGGCGATGGCCACCGCGGCGAGCAGCGTCAGCCCCTCGTTCTTCGTGCAGGCGGCGAACCCGAGGAGGATCGCGGCGTGCGCCATGCCGCCGCACCGCGCATACAAAAGCCCCGCCGTCCCATAAGCAATCAGCGGCCCCTCGGCCATCCCGACGTAACGGGTGACGGACTGCGAGGCGATGGCGAGGGCCACCAGCGAAGCGAGAGGCGGCGGCAGCTCCCGCGCCGCGCGGTCGCGCACGATCACCAGCAAGGCGAGGGCGAAGGCGACGAAGGAGAGGCCCAGCCAGCGGTCGTCCCACCCGCCGCCGAGCAACGCGAGGAAGGCGTAGTGGAAAGGCACGAGGTTGGGGTAGTCGGGATGGGTGAAGTCGTTCCACGGCGTCTGCAGGAACGCCCAGTCGACGCCCCGCGCCTCGTAGAAGACGCGCCCCTTGAGGCCCCAGATGGCCCAAAAGTCCCACTCCCACGGGCTGGCGACCGTGGTGTAGAAGCCGTAGCCGATGATGAGCAGCAGCGTGACGGCATCGATCGGGGTGAGGCGCGCCTCGACCGCCGCGCCGCGGCTGTAGTGGAAGGCGGCCCAGCCGGCGAGCAGCGCGAGGACGAGGAGCGGGATGGCCGACCAGCGCAGCGGCACGAGCATGACCAGCGACAGCGCGCCGCAGGCGTAGAGGAAGGCGAAGGCGAGGCGGCGGGCGATGGTCATTCAGCGTTGCAGCAGGACGCCGCCGTTGCCGCGCCAGAGCTCGCGGCCGCCGCGCGCATTCACGCCCCAGGCGGCGAGGTACTGCGCATTGCGCACGTTGTCCCCGAACGGCTTGCCGTCCCGGGTCAGGATGGGCAGCACCTCGCGGCCGGCGAGAAAGTAGCTGGCCCGGAAGAACGCGTAGTCGTAGCCGGTCTCCCACGTCGGCATCGGCACCACCAGCGCGATGCGCGCGCCGGGCGGCGTCCGGCGGCGCACCTCAGCCAGAAAGCGCGGGTAGGCGGGATACCAGCTGCGGTCGGGCGAGGTCTCCATGGAGATGCGCAGCGGCGTGCGGTCGATGAACGGCAGGCGGAGGAGCGTCTTTTCGACGCTGAGCACCACGAGGATGGCGAAGACGGCGGCAGCGGCGATGCGGCGCGGCGACATCGCGCCGCAGGTTAGCACTTACGGCGCGGCAGGCGGCGTCGCGGTGCAGCCGTTGGCCAGCCAGGAGGCGTCGAAGTCGACCCCGTAGCGGCCTTCCGAGTACATCTGCACGATCATCCAATTCTGGCTGGGACGGCGCGTGGAGTACGGATTCAGCTCCCGCTTCGAGGCGCCGTTGTCGAGCGAGATCCAGAGCCAGCCGCCGTTGTCGGCGGAGGCCATGGGCGGCAGCATGGAGGAGGTGGTCGGCACGGAGCTGGAAGCGGGCGCGAACGCATCGGCGGCCAGCGCGAGCGCGTTCTCGTGCTCGTCGAAGCGGACGATCTGGGCCCTGGCCACCGGCATCTTCGCGTTCAGCGCGTAATCGCACTCGCTCTTCGTGCCGGCGGTCAGCGTCTCCCGCCACATCACGTAGTTCGTCTGGAAACCGGTGCGGCCGCCTTCGATGAAGCGGGCGGAGAAGGTGGAGGGGAGCGGCTGGCGGCGGTCGAACTTGCGCGCGCCGGCCGGCGTGTAGCGGTCGTAAAACGTGTACGGCAGCGCCGTCCCAGGATCGCTGCCAGCCGCCCCGCCCTCCGGCACCGCGCGGATGTGCACCAGCGGATTGCCGCCCGCGTAGTTGCCCAGCGTCGACTCCGGGTTGATCCGCTCGTACTCGCCGGTGAGGACGTTGTCGAAGAGCAGCGTCTCGGTCCAGTAGGACGGGTCGAGCGGCGAGGTGATGGCGCAGCTGTTGATCACGTCGATGGTGACGTAGCCGACGGCGTTCTTGTGGCTGGTCCCGACGCGGCAGTTGGCCTCGTCGCGCTCACCCGTGGTGAAGATCTTCTGCAGGCGCTGCAGCATCATCGGCCCGGCCATGCCGCCGGACGTGTTGCACATCTCGTCCTGCACGAAGTACGGGTTCTGCAGGTTCTGGATCGACGCCGACCCGGAGGCGGTGTTGACGGAGGTGAGCGGATAGCGGCCGCGGGCGAGGATCTCGTAGAGGGAGATGGTCTGCGCGTCGTAGCCGCTGAGGAACATGTTGAACCAGGTGCCCGGGTAGCCGAGGTCGGTCCAGAGCGTCACGCGCGCCATCTGCGGGGTACGCGAGGTGTTGATGACGGTGAAGATGGTGTTCAGCGCCTTGGTCGCCTGCGAGTTGATGTCGACCTCGAAGTGCGGCAGCAGGAGCGTCGCGGCCGGGTACTGGCCGATGTCGCAGCTGGCGTTGTTCTCCGTCACCGCGTTGACCTTCGCGGCGGGCGGCACCGCCGCCAAGAGTGGCGTCGCCAGGAGGAGCAGGAGGAGCGCCTTCCTCATTGCGGCCCTCCCGGCGTCTTGGCCACGGCCTGCGTCGGCGTGCAGCCGTTCGCCATCGCGGTCGCGTCGTACGCGACGCCGTAGCGACCTTCCGCCCGCATGGAGACGAGCACCCAGTTCTGGCTCGGCCGGGAGGTGGAGTAAGGGCTCTTCTCCTGCCCGGCGAGGCGGTTGTCGAGGTTGAGGAACATCCAGCCGCTCACGCCGAGGCCGACCAGCGGCGGGAAGAAGGACGAGGTCGTGGAGAGGGATGAGGTCAGCGGCATCGACTGCGAGACGGCCGGCGCGTTCAAGGTCGGGTTCTCGTCCTCATCGAAGCGGACCACCGACGTCACCGGGACCGAGGCATTGGAGGCCGCGGCGCAGTCCTGCGTCGCGCTGACCGTCCCCTCGCGCCAGATCACATAGTCGGTCGAAAAAGCGGTGGTGCCGCCCTGGATGAAACGCGCGGCGAAGACGGACGGCAGCGGCTGGCGGCGATCGATGCGGCGCGCCCCGGTCGGCGTGTAGCGGTCGTAGAAGGTGTACGGCAGCGGCGAGGCCGCGCTCTGCGCGGTGCCGCCCTCGGGGATGGCCTTCAGGTGCACGAACGGATTGCCGCCCGCGTAGTTGCCGAGGTTCTTGTCCGGGTTGATCAGCTCGTAGTCGCCGGTGAGGACGTTGTCGAAGAGGAGGAGCTGGGAGTAGTAGGTGATGTCGAGCGGCGAGAGCAGCGAGCAGCTGTTGACCAGGTCCACCGTGACGTAGCCCACCGCCTTGTCGTGCGCCGTCCCCACCTTGCACTCTTTCCCCTTGGCCACGCCGGTGGTGAGCATGGAGCGGATGTCCGCCATCAGGGCCGGCGGCAGCGCCACGTTCCCCTGCAAGCACCCCTCGGTGGAAATCAGCTTCGGGTTCGCGTCGTTCGGCGCCGACTTCGGGCCGACCGCGGCGCGCGTGCCGGTCTCCGGGACGAGCCCGCTCACCAGCACGTCGTAGAGCGAGATCGGCTGGACGTCGTAGCCGGTGAGGAAAACGTTGAACCACAGCGCCGGGTAGCCCTGATCGGTCCAGATGGTGATGCGCGCGATCTGGGGCGACCGCGACGTATTGATCACCGAAAAAATGGTGTTCATCGCCTCGGAGGGATGTTTGTCGACGTCCACTTCGAAGCGGGGGAGGAGCAGGGTGGCGGCGGGCGAGGTGCTGATGTCGCAGCTGGCGCCGTTGTCCGTGGTGACCGCCGTTTTCTTCACGCCGGGAGCGGCCGCCACGGAGGACGCGAGGAGCAGGAGGGCCAGCAGACAGACGCGTCTCATCAGACTATGCGTTTATAGCATGGGGGAGCGGTTTGAGCGAGCGGGGCCGTCCTCACGATGCCCCCCGTCCCAGCAGCACCGCGGGGATGGTCCGGAGCAGGATCTTCAGGTCCAGGGTGGGCGACCAGTTGTCGATGTACTGCAGGTCGAGCTGCATCCAGCGGTCGAAGTCGATGTTGTTGCGGCCGCTGACCTGCCACAGGCACGTCAGGCCCGGCTTCATGGAGAGCCGCCGGCGGTGCCAGCGGTGATACGAGGCCACCTCCTCGGGGATGGGAGGGCGGGGGCCGACCAGCGACATGTCGCCCTTCAGCACGTTCCAGAACTGCGGGATCTCGTCGAGCGAGAACTTGCGCAGGATGCGCCCCACGGCCGTGATGCGCGGGTCGTCCTTCATCTTGAAGACCGGGCCGGTCATCTCGTTGAGGTGCTCCACCTCGCCGCGGCGCTGGTGCGCGTCCGCGATCATCGTGCGGAACTTGTAGAGGGTGAAGCTGCGGCCGTTGAGGCCGATCCGCTGCTGCTTGAAGAGCACCGAGCCGGGCGAGGTCAGCTTGATGGCGATGACGGCCAGCAGGATGGCCGGCGCGGAGAGGGCGAGCAGGCCGAGCGAGACGGCGACGTCGAGCAGCCGCTTCAAGGCCAGCTGCGTCTCGTTCGAGGGGGTGGTGGTGAAGGTGAGGAAGGGGACGCCTTCCAGCTCCTCGATCTCGATGCGCGCCACCCGGTTCTGGAAGAAGTTCATGGCCACCCGGGTGCGGATGCCGAGCTCCTCGCACATCAGGAAGATCTGCTTCATCTCGTCCAGCTTCTTGCGCGTGACGGCGAACACGACCTCGTCGATCGGCTCGGTCATCTGCATCTCCAGGATGCGCTTGAGGTCCGGCACCTGGCCGAAGATGCGGTAGCCGGCCCAGCCGTTGTGGAGATGGTGGCCGTCCGAGACGAAGCCGAGGATTTTGTAGCCCCAGTACTTGTGCTCCTCGATCATCCGTGCGATCTCGGTGGCCCGGCGGCCGGTGCCGACGATGATCACGGTGCGGTAGTTGAGGCCCTTGGAGCGGACATAGCGGGCGATGGCCCGGAGCAGGATCTTCTCGATGATGATCAGCACCGCCGAGCCGACCCCGAAGAGGATGAACCAGGCCCGGGAGAGCTGGCGCAGGGGGAGGAGGTAGGCCAGCGTGGCCAGCAGGAGGTTCCCCACCACCGCCACCCGGAAGATGGTGGAGGCCTCGCGGCGGAGGGGGACGGTGCGGTGGGAGTGATAGCTGTGGTAGGTGAAGAGGAGGACCGACCAGATGATGAGGACCAGCGGGTAGACCTTGAGGTACTCCCGCAGCGGGAAGAGGCCGGTGGGGAAATTGCGCGGCGAGATCACCGGCAGCAGCAGGTCGCGCACGAAGAAGGCGGCGAAGAACGCAACCGAGGTCAGTGCGAGGTCGACGAGATAGACGATTCTCGCAATCAGCCGCGCTTTCTGTCTGAGCATCTAGCCTCGATCCCGAATGTACTGCAAAACGATGGCGTCCGGTATACGGAGGGTGCAAGAGGAACGTCTAGGACAATTTCGGATTGTCATCCTGAGACCCGCAGACTTCAGGATGACACGAGATTTCCCAACAGCTCCTCGTACCGGTCCGTCACCGCATCCCAGCTGAAGCGTTCCGCCGCCCGTTGCCGCGCTCGCTCCCGGTCCGGAACGCTTCGGAGCCATTCGCGAAGCATGCCCGAAAGCGTCTCCTCCGGACGGAGTCGGAAGTAACCGACGGCGTCGCCGCCCACTTCCCGATTCTCCGGCGTGTCGTGCGCCAGCACGGCGCCGTTGGAGGCCATCGCCTCGATCATGGCCGGGTGCGTCCCCCCCACTTCCGTCGCCTGGATGTAGAGGAAGGCGTTGCGCTGCAGGGTCCGGTAGTCGGCGCCGTAGAGCGCGCCGGGGAAGAGGATGCGCGGGCCGGCGTGGCGATGCAGCTCGGCGACGAGCTCCGGCGCGTAGAGGCCGCTGCCGAGCATCACCAGGGGGGGCGCGTCGGTGAGCTTTTCATACGCCTGCACCACTTCCAGCGGGTTGTTCTCCGGCTCGAACCGGCTGACATAGAGGATGTACCCGCGGATGCCCAGCCGCTCCAGCACATCCGTGTCGTCCTCCGCCGGAAAGCCGGCGCCGTACGGGATCATCACCGGCTCGATCGAGTACCGCGCGCGGTAGTAATCGGCGATGACGTCGGCATCGGCGACCACCTGGTCGGCGAACACGACGGAGAACGACTCGCCGATGGCGTACACCGCGCGGCCCAGCGCGTTCCACTTGCGGCGCTTGCGCTCGATGCCGTCGACGTTGATGGCCACCGGCATGCGCGCGGCGCGCAGCAGGGGGAGGGTGAACGCGTTCGCGGCGTTGCACATGAGGACCACGTCGAAGTCGCGGCGGAGCGCGTCCAGCGCGGAGAGGAAGGTGTGGCTGACCGTCTCGAAGTATTTGTGATTCAGGGCGGGGAGGACGATGCGCTCGATGCCGTACCAGGGGCCGGCTGGAGAGCCGGCCCTACGTTCGCCTCGGCAATACACGGTGACCTCGTGCCCGCGAGCCACCAGCCGCGTCCCGAGCTCGGCGGCGAACGTCTCGAAGCCGCCGTAGGCCGGGGGAACGCCGCGCGTGCCGAGGATGGCCAGCTTCATCGGAACCATTTGGCCAGCTCGCGGTCGGAGACGCGCCGCCGCCGCTGGATGTCGCGCCGTTTGGCCATCACCCGGCGGCGATTCTTCCACAGCCACCGCAGCGCCGGAAGCGAGGTCCGCTCGATGGTCAGCACCGCGCCGATGGCCACCAGATCGCGCGGCAGCTCGAACGGCGCGTTGCGCAGCGCGAGCCAGAGCGACTGGTTCTTCAGCCGCAGCAGGAAGCGGTTCTTCACCGAGTGCATGTTCACGAACGGCGGGAGCGTCCGCCTCGTCGCGGGCGTCACCGTCCGGACGTGATAGCCGACCGCGGCCGGCACGTATACCGCCTTCCAGCCGAAGATCCGCCCCCGCCAGGAAAGGTCGGCATCTTCCCGGTAGGTGTGAAAATCTTCGTCGAACACCTCGCCGCCCACCGCCACGTCGTCGAGGAACGCCCGCGTGTACATCGCCGCCGCGCCGGAGACGCCGAACACCTCCCGCGTCTCCTCGCCATCACGATCGGGCAGCCCCTGCTCGATGTCGAAGTGCCGCCCCGACCTGGTCATGCGGATGCCTTTGGTATCGACGATGTTCGTCGGCGTGATGTCGAATCCTTCGGCATGGAGCAGCTTGCCGGTGGCCATCCCGACCTGGCCCTGCAGCGCGGCGGCGAGGCGCGCGGCGTAGTCCGGCAGAAGGTAAGCGTCCGGATTGCACAGCAGCACGAACTCGCCGCGTGCCACGCGCAGCCCCTGATTGACCGCCGCGCTGAAGCCGCGGTTGTCCTCGTTCCGGATGATGGTGGCGGGCTGGCCGATCAAGGACAGCGAGTGGTCAGCAGAGCCGTTGTCGACCACAATCAGCTCCGTCCGCTGCGTCTGCTGCCGGATGCCTTCCAGGCACCGGCGAAGGAACGGCGCGCTGTTCCAGGTTACGAGGACGACGGAGACGAGTCCGGGCTCCATCGCTTCCACGCTCTCTTCAGCACGTGCAGGTACGCCTCGAGGGCGCCGCGCCGGCCGACTTCCGGATGGGCAAAACCAGCCACCGCGGCCACGCACCGCAAAGCCATCCCCCCCATGATCACCCAGCGCAGCCCCTCGGCCTCGCCGCGGGACAGCCACTTCCGCGCGTAGCGCCACATGTTGCCGTACCAGACGTCGATGAAGCGCCCCCACGGCATGTGCTCCAGGCTCGCCCCGCCGAAGTGCTTCGCCGCCGCGGCCGGCACGTAGTAGATCTGCTTGCCGGCCCGGGCCAGCCGCTGGCAGTAGTCGACGTCCTCGAACCAGGCCGGGGAGAACTGCTCGTCGAGCGGCCCCACCTCCTCGAAGACGCTGCGCCGGATGAGCAGCGCCGCCGCCGCCGGCTGCTCGATCGGTCCCGGCTCGGTGAGGTCGAGATCGCGGGCCCGGTAATGCGCCGTGGCGCCGTTCGCGGGGAACAGCTTGTCCAGCAGCAGGATCTCGGAGGCGAGCGTGCGCAGGGTGGGCAGGCGGCGCAGCTGGAACTCCCGCTGCGAGCCGCCGCTCTCGTCTTCCAGCAGCGGCGCCGCGGCCGAGATCTCCGGATGCGACTCCAGGAAGGCTTCCAGACGCGTCAGCGCGCCGGGGGCGAGCTCGCAATCGGGGTTGAGCAGGAACACGTAGCGGCCGCGCGACTGCGCGAACGCGCGGTTCGTGCCGGCCGCGAAGCCGATGTTCTCCGCCGAGTGGATGAGGTGCACCGACTCTTCCGGCACCAGGCCCAGCGTGCCGTCGCCGGAGGCGTTGTCGTAGATGAGGACCTCGTAGGCCAGCCCGTCGCAGGCGGCCTCGAGGGAGCGGAGGCAGCGCTCGATCCAGCGCTCGCTGTTCCAGGTGACGATGAGGATGGAGACGTCGACCGGCCGCGGCGTCACTCGGAGCCGCGCTGCCGGCGAGAGATCGCTCGCGATCTCGGACGCCTCTTCCCAACCTACTCGTCTTGCTTCCATTGTTTCACCGCGTCGACCAGCGGTCGCGTCACGAGCTCCCACGAGTACCGCGGGCGGATGCGTTCCAGATTGTGTACGCATTGGGCGTAGAAATCGTCGTCGGTCAGGAGCTTCCGCACTGCTCGTGCCACCGCATCGACGTCGAGGGGCGGGACGACGATGCCGAGGCCCTCGTTTGCGACCAGGTCTGCTGCAAATCCTTCTTCTGTTGCCACGACGGGGACTCCCGCGACCAGGGCGTCGAAGAGCCGGGTGCGGATCGAATGGCGAGCCTCCGCCGTCGGGCGGTGCAGCATCATAGCTATTTTGCCGGAGCGCAGCCACGACAATCGCTCCGCGTACGGCACCCATTCGTCATTGGCGGAAACATACGGTCCGCCGCGCTCGAGCAGCCGGTCGAAGCGGCTCTCCCGCCGCCGGTCGACGGCATGCGGGTTCGGCCGGGCCCGCCCCATGAACAGCAGCCGGCAGGGCAGGCCGTCCTCGTTCAGCTTGAGGATGGCATCCACGGCCGTGGCCGGGTCGAGCCACTCCCACACCCCCCCGCCCCACACCACGATGTTGTCCTGCGCCGGCGGGCAGTTCCTGACCTCGGACAGATCGACGCCGAACGGCACTTCGATCCACGGCGTGTCGCTGCTCTGCAGCTGCTGGTACCACTCCCGCTGCTGCGGCGTGGCGCACATCAGCAGGTCGGCCGTGCGCAGGGCGTAGGTGAGCCGCCACCATTCGGCCGCCAGGTGGACGCGCTGTCTCAGCGACGGCTTCGCACCATAGAGCTCGCGCAGCTCGAGCACCTGCGGGTCGAACAGGTCGTAGATGATGCGCTGCCCTTTGCGCTTGCGAAAACCCCTCGTCGGCTGGCCGATGATGACGGACGCCTCGCTGATCGCCCGGGTGTCGTCGCCTTTCGCGACGAGCGTGGTGGGAAAGTGTTTGCCGAGCTCGCGGGCCAGGTAGGTGGCGCGGATGCCCGGCCCCGCCATGCGCTCGCCAACGGCGTCAGGAGTGGCTACGACAACCGAGAACACAGGCCGGCGATCATGCCACGAAGCGAGGAGCGCCCGCGCAGGAGGAGCTTGCCGTCTTCCCACAGCAGCGCTTTGATGCTGCCAATGCCCGGATGCAGCCGCGCCACCCAGTAGCGGTTCCTCGTCCGCAGATACCTTGCCTTTACGTGCTTTGCGGACTGCGACCCCTTGTGCGTCGCTTTGATCGCCTGCACCACCCTGGTCTGCCACCCGCCCTCCTGCAGCCGCGCGCAAAGCTCGACGTCCTCGTAATACGCGAAGAAGCGCTCGTCGAAATGGAGCAGCTCGCGGCGGTAGAGCGTGGCCGTGGCGGAGACGCCCCAGGCATTGCCGCCCTTCGTCTGCCGGTAAGTACCGTTGCTGATGTCGATGCCGGCGCCGTCGACGTCTCCGCTTTCGGTGCGCAGGATGGTCTGCACGGCCGCGGTGCCTGGGTCCATCGCCTCCCGGACCGTTTGCAGCCAGTCCCTATCAAGCACGACGTCGTTGTTGATGAGCGCCACGAACGGCGCACTCGCATGCTTCACCGCCGCGTTGGCCCCGCGCGCGAAACCGAGGTTCCGTTCGCTGCGCGCGGTGGCGTTGCGCGTCGGCGTTTGCGAGCCGTTGTCGAAGACGATCACTGTCCGCGGCTGCACCGTCTGCGCGGCGATGGAGGCGAGGCAGGCTTCGAGCATCGCGCCGCCGTCGAGGTCGAGGACGATCACGTCGACGTCAGTCACGGTCCATCCTGTCCAGGATCACCCCTCCCGCCACCACCCGCACCACCACCCGCCCCTCCCTCGGCACCTCCACGCGCAGCTTGACGTACTCCTCGCCCGTCGGCCGCAGCGAGTAGCCCCGCCCGCCCACGTCGATCGCCGCGCCCTGCGGCGCGCGAATCTGCATCGTCCAGCTACCGCGCCGGGCGTTTACCGCTAGAGCCTCGCCCTCGCGCAGCAACCAGCCGCCGCGATAGCTGAAGCGCGCCACGGTGTACTCGGGCGGATAGAGCTCGCCGCCGAGGTGCTCCACGTGCGCATCCTCGAACTCGACGTGCGTCGGCGGCCTCGTCGCCGCGAACGCGAGGGCGGCCACGGCGATGGTTGCGAGCGGCGCCACAAACTCGGAGCGCAGCCGCACGAAGAGCAGCACCAGCAGCACGGCCACGCCGATCCACGCCGCCTCGTTGATGCGGATGAAGCTGGGGAAGAAGCGGGAGTAATCGACATGCGTGTGCATGGACAGCCACTCCCCCATCTCGCTCTCGCCGTTGGCGATGTGGAACAGCCGCCAGGGAAACGCCACGCCGTGTGCCACGAGCCCGATGGTCCACAGCGAGAGCAGCGCCACGACGCCGGCCGAGAGGCGCTCCCACATCGCGGCGGCGCCGAGGGCCAGGACCGGCATCAGGAAGACGATGTAGCGCAACGGCGGCGACCACCCGCCATGCCATTCCGATCGCGGCAATAGATAGAGGATGTAGAGCGCCGCGGCGATCATCCCCAAACGGAAGCCTTCCGGCGTCCGGCGCCACCGGAACAAAGCGGCGATGCCGAGGAGGTAGAACGGCGCCTGGAAGGCGATGCCGGCCGCGCCGTCGACGAGCAGGCCGCACAGACCGGCCAAGTAGTTCTTCGGAGCGTACGGCAGCAGCTCGCGCCAGTGATGGACGTTCGTCACGCTGCCGGAGATGAAGAAGACGATCGCCGCCGGGATCGCCACCACGATCAGCAGCATCCGCTTCCGCCGGAAGGCCATCGCCGCCAGCGGCGCGCCGACGAGGAGGAAGCGCAGCTTGAGCAGCACCAGGCCGAGCAGGGCGGGCAGCCAGCGCTTCGGCCTCCGCTGCCGCACGCCGCGCAAAGCCTCCACGAAGAAGAACGCCCCCGGCACCTCGGGCCAGATGCGCGCCGCGTAGAACAGCACCGGCGGCGCAAAGGCGAAGAAGGGGAAGACGGCCCGGATGGTGCCGTCGTCGATCCCTTCGTCTTCCAGCATCCTGACCGTGGAGCGGACGAGCAGCACGCCGAACAAAACGACCGTGGCGATGGCGCCGCGCAGGCCGCCGAGGAGATAGCCGGGGATCAGCAGCAGGGCCAGGAACGGCTCGTGGCGCGATGGGCGCTCGCCATGCGGGCCGATCGGATCGCCGAGCTGCGGCCCGAGATCGGTGCGGCCGGTCTGCGAGTGGGCCAGGTCGCGGTACTGGTTGGCCAGGTCGAGGTCGCGATCGTGGATGAGCGACTCGGTGGCCAGCAGGTAGTACGGCTCGTCGCCGTCGATGGAGGTGCGCAACATGGCCGGCACCAGCAGCGCGTAGATGAGCGCCGCGATGAGCGCTGCGCGGTTGGCTGACCACTTCACCTCTTTCGCATTCGCCAGCACGAGCGCGAAGGCGGCCAGCTTCAGCGTGAAAAACAGGACCACGGCAAAGTACGGATCGATGGTCAGCTGCCTCCGGACCACGAAGGCGAACCCGTAGCTCGCAAGCTCGAAGCCGTACCAGCGCAGGAGCAGTCGTCCGCGGAAAACGACGAGCGGCAGCAGCAGAAAGATCAGGGCGGCGATCACTGGAAGGCCTCGATCTGCAGGCGGACTTCTTTGTCCAGCGCGCCGTCCGCCGTCACGGTGATGTGTTGCGCGCCGGCCGGCAGCGCGATCCGTCCCGCGCCGTCGATCCAGGCGTCATAGCCATACGCGCGCAGCTTGCCGGCCGGATCGCGCGGCAGCGGATTGCGCGACTGGTACGAGTGCTCCCGCCGCCGCGCGCCCCAGTCGGCCACGTCGCCGATGCGGATCGGCTGGTCGTCGATGCGGCCGAGGAGCTCGCCGCGCTTCATGCGCGAGGCGTTCGAGGCGGAGACGATCAGCCACCTCATGTTCCACGGCACCTCCAGCGTGGTCGACTCCCCCGGCGCGAGCGCGATGTTGACGCCGTGGCGCCGCGCCTCCGGACGAGGCAACAGGCGCAACAGCGGAGTCGCGCGCGCCAGCACGCCACTCCAGGGGAAGAAGAGGAGGAGGAGCGCCGCGAGCAACGCGCCGACGATTGCCGGCACGCGGGGCCGAACCACGAATACGATCGCCGCGACGAGGAACGGCAGCACCGCGGTGCGCATCGGCACCCCGGGCGTGAAGAGGGCGATGAGGAGAGCCAGCGCCACGGCAAACGCGGAAGGGCGCCGGAACGCGTGCAGAATCGCGAGCGCCCCCGCCATCACGACCAGCTCCCGCACCACATGCCGCGGCGGAATCCAGCGCAGCAGCAGCACGCCCGCGATCACGAACGCCGAGGCGCGCCAGCGGTCGAGTGGCGCAACGTACAACGCGGCGGCGAACGCGATCGCCGTAATGACGCCATAGGCGAGGAGGCGGGAGTAGTCATCGGAGAAAGAGATCGCGGCGAGGGCCAGCAGCGGCAAGGCCATCACCACCGCCGCCCACCACCGTTCCGCGAGCAGGGCCAGCAGCGCGAGCAGCAGCCCCACCAACGGCAGCGCGCGGTCGATGGGGGTTGCCTGCGGCGCCACCGCGAACAGCGCGGCCGCCGCGGCGAGGCTACTCGCGACTGGCAGGCTCAAGGCTCGGATTGCGCACCCACTCCGGGTCAAACCCTTCGATCGTTTCCGGAGTCAGAGCGGCGCGGTAGACCAGGCGCGCATCCCCTTTCAGCCGCACCTCGCGCACCTCGCCGCCGGCCAGCTCGAACCACACCTCCAGGGAGATCCCGCTGCGGGTGAGCACCGTCACCGGCGACTTCACCTTCTGATACAGCGCGCTCACCGCCACCGAGGCCACCACGCCCGAGCCGCAGGCGAGGGTCTCCCCTTCCACCCCGCGCTCCCAGGTGCGCACGTCGATGGCGCGCCAGTCGCGGAGCTGCACGAAGTTCACGTTCGCGCCGCCCTCCGGCGCGAGCTCGGGATGATGGCGGATCGCGCGCCCCAGCGCATCGATGTCCTGCTGCCAGAGGTCGCGCCGCAGGAAGACGACGTAATGCGGCACGCCGACCAGGATCGAGCTGCCCCGGATGATCTGCTCGCCCACGCGCAGCGGCCGGTCGGGGCGGAACATGCGCGGCGAGGGAAGCGAGAGCGTCACCGCGCCGCCGTCCGCCACCTCCGCGCCGACCACGCCCGCATCGGTCTCGATGGTCATCCGCTTCGGCGCGATCACGTTGAGGAACGCAAAGCGCGCCGCGCAGCGCGTGCCGTTCGCGCAAAAGTCGGCCGGCGAGCCGTCGGCGTTGAGGTAGCGCATGCGGAAGGTGGCGCGGGCCGAGGGCTCGATGAGGATCAGGCCGTCGGCGCCGACGGAGAGGCGGCGCGTGCAGAGGCGCCTGGTCAGCTCGGACGGACTGGTGATCCGGCTCGCCCGGTTGTCGATGATGACGAAGTCGTTCCCCGCCCCCGCCATCTTTGCGAACTGCAGCGGATCTTGTTTACCGGGATGGGTTTGGCCGAAGCCTCTCATCGGGAAATTGTTTCGCCTCAGCCGCCGGTTTGAATGCGGCGGCCCTGTATTCTCGCACGTAACAGAACGCCGCGAGCCGGCCGCCCGTCTCACTAACTACGAAGCACCCGGGAGCACTGTTTGCGCCAATACGTCCGACTCGCCACCGCGGCCTTCGTCGCCGCCCTGACCATCCTTCCCACCCGCGCTCAGGAAGCGCCGGCCAACACCCCCCTCGGCAAACTCGTGGAGACCGTGGACGTGCGCGTCATCAACGTCGACGTCGTGGTCACGGACAAGAAGGGGAACGTCATCAAGGGGCTGACCAGGGATGATTTCGAGATCCTGGAGAACAACCGCCTCGTCCCCATCACCAACTTCTTCGAGGTGGAAGGGACGAAGGTGACCAGCCCGGACATCCCGGCCGAGCCCGCGCCGACGCCCGGCGTGACGCAGAAGCGGCCGGAGATCCCGGACAATCTCAAGCGCCGCATCATCTTCTACATCGACAACCTCTCCCTCGCCCCGTTCAACCGCAACCGCGTCTTCACCCAGATGAAGGACTTCGTGAAGAACGTGATGCGCCCGGGCGACGAAGCCATGGTCGCCACCTTCAACCGCTCCATGAAGGTGCGCGTGCCGTTCACCCGCGACCCGGTGCAGGTGCAGCAGATCCTGGACGTGATCGCCGGCGAGTCGGCCATGGGCCTGTCCAACATCAGCGAGCGCAAAGACATCGAGAGCCGCGTGCGCGACGCCACGGACTACACCAGCGCCGTCGCCTCGGCCCGCTCCTACGCCGCCTCCGTGGAGCACGACCTGCGGCAGAGCGTCGCCTCCATCAACGCTTTGATGGGCACCCTGGCCGGCGTGGAGGGGAAGAAGATCCTGGTGCTGACCAGCGAAGGCTTCCCCATGCAGCCCGGCCGCGAGATGTTTTATTACATCGACGAGGTGGCCAAGGACAAAGGCTGGCAGCAGGGCAGCACCATGCTGGAAGGGATGAACTTCGACTCGCACTCGCTGATCGAAGACGTCGCCAGGACGGCGAACGCGAACGGCATCACCATGTACACCGTCCACGCCGGCGGCCTTTCCGCCGGCAGCGAGAACTCGGCCGAAAATGACCGGCCGGTGTCGTTCCAGGTCTCCCAGGCCGCCCTCTCCAACACCACCGACTCGATGCTCATGATGGCGGACATGACCGGCGGCATCGCCTCCATCCAGACCAACAACTTCAAGGAAGCGTTCAACAGGATCAACCGCGATCTCGAGTCGTACTACTCGCTTGGCTACCGGGCCGGCGTGGAGAGAGTGGACCGCCAGAAGAACCTGCAGGTGCGGGTGAAGAACCGCAACTACATCGCCCGCGCCCGCCAGTCGTTCGTGGAGAAGTCGACCTTCGCCGAGATGAGCGACCGCGTGATCGCCAACCTCCTCTACCGCACCAAGGCGAACGACCTCAAGATCCTGGTCAAGGCCGACACCCCGCGCGCGGCCGATGATGACCTCTACCGCGTCCCCATCGAGGTGCAGATCCCGATGGAGAGCCTGACCTTCCTCCCCCAGGGCGAGAACGGCTACGCGGGCGGCTTCGACGTCTACGTGGTGGTCGGCGACAAGAACGGCGACATGTCCGATGTGAACCGCCAGTCGCACCAGATCCACATCGACAACGATCAGATGGAGAAGACCAAGGGCAAGTACTACACGTACCAGCTCGAGCTGCTGATGGAGCGCGGCCTGAACAAGATCTCCATCGGCGTGGTGGACGAGATCTCGAACGTGAGCGGCTTCGCCCGCGAGCAGATCCTGGCCCAGGACCTGCGGTGAGCTGTTCCAGCCCCCTCTCCCCGCCGTCCGGGGAGAGGGGGAGCGGCACAACCCTTCTCCTCGTGCTGCTGCTTTCCGGCTGCGCGCACGGGAGGACGGCCGGCGATCCTGCCATCGTCTACGCGCGCGCCGCGCAGCACGGCGACCTCGGCGGTGAGCGATTGCAGGAGGTCGTGGTATTGAAAATATCCACACTACCGTAGAGAAGGCGCCGGGTCTTACGCTCTCCTGTGAAAGGAGAAAATCATGCGTCAGGTCCTTCGCCTCACCCTTGCGGCCCTCGTCCTCATCGGCTCCGTCTCCATTCCCCTCCCCACCGCCCGCGCCACCAACGACTTCGACTACAACTACACGTACTACGACTCGCAGCAACAGGTGGTGGGCACCTGGCGGGAGGACTGCGATCACAACGAGACGAGCGATGGGGTGCAGGACGGGGAGTGGCTGCAGATCGAGCTGTGGTCGTGCGCCACGATCGGCCACTATTACTACTACTACCACAAGTGCAACGGCAGCTGGCACCAGGTCGGTTTCGTCGGCTCCACCGCCTGCTGACCGCCCCCCTACCTCGGATCCTCCGCCGCGCCGAGGACTTCTTCCTCGGCGCGAATCCACCTCCTCGGAACGGAAACTTCAGCACGCCGCGTCCACTCCGCGTAGCCTTTCCCGCCC
>DASYMJ010000282.1:0-8299 GCA_036009105.1 Thermoanaerobaculia bacterium | reverse complement strand
GCCAGGAACTGTGCGGTCGACTTGCCGGGGTCCACCTGCCGGTCGTTCTTGCTGAGGTGCTCCTGATGCGCCCAGACGATCAGCTTCCCGGTGGTCTGCCGGCCGCGGATGAACTGCGCGAAGTCGGCCATCGCCTCGTCGCGGTGCGAGATCAGGCCGCCGTTCCTGCCCTGCGTTGGGTAGTCGGTGGCCACCAGCGTCGCGCCGTGCAGCGCGTAGTTGAACTCGCGCGCCGAGCTGCGGGCGGTCAGCTCCGTCTCCCGCGCGGCGAGGTCGGCCCGGATCGCTTCCGTCTCCGCCGCGCACTGGCCGGCCATCGGCCCGGTGAGCGGCTGCGGCGCGCAGAGCGAGTACGTCACGCGCGCTGAGGCCGCCCTGGAGGGATCGACGCGCTCCAGATATTGGGTCACCACCGTGCGCGCGCCGGCCAGGTCGAAGACGTCCATGCCGGCGAGCTGCACCGGCGGCCTCTCGCCGCGCGTCATGTTGTACTCGCGCATCCAGTTCGCCATGGCCACGACCTCGTCGTTGGCCCACATGAAATAGCCGAGGCCGCGGTGCTGGAGGAGGATCGTGCGGGGGTCGCCCTGGCCGCCCAGGACGTAGTCGTTGAGCTGGGTCCAGTCAGCGAACGGCGCTTCCATCGCCACGGCGGTGAAGCCCATCTCCCGGACCAGGAACTCGATGGTGCGCAGCTTCATCTCGAAGAACTCGTGCGTGCCGTGCGTGCCGTCGCCCAGGCCGACCAGGCCCGCGTTGCCGATGAGGTTGCGCAGCGGCTCGAGGTCGCGCAGCGATGCGCCGGCCTGCGTCGACTCGATGCGCCAGGCGTGATTGGCCAGCCAGCCGGCCGGCGTCGCATCCGAGAGCCGCGGCGGCAGCGTCGCCCTCCGCCGTGCCTGCGCGCCAGCCGGCAGCGTCAGCAGGACCAGCGAGAGGGCGACGAGCGACCGTTTCATGGCATCACGCGGTTACCGAGTCGAGAAACCGATAGAGCGCATCGAGTGTGCGCTGCGTGGCGTCCTGCGCCTGTTGCGCTTTCGTGTCGGAGTCGCAAAGAGAGGTGAGGAGAGCGCGGGAAGTCTCGGAGTGGACGACGTCCGCCTCCATGTGCACCGCGAAGAAGGCGACGTCGCGCTCCGCGCTGATGCCGTAGCGCTCGGCGAGCCCCTGCAGCTTCGCCTTCGCCACCGCCGGAATCTGCGACTCGTACGCATAGAGCGCGGCGAGCCCCTGATGCAGTGCGCCCTCGCGGGCCAGCGAGCGCATGGTGGCGATCAGCGTGCGCGTGGCGTCGTTCGCGGCGCCGTTGCGCACCGCATCGCGGTCGAGGCCGAGCGACTCGCAGAAGCGGAGCCACAGCTCGGGATGGTTCTCCGGGCCGCGCTCTTCCTCGACCAGGTTCTCGAGCAGCAACTGGCGCGTGCCGATGTCATCGCACTGGGCGTGCATGGCGCTGATGAAGGTGGGGAAGGCGAGGGCGTAGTGCCAGTACTGCCGCGCGTACTCCTGCAGTTCGCCCCGGGTCAGGGTGCCGGCGGTCCAGCGCTGGTAGAAGGTGTGATCGAGCAGATGGCGGGAACGGATACGCTCGTCGAGGGCCGGGATGACGGACATGTGTGACCTCGCTTGTTTTCCGGCGAGTCTACCATCGGCCCCTTGCTGTACACGCGGCGCAAACGCAGGGCCGGCTCTCCAGCCGGCCATGGTGGCCGATCCGGCATGCCGCGCTTGGGACCGGCTGGAGAGCCGGCCCTACGTTTCGCTCATCGCGGTGCGATAGACTCCGGACGCTATGCCGCACAACACTTTCGACACACTCGATACCTTCCCTCACGGCCAGTTCTACTCCTTGCCGAAGCTGGAAAAGGCGGGCGTCGGCGCGATCTCGAAGCTGCCGGTCAGCATCCGCATCGTCCTCGAGTCCGTGCTGCGCAACGTCGACGGCCGCAAGATCACCGAGCACGACGTCCGCACCCTGGCCGGCTGGCAGCCCAACGCCGAACGGCAGGACGAGATCCCCTTCATGGTCGCCCGGGTCCTGCTCCAGGACTTCACCGGCGTGCCGCTCCTGGTCGACCTGGCCGCCATGCGCTCCGCCGCCTCCCGCTTCGGCAAGGAGCCGCGCATCATCGAGCCGCTCGTCCCGGTCGATCTGGTCATCGACCACTCCGTGCAGGTCGACTTCTTCGCCAGCGAAGACGCCCTGCAGAAGAACATGGAGATCGAGTTCAAGCGCAACAAGCAGCGCTACGAGTTCCTCAAGTGGGGCATGCAGGCCTACAACGGCTTCCAGGTGGTGCCGCCGGGCATCGGCATCGTCCACCAGGTCAACCTCGAGTACCTCGCCCGCGGCGTCCTGGAGAAGGACGGCGTGTGGTACCCCGATACCCTGGTAGGAACAGACTCGCATACCACCATGATCAACGGCCTCGGCATCGTGGCCTGGGGGGTTGGCGGCATCGAGGCCGAGGCGGGGATGCTGGGGCAGCCGGTGTACTTTTTGACGCCGGACGTGATCGGCGTCCACCTCTCCGGCGCGCTGAAGGAAGGCGTCACCGCGACCGACCTCGTGCTCACCATCACCGAAATGCTGCGCAAGTCTAAGGTGGTCGGCAAGTTCGTGGAGTTCTTCGGCGAAGGGGCCGCCTCGCTCTCCCTCGCCGACCGGGCCACCATCGCCAACATGTCGCCCGAGTATGGCGCCACCATGGGCTACTTCCCGGTGGATGAAGAGACGTGCAAGTACATGCTCCAGACCGGGCGCACCGAGGAGCAGGTGGATGTGGTGCGGCAGTACTACAAGGCGCAGGGGCTGTTCGGGATGCCGAAGAAGGAAGACGGCATCGCCTACACGAAAGTGCTGGAGCTCGACCTGGCCACGGTGCGGGGAAGCGTCGCCGGGCCGAAGCGGCCGCAGGACCGCATCGAGCTCGACGCGCTGAAGAACCAGTTCACGAACATGCTGCAGGCCGAGCCGCCGAACGGCTACGGCAAGCCGGCCTCGGAGATCGAGCGCAAGCTGCGCACCGTGGTCGGCGTCGCGGACGATGCGAGCGGCATCGTGGCCGGCGGCGGCGAGCAGGCGCCGGAAACGGCGCCCCATCCGCACGAGACCAAGAACACCAGCGTCACCACCGAGGAAGAGATGATGAACAACCGCCCGACGCCGGACCGCGTCGAGGTGGCGGACATGGGCTCCGAGTTCCCCCGCGCCGTGGCCGAGCTGCACCACGGCGACGTCCTCATCGCGGCCATCACCTCCTGCACCAACACCTCCAACCCCTCGGTGATGATCGCCGCCGGCCTGCTGGCCAGGAAGGCGGTCGAGCGCGGCCTGCGCGTGTCGAGCGTGGTCAAGACCTCGCTCGGTCCCGGCTCCCGCGTGGTGACGGAGTACTACCGCAAGTCGGGTCTGGATAAGTATCTGAATCAGCTCGGCTTCTACCTCGTCGGGTACGGCTGCACGACCTGCATCGGCAACTCCGGCCCGCTCGATCCGGCCATCGAGGAGGCCATCGTCAAGCACGACCTGATCGGCGTCTCGGTGCTCTCCGGCAACCGCAACTTCGAGGCGCGCGTCCACCAGTCGATCCGCGCCAACTTTTTGATGTCGCCGCCGCTCGTGGTCGCCTTCGCCCTGGCCGGCCGGATCGACATCGACCTCACCAACGAGCCGCTGGGACGCAGCCGCAGCGGCAACGAGGTCTACCTCAAAGACGTCTGGCCGTCGATGGACGAGATCCGCGAGGTCATGGCCGCATCGATCGATCCGGAAGACTTCCGCCGCCTCTACTCGAACTTCTCCGAGCAGAACCCGCTGTGGAACGAGATCCCCTCCACGGCGGGGCAGCTCTACTCCTGGGACCGCAAGTCGACCTACATCCAGGAGCCGCCGTTCTTCAGCGACTTCACCATGTCCCCCGGCAAGGCGGCGGACATCCGCGGCGCGCGCGCCCTGGCCATCTTCGGCGACTCGGTGACGACGGATCACATCAGCCCGGCCGGCGCGATCAAGGTGAAGTCGCCGGCCGGCCGCTACCTGCTCGAGAACGGCGTGCAGCCGGAGGACTTCAACAGCTACGGATCGCGCCGCGGCAACGACCGGGTGATGACGCGGGGCACGTTCGCCAACGTCCGCATCAAGAACCTGATGCTGCCGGGCGTGGAGGGCGGCGTGACCGCGCACCAGCCGGACGGCGAGCGGCTGGACATCTTCGACGCCGCCATGCGCTACCAGCAGGAGGGGACGCCGCTGGTGGTCTTCGCCGGCCAGGAGTACGGCACCGGTTCCTCCCGCGACTGGGCCGCCAAAGGCACCAAGCTCCTCGGCGTCCGCGCCGTCGCGGCGCAGAGCTTCGAGCGGATCCATCGCTCCAACCTGGTAGGGATGGGCGTCCTCCCGCTGCAGTTCGAGGAAGGAACGAATGCAATCTCTCTGGGACTGGACGGCACCGAGACGTTCGACATCACCGGCATCGAGGGCGTGCTCCGCCCCCGGCAGCAGGCGACGCTGGTGATCCGCAAGGGCGACGCGACGCGGGAGGTGCCGGTGACGGTGCGCATCGACACGCCGATCGAGGTGGACTACTACGAGCACGGCGGCATCCTGCCGTTCGTGCTGCGGCAATTGATCACGGCCGAGGAGCCGGTGGCCGTTTGACGCGGAAGCGAAACGCAGGGCCGGCTCTCCAGCCGGCCCCTCACGTCCCCATCATCATCTCCGTCGTTGCTCTCCTCTCTTACCTCACCCTGGCCATCGTCAACATCCTGACCACCTCTCCGACGGTGGACGAGCCGACGCATCTGGCCGCCGGCTACTCGTATCTCCAGACCGGCGATTACCGCCTCAACGCCGAGCATCCTCCGCTGCTCAAGAAGCTGGCCGCTCTGCCGCTGCTCTCCATGCACGTCACCGAGTCTCCGCGTCTGGAGAAGCCGTGGGCGGACGCGCTCACCGGTCCGCTGGGCCAGTGGCTCTACGCGCACGAGCTCTTCTTCGGCCTGCGCGACGCGTTCCTCGACGTGCCCACCACCGAGCCGCTGCCGCGCTCTGCCTTCCTCAACGATGCGGACTCCATGTTCACGCGCGCGCGCCTCGTGCTGCTGCTCTTCGGCGTGCTTGCTTGTGTGGTGGTGTTCGCCTGGGCGCGGGAGGCGTGGGGGTGGTGGGGGGCGGCGCTGGCCACCGTGCTCGTCGCCTTCGATCCGAGCTTCCTCGGGCATGGCGGGCTGGTCACGACCGACGTCGGCGTCGCCGCGCTGATGTGCGCCGCGCTCTACTTCTTCTGGCGCGCGCTGCGCAGGTTTACCTGGTGGGATGCCTCCGCCTTCGCGGCATTCTTCGCCCTCGCTCAGATTGCCAAGTTCAGCGCCTTGACCCTGATCCCGATGGTGCTGCTGATCGCGCTGTTTCACCGAACCAGAAAGGCAGCGATGGTGATCGCCCTCGCCGCCGCGGCCACGCTCCTGGCCATCTGGTCGATCTACGGCTTCCGCTTCCGCGCCAGCTCCGAGCCTTTGCGGATGCGCATCGTGGTCGATGACTGGTACGCCACGAAAGCGCTCCTCCAGCAATACCCGGACGGCCCTCCCGAGCAGGCCGTGCAGGCCCTGCGCGACTCGGCGCCCATCGGCCTGTTCGGCAAGTCGCTGCTCTTCGCGTACGACCGCCACCTCCTCCCGGAGGCTTATCTCTTCGGCCTCGCCTCGACCATGCGCAGCTCGCTGGTGAGGCCGAGCTTTCTGGGCGGCGAGTTCTCCAACCGCGGCTTCCCCAGCTACTTCCTCCGCACCTTCCTCTACAAGACGAGCATCCCCGCCATCGCCCTCATCCTGGTGGCCCTCTTCCTGGCCCGGAAGACGCGCAGTCCCGCGCTGCCGTTCCTCCTCGTCCCGGTCGCGCTCTACATGCTCGTGTCGATGACCTCATCGCTGAACATCGGCCACCGCCACATCCTCCCCATCTATCCGCTGCTTTACGTGCTCTGCGGCTCGCTGGCGAAACATCGGGCGGCGCTCCTTGGAGGCGCGCTGGCCGCGCTCAGCGCGCTCATCGTGCTGCCGGCCTCGCCGATGTGGGGCCGCCATCTTTCGTACATGAACGAATTCGCGGGCGGTCCCGGTCACGGCTACGAGGAGCTCCTCGACTCGAACTTCGACTGGGGCCAGGACCTCGAGCGCCTCGGTGAGAAGCGATTCGGCGAGCCAGTCAACCTGGTCTACTTCGGCTCCGCCGATCCGCGCTACTACGGCGTGCCGCACGTGAACCTGCCGTTCGGCCACTGGGCCGAGCCGGCCGCGGACGTTTCGCAACTGCGCGTGCCCGGCTATCTCGCCATCAGCGCCGGCGCGTACGAGGGTCTGACCGCCAGCCCCGGCATGCGCGAGTACTGGAAGCGCAAGCTCGAGTCCCTCGGCGCGCAGCGGGTGGGGGAGGCGGGCTACTCGATCTTCATCTACCGGCTCGGCGCGCGCACCAGCTTGTCGAAGAGGTTGCCCAGCGCTGCGCCGAGGTCGTGATGCACTCCCGCGTGGACGGGCGACATCTGGATGATCGTGCTGCGCGGCGCCACCAGCCAGTGGAAGCGCGCCCGCTGCGGCAGCTGCCCGATCGAGCCCGCCTCGCCGCCGCCCGCGCAGATCTTCGGGATCTGTTCCAGATACGTTTCGATCAGCTCGATGTCGATGTCCGGCGCGATGGCGCGCAGCCGCTCGCGATCGAGGCCGATCTTTGCCCCCAGCCAGGCGGCGGTGGAGCTGAAGAGGATCACGCCGGCGTTGAGGAACTCCCCCCGCTCCACGCGCGGCACCACGCGGACGACGGCGTAATCAAACGAGTGACGCTCGGGCACGAACGGCATCCTCCACCCAGCTTCGCGGCGCTTGCAGCCGCCGCAGCAGATAGTCCCTGTACGCCTGGCGATGATCGTCGACGGTCGCGAAGCGCGGCTCATCGCCCAGCCACGGCTCGGGGATGAGCTGCACGATCTCCTCGATCGCCGCCGCCGTCAACCTGTTGACCAGCTCCTCATCGACGGCCTCCACCTCGCCCCCCCACGGCAGGAGCACGTGCTCGGCGAGCTGCCTGTACGGCGCGCGGGCGCGCTGGAGGTAGTCGTCCCAGGTGTGATGAAAGATGAGCGTCGCGCCGTGGTCGATCATCCACAGCCCGCGGTGCCAGATGAGCAGGTTCGTGTTCTTCGCCGTCCGGTCGACGTTGCCCACCAGCGCGTCGAACCAGACGATGGAGGAGGCGAGGCGGGCCTGCCCATCCATCAGTCCCTTGATCAGCGGGTCGAAGGTGATGGAGCCCGGCAGGTAGTCGAGCGCGAGGTTGAGCCCCTCGCTGCGCCGCAGCAGGTCCTGGATCTCCGGATCGGGCTCGGTCCTGGCCATGCGCGGGTCGAGCTCGGCGAAGACGATCTCCGGCACGGGCAGCCCCAGCGTCCGGGCCAGCTCGCCCGAGACCAGCTCCGCGATGAGCGCCCGCACGCCCTGCCCCGCGCCGCGGAACTTGAGGACGTACGTGCCGTCGTCGTCGCCCGCGACGATGGCCGGCAGCGAGCCCCCCTCCCGGAGCGGGGTGACGTATTCGGTGGCCTGGATGGTTCGCAAATGTAGCGATCGGCGATCAGCGATCGGCGATCCGTCCTTCCGTTGTCCTGATCGCC
This sequence comes from Thermoanaerobaculia bacterium, assembly GCA_036009105.1. Lineage (GTDB taxonomy): Bacteria > Acidobacteriota > Thermoanaerobaculia > Gp7-AA8 > Gp7-AA8 > JAFAVZ01. The sequence goes on along the minus strand of DASYMJ010000282.1, from coordinate 626 downwards.
GACCGCTGACCGCTGATCGCCAATCCGTCGACAAAGGTACCACCAGCTCTTGACAAACCGCCGTCACAGCCACACTGTATTAGTAGCCTAGTACACGTAATGACGGAGGACACATCCATGAAACGCTTTGCCACCGACCTCGTGCTCGCCACCTCGATCGCCGCTCTCCCCCTGCTGACCGATGCCGCCCGCGTCGAGACGGCCCGCATGGCCTTCCTCGGCACGCTCTACGCCCTCGCCGCCGTGCTGTCGTACGCCCGCCTCATCCGCAAGCCCGAAATCCGCCGCGCCCTCGACGTGGCCGTCGCTCTCGGCGCGCTGGCCATCGGCTGGCTGCAGAGTTTCCCCGCCGGCAGCCACTCCACCGAAGTCGGCTTCTACATCGTGTTCGGCGCCTCGGTGATGCTGGTTGCGCTCTGGCCCCGCCCCGCCGCCCGCCCCGACACCGAGGCGCAGCGCCTGCGCTCCCAGCACCAGTCGCTGCTCGCGGTGTGGCAGTGAAAAATGCAGGGCCGGCTCTCAGCCGGCCCAAAGCCTGGCAGGTCCGGTATGCCGCGATTGGGCCGGCTGAGAGCCGGCCCGACAGGTTCACGTCTCCACCAGCATCCCTCTCCGCAGCAGATCGC